>NZ_ATVC01000004.1 GCF_000420525.1 Aquaspirillum serpens DSM 68
GCTGGTGTTCGCCGAGACGCAACGGCACGGTGATACGCCCATCGAGGGTATAGAGCGAGACGGTCTTGCCTTTGAGGGTGTAGGTGCGTTTGTCGAAGTGGACACTGGCGCGGTTGAAGCGGATGTCGGGAATGGGTGCATCCTTCCTGATGCACCCGAGTTCTTTTTGTGCCTTATACGCCTTGCAGACCGAGAAAATGGCGTTGCAGCACATCTGACTACCCAGCGGTGTCGCTTCGCGCAGCATCGTATAGGTGTGCTGGTGCAGACCGACGCGGTTGTACAGACGGTGCTCGCGCACGATGGGAACAAGACGGTTGCAGGCGTCCGCATAGGCCACTTGAAGTGCTGCAAGACGGCCCGCGTGTTCCGTCGTCGTGTCAAGCCAAATCGACGCCGTGCGCATCATCGCTCATCGCCTCTTGGTGACATACTCGGTATGCCGTTTGATAGACACAATTATGTTTCGTGACAACATCAACCATACGTCACAGTTTATACCACAGGGTGCGCTTCGCGCACTCGCAATTCCTCCCCTGACTCAAGTCAGGGGTTTCCTTGCGGAGATTCTATGAAAAAAACTTGATGTGTATAGTGCGTTATTTATACGGTTCTCAATCGGCAATTTAACAATTAAAAGATAAAAATCACTTTTTATTAAATTTGTTAAAAATCAGGATCGATTAAAACATCGCTTCCCAATGGTGCTAAAGAGAAAAGATCGATCACATCCGCACTAGAGAGACGAATACACCCTAAAGACGTTGGTGTACCCCATTTGACATGGCTACCTGCGCCATGGATATAGATAAAGCGACGATAGCTATCGACGACCGTTCCGTCGGCAAGTTGGCCTTGGTTTAACCCCGGTTCTTGTCCACATAACCACAGAATACGGGTCAAGATCCAATCTTTTTCTGGATATTCTGCGTGCAGTTGCGGCGTATACCGCCAAGGGGTGATGGCTTGGCGAAATAAAATGGTGTCCAGTGGTGCGCCATCGCCAACTTTATCGCACACCCGATGCCAACCACGAGGCGTTTGATAAGACCCCTCTCGCTCACCCAAACCGCGTTTGGCTGTCGAGGCCAAATAACGCCGTTGCTGACGCCCGTACTCGTCATACAACACCACGGTTTGGCTTTTCACACCGACCTTCATCCACGGCACACCCGGCTGTTTTGGATTAGGAAACAGCGGAGACAGCGCAAGCTGTTGTTGTTGCAATAGATAATTGTGCACCGTATTACTGCTGGCTTGGCCGAGGGGACAGGCCAGCACAGCCACCAACAGCGAGGCAGCCGTTAACCGCATAACACATCACCCTCAACAATCTGCACCGGCGTAAAACAGGACACTTGTTCAAATAGGGCAATCACATCATCGTTGTGCATCCGGATACAGCCGTGAGATTGCGGCGTCGATAAGCTCACCGCATCCGGTGTGCCATGAATGTAGATGTAGCGCGCCATGGTATCGACTTCACCAAGACGATTTTTCCCGACTTCACGACCACATAACCACAGAATGCGTGACAAAATCCAATCGCGCTCCGGTTGTGCCGCAAAGAGTGCATCATCGCACACTTCACCTGTCCAACGCCGTCCCACTAACACCGCTGCCCGAGGCAGATGGGCGCCAATTTTGGCACGGATATAATGCTGTCCACGGGGTGTTTGATAACTGCCGCGTTGTTCCCCTGCGCCCTTTTTTGCTGTTGAAATCGGGTAGCAGGCAATCAGTGTATCGGTGCATTGATCGGATACAAATAATCGTTGTTGCTGAAGATGGATGGTAATCGCAAGCGACATCACGACCGCCGTTGGGCAAAGAATTGTTGAAGTAACTCGCGGCAAGGTGTGGCGAGGAGACCACCGCTGACAGCGGTTTGGTGATTCAATGCTGACATAGCAAAAACATCACACACACTGCCTGCCGCACCAGCGCGCTCATCATACGCCCCAAACACCACACGCTGTAAGCGCGCATGCAAAATCGCGCCAGCACACATCACACAGGGCTCCAAGGTCACATAGAGCGTGCAATCTTGTAGGCGATAATTGGCGAGTTTTTCTGCTGCACGGCGCAACGCAACAATTTCAGCATGGGCAGTGGGATCATGATGTTGACGTGGTAGATTGTGCCCCACTGCGATCAAGGTATCGCCTTGCATCACCACCGCCCCCACTGGCACCTCACCGACAGCTTGTGCCAATTGTGCCTGTGCCAACGCCAACTGCATCGCTTGTTCAGCCACTGGCAGCTCATCAGGCATTAACGGGGGAAAGCCCTGTTGTACCGCCTGCCAAGCCTGCTGTTTTTCTTCGTCAGTCAGTTGTGACCAATGACAGCCCCGTTCAATCGCCATCAGCCCCCACAGCAAACGCCGGTTGACCGGAAAACGCCGCCGTTGCAAGGCCTGAAATACAGCGTGGGCAGTCAATTGTTGTAATTGGTCAGGTGAGGTAATTCCAAGTTGAGCTAACCATTGCCGCGCTTTAGGCGGAATAAGCGAAAAATCTGACATCCGCTATCGTTGCCAGCCACGCCAAATACGCCATGCCACGCCCAGTTTCACCACCCAACCCAATGCGCGCCCCACCCGTCCCGATGGCAGGAGGGTCAATACCGCAGGCAACCACTTCGTCAGTTGCCCACCTTGACTCAACCAGCGCCAGCCAAATTTCAACACCTCGTTTGGCCGTGAGATTTGTTGCAACTCCCACTGGGCACGGGTTCGCAAGGCTTCGCCTTTAATTAAAAGCAATTCTTTTTGTAGCTGACGTTGTTGGATATGCCGTCTCATTTTTGTTTTCCAGAGAGGACATCCCAATCACGGCGCAATTCACGCAGTGAATCATGGAATGGGGGCGGGGTATGGCGTAAATGAGCAGAAAGACGCTGCAATAACCACAGCGAAGATAACAACAGACACACAGCGACCGCAGCCAATAGCCAACCGCGCCATTCAGGTGGTAACACCGCAAAGAGCGTCAGTAATACCGCCACGCCAGCGAGTAAGAAACACACTAAAGCCACACCACCTAATAACATGGCATGAACCAATTGCTCTTTGTGTTCTTGCGCTTCTAGGCTAAATAATTCGGCGCGGGTGAAAAGTAGCTGGGCGAGGGTATCAAGAAAACCGCGCACCCCTCGACGGGGTGGCGCGGAAGAGAAGGGATCTGTCATGCCAGCTTAACGGCGGGAAACCAACATGCCCAACAAGAAACCGACTGCAGCCCCAATGCCTAGAGCTTTCCAAGGATGTTCGTGCACATATTGATCGGTCGCACGGGCAGTCGCTTTAGCACGCGCCAAAGCCACTTCTTCCGCCGCAATCAAACGGTCTTTGGCAACAGACAAGTTAGCCGCCAATTTTTGTTTCAAGGCCTTCGCTTGTTCGTTGCCTTCGCCGGCGGTGGCTTGCAAAATGGTTTCAGTTTGTTGAATCACATCTTTGACTTCTGCCAACAGGTTTTGTTTTTCTGGGCTGAGGCTATTATCGGACATAGTGGTTCTCCTTATTTATTGCACGTTGACATATCAGGGAATCCTAACCTTCCTTGCGCCATGCGTCAAACACTGCATTGACGTCTGACAGCATCAAGGAAAAACGGAAACACATTTGCCTTAAGCAAGGCAATCATCAACACATATCGGGGAGAGGGGCAAATTGACAAGGCCCAACCCACGAACATTAAATAGGCTTTGAATAATGCGCGATTAAAAAGGAAAAGGGGCCGGTAGATATTCCAGTAGATCACCACGCCGGAAAGTTGCAGAAAGTTGTTGTAGTGATACGTCTCTCTTTCCATAACAAGCCGTCAGTGCCTCTGCCACATCTTTTACCGCATTTGCATGATATTGCGTGTGTTGGTCTTCAAATTTTTTAAGAATTTGATGGAAATTGCGATGAGACACCTCTGTGAGCGAGATAGACATATCCGCCAGCAATCTGCGGCCAATCAGCATAGAAATATAGTGTGAGGCATAAGGCATATAATCGGGTGGGGTCAAAGAAGTTGGCCGTTTTCTTTCGTTCTCAACCGCCCGAAATATCAGCACGGCCAGCAGTGCTTGAGCCGCATTTAATGCCTTAAAAATGTCGTCATATAGCTTCCCAAAGTGTTCTTTACGGCGAAATTTTGCTTGGTGCGGCCGTTCCCGCCAAATTGCTAATACCGATTCGGCCACAATCGAACTGGTCACAACATTCGAGCCGCCGCCCCCTTCTTCACGCTGACGTTTGTAGGTATAGCCCAAATCGGTTATTCCGATTTCAAGTTGTTTTTGAATCTCATCATTAGAACGCAAATCACGCAGATCCACCGGATTCTGACTATTGGTGGCATAGGTAATATCTTGGATGAAATCTTTATCTGTTTCTGCCAGTTGATAGATACGCACCATGACATACGCTGATTCACCGACAAGACCAGACATTCCGCCGTGATTAAGTGTTTCCTGAATCGTTTTGCAGGTCTGACCACCGTTGATCACCTGCATATTTTTAAGCTGTACTTTGTAATCTGATTTTTGAAAGGCGTTGTAATCGAACTTATCACAAACCACAGTAATACCATTGTTATAAAAATAAAATTTATCCGAGCGAAGTGGATCACATAAGGTGTTATGAATCGCGGTGTTAACACGATTGGTGTGCAAACCCAGGTAGCGGCGGATATTTCGTTCTAACAGCCTGTCGCCATGTTCGTTAAACAGCCGATGAATCTCTTGCACCGCCACACGGCCAACGAGGACACGCATATAGTTCATGTCTTCGACAATGGCTTGACCACTCAAGGTCAATGTCGTATCAACCTTTTTACTTCTTTGTAGAATATTGACGATTGAGTCGTGATTAAAGTGAATGAAATCCACTTTATCACCGTAATCTTTTTTTGCCTCATCTATCCAATGATTAGCCTGTGCTGCCCATTGCACACCGTTATTGCACAAAATAACACGCACATTAGGGATGCACGCATCACGGATAAGAGAGCGAATTTCCTCAATTTTCGGCGCTATTTTTTCATTTAGAGCCACTTTTCGGTATGGGTCAAACAATACCGATACAGTACCCACTGCCTTTTGGACGCCCGTTTCTGGAAAATTTGCCTCGCCGCTCAGGTCTTTTACTTTGTACTTTCCCTGAAATATCGTCACCAAAAACTCGCCATCTTCGACTTCACCAATATGAAGCCCATCCACACCTGCATCATTACCCCCTTCGGTCATCAATTCAGCAGCTTCATCTAAAGGCAGCTCAAGACAAGTCGAGATGCACAACAAAACAAATGCTGCTGATTTTTTCTTGTTCAGGTCATGCCCTTCTGGCAACCACTCGGGATGATCCTCAACAATACCGGTTACCCGCTGGTCAATGATGCTGGCGTTGATATTCATACTATTATCCTATTAATATTTCTCTCCAACAGTTGAGTTAGATGGACACATCACTGTGCCCATCCAAGAGCAGCTAAACGCTGTTATTCCACTGTTACCGACTTAGCAAGGTTTCGCGGTTTGTCGACATCAGTACCACGCGCCAGCGCAGCGTGATACGCCAGCAATTGCACCGGAATCGCATGCACCACCGGCGACAACACCCCAACATGACGCGGTGTGCGAATGACATGCACCCCTTCAGAATCATGGAAGTGGCTATCTAAATCGGCAAAGACAAATAGCTCACCACCGCGAGCGCGGACTTCTTGCATGTTCGATTTCACTTTTTCCAGCAGACTGTCGTTCGGGGCAATGACCACCACCGGCATATCCTCATCCACCAACGCCAATGGGCCATGCTTTAATTCACCGGCGGGGTAAGCTTCGGCATGAATGTAGGTAATTTCCTTCAGCTTTAATGCCCCTTCAAGCGCAATCGGATAGTGCACACCGCGCCCCAAAAATAAAGCGTGATGGCGCTTAGCAAATTGTTCAGCCCACAAGGTAATCTGCGGTTCGAGGTTAAGCGCATGTTGCACACTGCCGGGCAAATGGCGTAGGGCATCCAGATAACTGGTTTCTGTGGCCTCGTCTAAGCGTTGCCGTTGTTTTGCCAAAGTCACCGCCAAGGTAAACAGCGCCAGCAATTGTGTTGTAAACGCCTTGGTCGATGCCACGCCAATTTCTGCACCGGCACGGGTATAAAACACCAAATCAGAAGCACGAGGAATCGCACTTCCCATCACGTTGCAAATCGACAACGTGGTTTTATGCCCCAATTCTTTGGCACGTTTTAATGCTTCCGCCGTGTCCAACGTTTCACCAGATTGCGATAACGTCACCACCAAATAATTAGGATCGGCCCAAGCATCGCGATAGCGGTACTCACTGGCAATTTCGACATGACATGGCAGCCCCGCAATGCCTTCAATCCAATACTTGGCAGTTAAACCTGCGTAATAACTGGTACCACATGCCAAAATAAGCAGACCTGTGACCTCATTAAAGCGGCTAGCCGCTTGTTCACCGAACAAATCGGGGGTAAAGCCTTGTTCAAGGATCTGCTCCAGCGTATCGCTCAGGGCTTTAGGCTGTTCGTGAATTTCTTTTTGCATGAAGTGGCTATAGGGGCCGAGCTCTAATGAAGCCAGAGAGACATCCGACAACAACACCGGCCGCTCACACGGCTGATCTTGACCGTCAATCACCTGTACCGTCTGACGGCTCACGCGTGCCACATCGCCCTCTTCTAAAAACATCACACGGCGCGTCGCTGACAACACAGCAGACACATCAGAGGCAATAAAATTTTCCCCTTCGCCTAAACCAATCAACAACGGGCAGCCCATACGGGCACAGGCCAATTCCTCAGGTCTATCCAAGGCCATCACACAGATAGCGTACGCGCCACTCAATTCACGTACCGCCAAACGGGTGGCTTCGAATAAGTCGGCAGTAGATTGGTAGTAATAATGAATCAGGTGGGCAATCACCTCGGTATCGGTCTGAGACGTAAATTCATAACCGAGTGCTAACAATCGTTCGCGTTGTGCTTCGTGGTTCTCGATAATACCGTTATGCACCACCGCAATTTGATCGCGTGAAATATGTGGGTGTGCATTCGGTTCCGTCACCCCGCCATGCGTCGCCCAACGGGTATGACCAATGCCGAGGCCAGCGGCCAATTCCACCGCCTCAGCCGCCGCCTGCATTTCTGCCACTCGTCCCACACGGCGCACCCGCTCAATGCCTTGTTCAGTCAACACGGCAATCCCAGCAGAATCATAACCACGGTATTCCAGACGACGTAAACCATCGATCAATAGCGGCACGATATTTCGCGCGGCAATCGCGCCAACAACACCACACATACGGCAACCTTTATCTTGAAATGGAGGAATAGCAGGTATTTTGACACTGCCGTTGCGGGAAAACGAGCCCTATCGAATCGGGCCAGCAAAGCCAACATTGAAGGCGAGTTTGTTTGATGACAAATAAGCTAAGGTTTATTGTTTTGTTAAGTTTTAATTCTGTTAGGATAGCCACCGTGCCGGTGGTTTTAGCGAAATTGTAGAAAAGACATGGGATATTCGGTATGAATGTAAAAGCACGGATGATTGCTTTAGTAGTGCAAACGTCAATTTTGACCTTGGCTGCTTTAGTCATTGTGTTTGGCGTGATGCGCTATAGCTATCAACTTCTCGACCAACATTTAGAACAAGATGTGACCTTGGAGCGAGAGCTGAACTCTGTCTATGCCGAAGCACTGGGTATTCGTCTTGCCATGCACGCCATGTTGCTCAATCCCAATAACCCGAATGCCCCTAGCTCATACCAACGTGCGCGCACTGAATTTGAAAAAGCCTCTGCCGCCTTACAACAACGCGCCCAAAGCCACCCCGAACTGAGCACGATTATTCAAGCGCAACAAGCTTGGTTACCGATGGCCGATGGCGTGATGCGGTTGATTCAGGCACAAGATTTAGCCGGTGGTCAAGCCGAGTTCAAAAAAGAAATCCCCATTTGGCAAAAGCTACGCAAACCCTTATTAGCATTATTAGAACAGCAAAAACACATTTCCGATCAAGCCCGCGCAGGGGCTTTGGCATGGGAACAAAGAGCGCAGTGGATTGCCCTCGGCACCGGCGGATTGATTGTGTTGATTCTGACCCTGTCATCAATTTGGTTTGCCCGCCGTTTGATGCTCAACCTTGGTGGCGAACTCAATTATGCAGTGCAGGTCACGCGTACCATCGCCTCGGGGCACTTGGACCAAGCAATTCATACCGATGCAGCAGCACCCAATAGCCTGTTATCTGCCATGAAAGAAATGCAGCAACAACTGGCAGGGACAGTCAGCGATATTCGCAGCTATAGCGTACAAGTGGCCGAGTCGATTGGTGAATTGCAACAAAATGAAAAACAACTGGCACAGCTGGCGCTAGAACAAAGCCAAGCCGCCACACGGATGAGTGCCACCGTCGAAGAAATGAGCCACAGCATTGGTCAGGTGGCAGAACATGCCGTGCAAGCCGATCGAATTACCAGTGAAACCGGCGTCCAAGTTCGCCGCAGTGTCGATACCATTACCGACAGCAGTAATATGATTCGACAAGTCAATGATTGCATGGAAGCTTCCGCCGCCGTGATGAGCGAATTGGGCAACAATGCGGCAAATATTTCTAGCATTGTGAAAGTGATTCAAGAAATCGCCGAGCAAACCAATTTATTGGCCCTTAACGCCGCCATTGAAGCAGCCCGTGCAGGGGAACAGGGGCGTGGGTTTGCCGTAGTGGCGGATGAAGTACGCAAACTGGCCGAACGCACCGCACAATCAACCCATGAAATCACGGCGATGATCGAGCGCGTGCAAAGCAGTGCAGAACAAGCGGTGAAAAATATGGAAACAGGCCGACAATTGGTAGAAAACAGCACCAATCAAGTTTCCTCCGCCCAACAGGCGGTATCGGAATTACAACAGCAAGCCCGTCAGGTACAACAAGCGGTTACCTATATCAGCCAAGCGTTGGGCGAACAACGCTCGGCCAGTGGAGATATTGCACAGAATATTCAACATATTGCCGTGATGAGTGAACAAAGCCACAGCGCCACACAAAGCACTTTGCAACATGCCGACACCCTGCATGACCTTGCTTTGGCCTTAGAAAAAGCCGTCGAGCGTTTTAGGATCAACCGCTAATCAACATCATCACAGCCCAAAGCCCCCAACTGCTGGGGGCTTTTTGTTTATTTTGGTGCTTATGCTTAATGTGCCGCACCCGCTTTTTCTGGCATGGCGGAGGAGTGGTGGCTGGTAATCAACCAGTTTTGACCATCCCAGCGGTAGGTGTAGCTGTAGCGGCCACTGACCGAGGCACCGGTTTTGCGGAAATAGAAGGTATATAAGCCGGCATCAACCGCAGTATTGCAGCCAATTTCGATATGGCGCAGGTCAATTTTTCCGACTGGGCCATTGGCAAGGAAATGTTCAAAGTAATCTTGTTTTTCTGCTGCAGAGAGACGCGGTTTGTTTGATACCGTGGGAAGCAGAATCGAGCGTGGAGCATAGTTAGCCACCACTTGTTTAGGGTTGCCACTGAGTAAGGATTGGTTCCAGCGATCAAATAAAGCAGCAATTTCGCCCTCACTGGTCAGTTTGCACATTTCCGTGCGGGCAAATGTAGCATCTTGGTAAACCGGTTGGATGTAGGCAGGACCGTAGTGATGGGATACGGGAGGGGTGACACAGCCGGTTAAGGCAACAACACCAGCAAGGCTCAATGGGAGCAGGGCATGTTTCATTGCAAATTCCACCTTTTATTATTTGGACACAGTGTTTTGTCCTAATCATGGCGGAAATCGCCCAACTTGGCACCCCTTTTTTATTGCAAATTCGGCAATTTCGCGAGAAAACACAGGAATAGCGCATCGATCCTTCGGGGTGATGCACTATTCCCTACAAAATTGGCAGATACTAACGGCGTGGTTATTCCCACTCAATCGTTGCCGGTGGTTTGCCAGATACATCATAGACAACACGGTTAATACCGCGTACTTCATTGATGATCCGGTTCGAGGCACGACCTAACAGGCTATAAGGCAACTCAGCCCAGTGTGCGGTCATAAAGTCACTTGTTACCACCGCACGCAACGCCACCACCCATTCATAAGTGCGGCCATCACCCATTACCCCCACCGACTTCACCGGCAAGAACACGGCAAATGCTTGGCTCGTCAGGTCGTACCAGTTTTTACCTGTTTTTTCGTCGACGGTATTACGCAACTCCTCGATAAAGATGGCATCCGCACGTTGCAACAACTGTGCGTATTCTGCTTTGACCTCACCAAGAATCCGCACCCCCAAACCCGGGCCGGGGAAAGGATGACGATAGACCATCTCAGCCGGCAGGCCCAACGCCACGCCCAACTGTCGCACCTCATCTTTGAACAACTCACGCAACGGCTCGAGCAACTTCAAATTCAACGTTTCCGGCAAGCCCCCTACGTTGTGATGGCTCTTGATGGTGTGCGCTTTTTTAGTTTTTGCTCCCGCCGATTCAATCACATCGGGATAGATTGTACCCTGTGCCAACCATTTTGCTTTTTCGAGTTTTTTCGCTTCCGCTTGGAACACCTCGACAAACTCTGCACCGATAATCTTGCGTTTTTGCTCAGGGTCAGTCACGCCAGCCAATTTGCCCATAAACGCTGCGCTGGCATCGACATGGATCACTTTCACGCCTAAGTTTTGCGCGAACATCTCCATCACCATCTGGCCTTCGTTCAAACGCAACAGACCATGATCGACAAACACACAAGTCAGCTGGTCGCCGATGGCACGATGAATCAACGCCGCCGCTACCGAGCTATCTACCCCACCAGATAAGCCTAAAATCACCTCCTCATCACCCACTTGGGCGCGGATTTTAGCGACGGCTTCGTCAATATAGTTCGGCATGGTCCAGCTTGGTTTTGCATTGGCAATATGCAGCACAAAGCGATGCAACATTTCTGTGCCACGTTTGGTATGCGTGACTTCGGGGTGGAACTGCACGCCGTAGAATTGGCGTTGTTCGTCTGCCATCGCCGCAATCGGGCAAGACGGTGTTTCAGCAATCACATGGAAACCGGCTGGCAATTCAGTTACTTTATCGCCATGACTCATCCATACATCCAACAAGCCTTCGCCAGCTGGAGTGATGCTGTCTTGCAGACCTTCTAACAATTTTGAATGATGACGGGCACGGATTTGGGCGTAGCCAAATTCGCGGGTATCGCCCGATTCCACTTTGCCGCCCAAGGTTTGCGCCATCCATTGCATGCCGTAGCAAATCCCTAATACCGGCACGCCCAGTTCAAACAAAGCGGGGTCGGCTTGGTAGTCCGATTCATAGACCGAATTCGGCCCACCAGAGAGAATAATGGCCTTGGGTGCAAAAGCGCGGATGTCATCGATCGACATATCAAACGAATGTAATTCGCAGTAAACATGCGCCTCGCGCACACGGCGGGCGATCAATTGGGTAACTTGTGACCCAAAATCAAGAATGAGGATTTTATCCATGTTCATCACAGTCAGAGAGAGAAAGAGTAGGCGAAACGATTAACGGTTGTGAACCTTCATGATTCGCTGCCGTTCACGTTGCCATTCGCGTTCTTTTTCGCTTTCGCGTTTGTCGTGTTGTTTTTTACCACGCGCCAAACCGATATTGGCTTTGATACGCCCACGGGAATAGTGCAAGTCTAATGGCACTAAGGTATAGCCCGAACGCTCGACCAAGCCAATCAGCTTGTTAATTTCGTTTTGTTTGAGTAACAGCTTGCGGGTGCGGGTGGCGTCGGGGTGGACGTGGCTAGAAGCGCTCAAGAGAGGCGTGATATGGCTACCCAATAGCCAAAAAGCGCCGTTTTTCAGAATCACATACGCTTCTTTAATCTGTGCCTTACCGGCACGGATCGATTTCACTTCCCAACCTTCAAGGACGAGCCCCGCTTCATAGCGTTCTTCGATAAAATAATCATGGGTTGCTTTTTTATTTTGTACGATGCTCACGACGCTTACCCCTGTCAAAACAGGCAAATAATCTGCCAGTGTACCAGTTTTTGACCGCCTACCCGATGTTTAGCGTGGGTAGAAAAAGTCAAGCCCTGAGTTTGCCAATCAACTTTTTATGAGTTTTGCCAAAGTTATGCCAACGATAGAAAAAACCGTTCTTGTCATGCACACCCCAGCGCAGATGTTTCAATTGGTAGATGAGGTGCAGCGCTACCCTGAATTTTTACCGTGGTGTGCCAAAGGTGAGGTGATTTCGCGCCAAGGCAATGAGTTGGTTGCCAGCCTGTATATCGACTATTTGAAAATCCGCCAGCATTTCACCACCCGCAACCACAACACGCCCCCGAACACGATTGATATGGTGTTGGTCGATGGCCCATTTGAAAATTTTGGTGGCGGCTGGCGTTTTCACCCCTTGGGCAGCGAAGGATGCAAAATTGAATTTCGACTGGAATACACCTTTTCTAGCAAATTATTAGAAAAGGTGATTGGGCCAGTGTTTAGCCGCATCATGGGTACCTTAGTCGATGCTTTTATTCAAGAAGCCGACCGTTTATATGGTGATGATTGAGGAAAACTGTTGTGGCAAAAATTCAAATCGAAGTGGTTTATGCGAAACAAGAACAGCAAGCCTTGTTGAAACTGATGGTTGACGAAGGAATAACGGCACAACAAGCGGTGGAACAATCCGGCATCTTGCAGCAATTTCCAGAAATTGATCCGACACAATTAAAGTTGGGGATTTTTTCTAAAGCAATTAAAAGCGATACGGTGTTGCGGGAACGTGATCGGGTTGAAATCTACCGCCCATTGATTGCTGATCCGAAAGCGGTGCGGCGTAGCCGCGCCGAGGCAGGTAAGGTGATGAAAAAAGGCGGGGGAGACGCTTAAGAGCACCGTGCAAAGACACAACTGTTTGATGAGTTAAGCCTGCCCGTTGATGATCCACGGGCAGCGGCTCAAACCACTAGAGTAAAGGCGGCTCGGCCGAAAACGCACCCTCTTCATCGACACCGTTCTCTGTAGCTGCAAAAACCCGATTTTTTCCAGCCATTTTAGCGGCATACATGGCGCGGTCGGCACGGTCGATAATCTCGATCTCGGTTTCTTCCGTCCCACATGCCGCCACTCCGGCGCTAAATGTCAGCACCAAGCGATCGTTATTTGCCATAAAAAAGGCTTTGGTCAATTCGCGTTGTAAGCGTCGAATAATATCGAGTGCCTGCACAATCGATGTTTCCGGCATTAAGACCACAAATTCTTCACCACCAAAACGAGCGACAACATCCGTTGGGCGCAATTTCTCTTGTGCAATTGCCACCAAATGTTTCAGTGCATCATCCCCCGCCAAATGCCCATAACGATCATTGAGTTGTTTGAAGTTATCTATATCAATCAATGCCAATGACAAAGGACGGCCAGTGCTGATTTGTCGGGCGCGCTCACGAGCAAAAATTTCTTCCAATCCCCGCCGGTTGTAGGCGCCGGTCAGTTGATCTTCTTTAATCTTTGCACTCGCGGCATCTAAGGCCTGTTCTAGCTCTTGAATCCGATATTCTGCGCTTTCCACCCGTTGCCGCGTTGCCAACAACTCATCGCGGGCACTGACCAAATCCACTTGGATCGAACGAGTATCGCTCATTAAATAATCGACAATCTGACCCAAAGCGATGGGGTCTTGTGCCGTTTGTAATTGTTCGGTGTAACCCTGAATCCGATTTTGATATTGATCGGTATGATCAACCATCATCGATAAGCGCTGGGTAAAAGTATTGAGCATGTCACGCAGCGAATCGGTGGCCTGATCGAGGCTGTGTTTTAACAGACCTTGTTTATAGATCACTTCTTTCAGCGAGGCTTCGAGCTGATAAATCGCTCGCATGGTCATCACTTCGCTTGCGAGGAGCGTGCGCACCGCCTCAATTTGCCCGCCTAGATGGCGGTCGGAGCCAGCTAGCTCGTCCAAATTCTCTAACAGCAAATCGAGCAGATTAACCAAACCGTTGACGATTCTTTCTTCATGTTGCTGATGAATCGCCGTTTTAATCCACAGTTTTTTCAAATTACGGGCAAGCAACTCTTGCTCATCTAAATTTGATACCCCGTCCAAAGTCCGCGAGACATGTTCGAGTTCATGCTGTAATTCGGGGAAACCATGAAAACGCGGTGTGACGCCTTGATATAAGGTTTCAGCCAACATGACCCGCCACCGCTCCCAACCTGCTGGTAATTCTGGGGGCAATAGCGTCAGCCCACCGGCAGCAGCCCGTTCAGCCTCTGCCTCTAAATCTTCCATCCCCAATGACAATAAATCCGCTGCCACTGGGGGGAGTGCTGGCGCTTTATCCATCGGCTTGGCCCAGCCTTGTACCAGATTATTGAGTTTCTGATACAGCTGAATTGGACTTGCCCCCGCTTGCATGGCTAACACTCGTTGCAAGGCTTGGCGTTTTTTAGATTGAGTGAGCCCAGGTTGATGCGCCTCCCATTCCTGAACGAAGCGTTCAAACAGGGTGCCCCACTCTTGTCCGATACTGTTTGCTAACACCAGTTCCTGCCCATACTCACAGGCATAGCGTACTGCTTTTAACCAATCACGTTCATTCAGCGCTTGTTGAATCCGGTCGCGTTCAACCTCGGCATGCGGATGATCTTTAGGAAGCGACTGTTGTAATAGATGTCCCCAATCAGGTTGGGTGGAATCCGTGATTAGCTCGGTTTGTAACCCTGCAATTTCTTGGTAGAGGCGGGTGTAGTTTTCAGGGGTCGGTGCCAGTTTTTCAGTGGCAAGGCGGAGGAGAGTTTCTCTGGCAATTTCAGTAGGTGTCATGGTGGAGCATTTATCAGGCATGGAGTCGGGGACAACAACGCACGACACAGAGGGTTAGGGAATTAAGGTTCTTTATTCAGCAACTGAAAAAACACTTCGCCTGATTTAATCATGCCAAGCTCACTGCGAGCACGTTCTTCAATGGCTTCGGTCCCTTGTTTAAGGTCCACCACCTCGGCGGTAAGCGCTTGATTGCGCGCCAACAAGCGTTCATTTTCTTGCCGCTGTTCAGCCAGTTGGCTATCAATTTGCATTACCCTGACCCAACTACCCTTACCAAACCACATGGGCCATTGTAAGGAAACAATTAGGGCAATCAGGATCAGGGTAACACTACGCATCGTGGCAGCTTACTTTAAATGATAAAAAGCGGCACGACCGGGATAAGTTGCGGCATCACCCAGTTCTTCTTCAATACGCAATAACTGGTTGTATTTCGCCATCCGGTCAGAACGAGACAACGAACCAGTCTTGATCTGCATACAGTTGGTTGCCACTGCTAAATCGGCGATGGTGCTGTCTTCGGTTTCACCAGAACGGTGGCTCATCACACTGGTGTAGGCGGAGCGTTTTGCCAAATCCACTGCTTGTAGGGTTTCGGACAGGGTACCAATCTGGTTGATTTTCACCAAGAGGCTGTTACAAATACCGGCTTTGATACCTTCGGCCAAGATTTTTGGATTGGTCACAAATACATCATCGCCAACCAACTGTACGGTTTTGCCGAGTTTGTCGGTCAAGATTTTCCAACCAGCCCAATCGTGCTCGCTCATGCCATCTTCGATCGAGATAATCGGGTAGTTGCTGGCCAAGGTTGCCAAGTAATTGGCAAACTCTTCCGAGGTCAGCGACAAGCCTTCACCGGCCAGATGGTATTTACCATCTTTGTAAAATTCAGAACTGGCACAATCCAAAGCCAACAACACATCTTGGCCAGCGACATAGCCTGCTTGCTCAATCGCTTCCAAAATCAGTTTCAGCGCGTCTTCGTTCTTTTCCAAATTAGGGGCAAAACCACCTTCATCACCCACCGCTGTTGAGTGCCCTTTGTCGGCACAGATTTTTTTCAGGGTATGGAAAATTTCGGCGCCACAACGCAAGGCATCGCGGAACGAACCTGCGCCGACTGGCATAATCATGAACTCTTGGATGTCCAAGCTATTGTTAGCATGTGCACCACCGTTGATCACGTTCATCATCGGCACTGGCAGGCTCATTGGACCTGCACCGCCCAAATAGCGATACAGTGGCAAGCCAGCATCTTCTGCTGCCGCCCGTGCTACCGCCATCGACACCGCTAAGATCGCATTGGCACCCAAGCGGCCTTTGTTATCGGTACCGTCTAACTCGATCAACACTTTGTCGATATAGCTTTGATCGGCGGCATCCAAACCTACTAAGGCTTCGCAAATTTCGGTATTGATATGTTCTACCGCCTTGAGCACGCCTTTACCTAAATAGCGGCCCTTGTCGCCATCGCGCAGTTCTAATGCTTCTTTTTCACCGGTGGAGGCACCAGAAGGCACCGCAGCACGCCCCATCACACCCGATTCTAATAACACATCAGCTTCTACGGTTGGGTTACCACGCGAATCCAACACTTCGCGGGCGATCACATCAATAATCGAGCTCATTCAAAAATCCCTATTTACATGTAGGAAGAAAAAATTAGATACAGATTAGGCCATGTCTTCTGGCCACGACCCACGCTGTTTGACCAAAGCATCAATTTCACGCAGGGTATACAGCAGTTCGGCCACTCGCGACAACGGCCAAGCATTAGGGCCATCGGATAATGCTTTAGCTGGGTCGGGGTGAGTTTCCATAAACAGCCCCGCTACCCCCGCCGCCACTGCTGCACGCGCCAACACCGGCACAAATTCACTGCGGCCACCTGACGCATGACCTAGCCCACCCGGTTGTTGTACCGAGTGTGTCGCATCAAACACCACTGGGCAGGCGGTTTGCCGCATGATGGCTAAACTGCGCATATCTGATACTAAAGTGTGGTAACCGAAGGACACGCCTCGTTCACACACCATAAAGCGATCGTCATCTAAGCCCACTTCTTGGGCGGCTGCACGAGCCTTTGCCACCACCTGTGTCATATCTTCTGGGGCAAGAAACTGGCCTTTTTTGATATTTACTGGTTTGCCAGATTGGGCAACGGCGCGGATAAAATCGGTTTGCCGACACAAAAACGCTGGGGTCTGTAAAACATCCACCACGCTAGCAACTTCAGGCACTTCGGCTTCAGTATGCACATCAGTCACCACCGGCACACCGATTTGCTGTTTCACCTTGGCGAGAATCTGCAAGCCCTGTTCCATGCCTAAACCACGAAACGACTGTCCAGAACTGCGGTTCGCTTTGTCGTAACTGGATTTGTAAATGAAAGGAATCCCCAACTCGGTGGTGATTTCTTTCAAGCGACCTGCGGTATCCAAAGCAAATTGTTCACCTTCGATAACACAGGGGCCGGCCATCAGAAACAATGGCTGGTTCAAACCGATTTCAAATCCGCATAATTGCATCGCTCAGCCCTTTGACTTATTTCACTTTTTTAGCTGTTTTATGAGCTAAAGCGGCTTTGATATATGCAATGAACAAAGGATGGCCATTGCGTGGTGTCGAGGTGAATTCAGGGTGGAACTGACACGCAAAGAACCACGGATGGTTTGCTGCCGGCAATTCGATGGTTTCAACCAGTTTTTCTGCCCCCACCGAACGACCACTGATGACTAAGCCGGCACTTTGCAGACGTTCAACATAGTAATTGTTGACTTCGTAACGATGGCGGTGACGTTCGACAATCCGTTCGGCGCCATAAATTTTGGCGGCGAGGCTATCGCTGACTAAATCACACTCTTGACCACCTAAGCGCATGGTGCCGCCGAGGTTGGAGTTTTCGTCCCGTTTTTCGACTTTGCCGTCGTGATTAACCCACTCATCAATCAGCGCCACCACAGGGTAGTCGGTTTCAAGATCGAATTCGGTGGAATTGGCCCCTTGCATGCCTGCGACATCACGAGCATATTCAATCAGCGCAATTTGCATCCCCAAACAAATCCCCAAGTAAGGGATTTTATGTTCACGAGCAAATTTCACTGCACAAATTTTGCCTTCAACGCCACGCTTACCAAAGCCGCCGGGCACCAAAATGGCATCCATGTCTTTCAGGCTTTGGGCACCATTGCGTTCGATTTCTTCTGAGTCAATGTAGTGAATATTGACGCGTGACTTGGTATGAATGCCGGCGTGAATTAAGGCTTCAGACAGCGATTTATACGATTCAGTCAGATCGACATACTTGCCGACCATCGCAATATTGACTTCGTCTTTCGGGAATTCTAAAGCGTGGACAATTCGATCCCAAGCCGACAGATCAGCCGCCGGCAAGTCGAGTTGGAATTGTTCGCTGATAATGTCGTCAATCCCTTGGGTATGTAACATGCCAGGGATTTTGTAAATCGAGGTGGCATCGTAACAACCAATCACCGCCGATTCTTCGACATTACAGAACAAAGCGATTTTACGGCGTTCTTCATCTGGTAATGGGCGATCCATGCGGCACAGCAAAATGTCGGGCTGAATACCAATTTCACGCAACTCACGTACCGAATGCTGTGTTGGTTTGGTTTTAATTTCGCCAGCCGCACCGATAAATGGCACATAAGACAGATGCACAAACAAGGTGTTCTTACGACCCAAATGCGAGCGCATTTGACGAATGGCCTCTAGGAAAGGCAACGACTCGATATCACCCACTGTGCCGCCAATTTCAACAATCGCCACATCGACATCACCGGCGCCTTCGTGCACTTTGGACTTGATTTCATCGGTGATGTGCGGAATCACTTGCACCGTACCGCCAAGGTAGTCACCACGACGTTCTTTGGTGATCACTGATTCATACACTTGGCCGGTGGTGAAATTATTGCTGCGCTTCATGCGGGCTTTGATGAAACGCTCATAGTGGCCGAGGTCAAGGTCGGTTTCTGCACCATCTTCGGTGACAAAAACCTCGCCATGTTGAAATGGACTCATCGTACCCGGATCGACGTTGATGTACGGGTCGAGTTTTAACATGGTGACCTTGAGGCCACGAGATTCGAGAATCGCCGCAATAGACGCGGCGGCGATGCCTTTACCCAAAGAGGAGACAACGCCGCCGGTCACAAAAATAAACTTGGTCATTAGAGAGTACGGGGGCTAATGGAATTGGTAATTGTAACCCGAAAGCGGCGCACTCTCAATGCACCTCGAGCCTACCAAACTATTGACACAACAAGATAAAACCTATCCCCCCACCAATCGCATCTCAAGCCCCACAAATCAGCGATATTTTTATCCTAGTGTGGTTTGCGCCGTCATGTTTGGCTTGAGTGAATGCGCTAGTTCATGATATAAAGACGGTTTTTATCGGTTTCTGGAGATAACTCTCATGGCGCGAGTTTGCAAAGTCACCGGCAAGCGTCCGATGGTTGGGAATAATGTGTCCCATGCCAATAATAAGACCAAGCGCCGGTTCCTGCCCAACCTGCAGTATCGTCGTTTCTGGGTTGAGAGCGAAAACCGCTGGGTACGCTTACGTGTGTCCAACGCGGCCCTGCGTACCATCGACAAGAACGGTATCGACGTTGTGCTCGCAGATCTGCGTGCACGCGGCGAAATCTGACAGTAGGAAGGTTTCATCACCATGCGTGAAAAAATTAAACTGGAATCGACCGGTGGTACTGGTCACTTCTACACCACAACCAAAAACAAACGTACCAAGCCTGAAAAAATCGAGATCAAGAAGTACGATCCGGTTTTACGCAAGCACGTCATCTATAAAGAAACTAAGCTCAAATAAGCCGATTGTTTCTCGACAGATACCGAAAAAAGCCTCCATTTGGAGGCTTTTTTCGTATCAAGGGACAGTTTAACCAATTACAGTTAAGACATAGTTTGGCGCGCCAAACACCAATCCTCCCACGCCCGCGCTTTGTCGGGCAAATTACGCAATAAATAAGCAGGGTGATAACTCACAACCAAAGGAATATCACGCCAACGATGTACCCGCCCACGCAGACGGCTGATAGCTGAATCAGTATCTAACAAAGTTTGTGCAGCAAAACGTCCCAGCGCGATAATGATCGCCGGTTTCACACAATCAATTTGTGCTTCCAAATATGAAAAGCAGGCGGCAATTTCAGCCGGTTGTGGGTTGCGGTTACCTGGTGGGCGACATTTCAAGATGTTCGCAATCAACACATCCTGCTCCCTATCTAATCCGACCGCATGCAACATCGCATCGAGTAACTTACCGGCAGGCCCAACGAATGGTAAACCTTGTTTATCTTCCTGTTCACCGGGGGCCTCACCAATAATCATCCACTTCGCTTGCATTGACCCTCGGCTAAAAACGGTTTGGGTTCTGGTTTGCGCCAGACCACAGTTTTGGCATTGTTGAACCTGTTGCTGCAAAGTGTCCCATGCCACCACCGGTGTAACAGGTACTACGACCGGTGCCGCATGGTGTTCCGCCGATTCGATTGCTTCTGTTGTTATAGCTGACATGACGACCGTCTCAGTGGTGGTTGCAGGAGCAAAACGAGATTGCCACCTCGGTGTAATGCCCATTGCTTCTAACACAAACTGTTGTTCTGGGGTCATGGTGCCTCCTCTGGTAGCAAGCGTTTTTCTAAAACTAGCCCGTCTTCGCGCCCACCTTCAGGCACAGGATAATACCCACGACGTCGCCCAATTTCCCGATACCCCAGACTTTGATACAAACCACGGGCAGGCATATTACCGACCCGCACCTCCAATAGCATCCGCCCCTTGCCCTGTTGTATTGCCCATGTTTCACACTGCGTTAATAAATATCGCCCCCACCCTTGCCGTTGTTGTGACTGAGCAATCACGATTTCTAATAATTCCACTTCATCAGGCAAGGGCAATAACACGGCGAATCCTGCCCACTGTTGTTGCCACTGCAATCCCACAATCAAATGCCCCGCTTGCCAAGAGCTCACTAACTGGGACAATGTCCATGCCCCGATTTGTGCCTCGGCAGCCATGACAGCCAACGCGGGTAAATCGGCTTCAGCCAGTGGAAAGATGACCTGAGGCCAAGCCTTAACGTCGTTCATGGGTTTTCAATGCCACTTTATCGCGCAGGTACAACAACGACAGTTGTTCGGCAGATACAGTCGAGAATTGCCCTGACAACGCCAATCGTAGTAAGCCAGCAGAAGTCGGAACGGCAACGGGACTGATGGTCAGTTGATGGTCCTGCAGCGCGTGTTGCAAGGGTTCTGGGTAGGCCGACCACGCCGTACCACAACCCGTCCACGCCTGAGCAGGTAAAGCGGGAAGCTGTGCTGGTGTGATGAGTTGCGGGGAAACAATCGGCTGTTGCCATGCGTCGGCTTGATAAGCAGCAAAATAGACTTCTCCCATCCGCGCATCCATTGCCACCAGCGGATAGTCGGCATCGGTGCTGGCAGCCACCGCCGCCAAAGTCGAAACCGGCATCAATGGTAGGTCATGAGCAAAAGCCAGTCCTTGCGCCAAACCACAACCAATACGTAAACCAGTAAACGCCCCTGGCCCATTACCCACCACAATCACCTCAATCTCCGCCAACGACAGCTTCGCCTGTTCGAGTAATTGCCGTAGTTGTGGCAAGGTATACTCGGCATGACCTTGCTTGATATGAGCATCAGCCTGCCATAGCTTACCATGCGCGTAGACCCCTAATGCAACCCACTCGGTTGCGGTATCAAGAACAATACAATTCATGTTTTCTGTATCACAAATAAAGAAGCGGCAGCCGTGGGATACGGTGCCGCTGTCAAAAATCACACTCTAACGAGATTTAGATACCGAGTTCTTCCACCCATGCCAAGGCATTAACATGCGCTTGGTTGATTTCGTTGGCAGATAAACCCAGTTGCTCGCTCAGCGCCTGCACCTGTGTCATCTGTGGATCTTCACATGCCTCAATCAGTTGTAACACTGTACCGAACAAGCCACGGCGTTCTAATAACGCTTCGCGGACTTCTTCTGGTAACAACATATTGTCTAAGACTTCCGACATCGGCATATCTAAAATCACATCCAGCAAAGAGAACATGCCAGTGATAAATAAATCATCATTGTTCGAGCGATGGCGGATGGACTGCCCGACCAACTCAGCAAAACGACCGCGTGTTACCGTGGTTTTTAATAACGCCGGCGGTAAGCCAGCTTCTTCGCCAGCAGAGACCAATAACAAGGTCAGCCACCGGTAAAGCTTTTGATAACCAAGCAAAGTCAATGCTTGCCGAATCGAGGTAATTTCACTGCACAGGGCAAAACCGACCGAGTTGATATAGCGGAACAACTTATACGACATCGCTACATCAGCCTTCATCGCCCGTTCAATCTCAGGAATCTCCGCATTTTTACGCAGCAGATTCAAGATGACGATGATATTCGATAGATTAGGGTGAATGGTTTTGGCAGATAAGGTTTCTGGACGTGCAAAGTAATGTCCTTGGAAACCATCAAACCCTGCATCACGTGCTAAGCGGAAATGTTCGCGGGTTTCAACTTTTTCTGCCAGTTGAATGACCGCGTGTTTGCGTAAATCTTGGCTAATTTGCGGCAAACGGTTCACATCAGCATGCAAAATATCCACTTTGACATAGTTGGCAATACCCAACAGCTGTGCTTGCGTAGTACCCAAGGCAAAATCATCGAGTGCAATACCAAAGCCTTGTGCCCGTAAACGCTTTGCCCGCTGAATCACTTCTTCGTTGCATGTGATGGAAGGGTTGATTTCCAGCACCACTCGTTGTGGATGCAACAATTCTAAAAACTCGCTCATCAACATCCGTTCACCGACGTTGATAAAAGCCAGTTTATTACCAATCAACCAACCTGCGCTCATATTGGCCAGTGTGTTAGCCAATACACTGATTCCTGCTTGCAAATCACTGTCAAAGTCGGCAGTAACCGCCTGACCATCGAGACGAAATAGAAGCTCGTAACCAATAATTTGCTGGTTACGATTTAATACCGGTTGTCTACCGATAAATGCAGCACTAGGCATGACCGTCCTTCAAAAAAGACTTATGAAGCATCAAATAAGGCTAAGTTATTGCTGACGCGAGAACTCGACTCACTGCTTTTTCCAGACAATAAATCTTCCATATCCAATACCAAGACTACCGAACCATCACCCGACAACGTCGCACCTGCGACACCTTTAGGCCGAATATTTTGCAATGGTTTAATCACCACATCATCGCGGCCAACAAAGGCATCGATTGCCAAAATAAAGGCTTTTTCTGCCGATTGCATCAATACGCCAAAAGCAGGATCTTGTGTTGGCGGCCAATTCAATAAGTCGGCCAAAGGTCGTACAGGGAGGATTTCATCACGCACCACAATGGTTGGGCGGCCAGAGACTTCTTGAATCGAATTTTTCTGGATAGGGATAATTTCACGCACCATTGCCAACGGCACGGCAAAGGGTTGTCCACACACTTTCACCACCAACACCGGCAAAATAGCGAGGGTCAATGGCAAGGAAATGCTCAAACGTGTGCCTTCACCCATCACTGAGCTGATGTCGATGCGACCGTTTAATTTTTGGATGTTGGTACGTACCACATCCATCCCAACCCCACGGCCAGACACATTTGAGATTTGATCTTTAGTTGAAAAGCCGGGCAAGAAAATAAGATGCAAAGCTTGTTTGTCGTCAATGCTGTTAGCGGTTTCTGCGTCGATCAGTCCTTTTTCGACTGCTTTTTTACGCAATACCTCAGGATTCATCCCACGACCATCATCATTGATCTCAATAACGATATGGTCGCCTACCTGAGTGGCAGACAGTTCAACCACGCTCTTGGCAGGTTTGCCCACCGAAATACGTTCTTCTGCCGTTTCAACACCATGATCGACCGCATTACGCACCAAGTGCACCAGCGGATCGTTAAGATCCTCAATCATGGTTTTGTCGAGTTCGGTCTCTTCACCCGAAATGACTAACTCAACTTCTTTGCCTAACTGTCGTGCTAGATCACGAGCCAAACGAGGATATTTTTGGAACAAGCGGCCAATTGGCTGCATGCGGGTTTTCATCACCGCATTTTGCAAGTCACCGACTAATAAATCGAGCTGGCTGACTGCCTCGTCTAACGCACGTAAAGTATTTTGCGAGTTATTGCCTTGCAGAATTTCAGTACGTAGGGTGGTAAGGCGGTTTTTGGTTAACCCAATCTCACCAGACAAGTTCAACACTTGGTCGAGACGCTGGGTATCAATCCGAATGGTGTTTTCTTGTGGTGCTGCAGTCACCATCCCGCTTGGTTTATTTTGTGTCCGTGGCGGAGGCGGTGGAGCAGGCGGGGCAGCGGCAGGAATCAATTCACCTTCGGTTGCTGGCGTGGCAACGGGTGCAGGTGTTGGAGCCGGTGTGGCAACGACTGCCTGACTGGTGACCGCTGGTACTGCCGCTGCAGGGACAACCACAGCTTGATATAACTGTTGCCAGTCTGGGCCGCTACTTGGTGCGGGCGCAACCGGTGCTGGTGCAGGGGGGGCGGCAACTGGGGACGGTGCTGCTGCTTCACCACGCAAGGCGCCTTCTAAGCGATCTAATAAATTAGAGTCGGCGCTCGGTGGCATCCGGCGTTGTGCCAGATAATCGAACATATCACGGACTGTGCCTGTGGCATCCATGATGACGTCCATCAACTGATGACGTCCATCAACTGTACCGAGAGTTGCAATTCGTTATTACGGAGTTTGTCGAACAAGTTTTCCGTACGGTGGCACAACGACACCAGAGAGGCGACATTTAAAAAGCCCGCTCCGCCTTTGATGGTGTGGAACCCACGGAAAATGTCATTTAACAAATTCGTATCGCCAGGTCGTTTCTCTAGCTCGACAAGTTTGTTATCGACATCGGCCAGCAATTCGGACGACTCGGTCAGAAAGTCTTGCAATAGTTCTTCCATTCCGGCGAAGTCGCTCATGATGGGGTTCCTCTTTCACTATAATTTTTAGATATCTGGGGCGGGTGTCGGTCAATTTCTCGAGAACCCTAGAAGCCAAGGCTTTCTAATAGATCATCCACTTGCTGTTGATTTGCAACGACATCGGTACGCCCAGTGGCATTGATCACTGGCCCATTTTCCAGACCTGTACTGCATTGTTCTGGCTCTCGCTCAGGAGAATATTCCATCAAAAACTCAACCAGTTCGCCTTCAACTTGTTGCACCATGTTCAAGACACGTTTGATGACTTGACCGGTTAAATCTTGGAAATCTTGCGCCATCACGATTTCCATCAGCTGTTGGTTCGTGGCTTGGGTTTTTGATGGCAACTCGTTAAAGAAGCGATGTGAATTTGTCGCCAATAATTTGAATTCTTCAACTGACAATTTATTGTCAAACAACTGTTGCCAACCTTGCGACAACGCCTGTGCCTGACGCTCCATCTCATCTTGCAAGGGTTTAGCGCGATCAGTGGCATTTAACACCCGTTCGGCAGCCTGTTCGGTCATGGTCGCGACATATTGCAGACGATCTTTTGCATCAGGAATGGCGGAAGCGGCCCGTTCCAGCGATTTGTCGTAGCCCAACTCGCGTAATGCATCATGGAATTTCCGTGTTAGCTGACCGACACGGGAATACATCACGGCCTCACGATCTGAGGTGTTGGATTCATTCACCGGACTGGGCGCAGGGCTTGATACCGGTGCCGCTGCTGGCATGGCATGTGTCTGTTGCACCACCGCATCAAACAACGCCTCAAGTTCAGGGTTGTCCCCTTCCATTTCCATTGAAACCGGTGCCGGGGCTGGCGGAGGGGGCGCAACGGGGGCATGGGCGGCTTGAGCAATGCTATCGAATAAAGCTTCAAGTTCGGGGTTATCGCCCGAAGGGGAAGATGGGGCGGGAGCAGCAACCGGTATAGGAGGCGGTGTGACAACTGCAGTTTGTGCATGAGCAGATTGCGCCACGCTATCAAACAGCGCCTCTAATTCGGGACTATCGCCTGAGCCAGTATCGAAAGACGGACTGGGCGCCATCGCAGCAGGAGCAGGTGTGGACGCGGGTATTTGTCCTTGGTATGCCACACGGTCAAACAGCGCCTCTAACTCCGGTGAGTCTCCGCTTTCCAATAGATGATCCGGCATAATGATTTCCTCCCGTTAAGCGTTAGCTCACTGTTTGGCCAAGTTTTGGAAGATTTTTGCCAGTTTTTCTTCCAAGACTGCTGCGGTGAATGGTTTGACGATATAACCATTAGCACCTGCAGTTGCCGCTTCAATGATGTTTTCACGCTTAGCTTCTGCAGTAATCATCAAGAAAGGCAGATGTTTAATTTGTGGATCTGCACGCACAGCACGCAACAGTTCGATCCCTGTCATGTTCGGCATGTTCCAGTCCGAGATCACAAACTCATACGCTTGTGTTTTGAGTTTGTGCAGCGCGGCAGTCCCATCTTCGGCCTCATCCACATTAGTAAAACCCAATTCTTTCAAAAGGTTACGGATGATGCGACGCATCGTCGAGAAGTCATCAACGACGAGAAAACGAAGATTTTTGTTTGCCTCTACCATAATTTGTCATGTCCTAGTTGGTCGAGAGTTGTAAATGAGCCGCGTATTCTATGGCAATTTGAGAAGATTGTTATCTTTGTAGATAAGGAAGCAAAGTCTCTGCCAACAACGCCGGTTCAAATTTTGCCACGTAAGCATCCACGCCAACACTGGCCCCCATCGCACGATTGGCATTGGAGGAGATGGATGAGTGCATCACCACTGGAATCCCAGCAAAGCGTGGGTCGCTCTTAATATTACGCGTTAGCACAAAACCGTCTAGCTCTGGCATTTCAGCATCAACCAAAATTAATTTGAGCGTATCAGCCAAGCGGCTTTGGCCTGCTGGTTGACGGTTGGCAAAAGACTGCAATTTATCCCATGCTTCACGACCATTGGTGGCCTGATGGTATTTCACCCGCATCTTATCGAGCACGCTGGTGATTTCTTTACGTGCTACCACCGAATCATCTACAAAAAAGACAAATTGATCGGGGGCTAAGTCCGCTTGTGGGATATCTGGCATCCGTGACTCGCCCACCACAGAAGACAAAATTTGCTCAACGTCTAAAATCGACACCAGCTTACCGTCTTCCAATTCGGTGATGGCGATAATCATCGCTTGATTCCCTCCGCTGCTGCTGACGACATTTTCTGGTGCCCGCATTTTTTCCCAATCGACCCGAATAATGCGATCTACCGAATCGACCAACAGCGCTTGGGTGCTGCGGTTGAACTCGGTCACGATCATCGAGTTGTAGGTACGGGTTTCTGCTTGGGCGGCACCGATAAATTTAGCCAGAGAGATTATCGGAATAATGTTACCGCGCAAGGAAATCACACCTTGTACCCCAAAAGGCATGTTAGGCGATTTCGTGATTTCAGGCGTTTGTGAAACTTCACGCACTTTGAACACATTGATGCCGAAAATTTCACGTGTCCCAAGTGAGAACAGCAGGATCTCCATTTTATTGGAGCCTGCCATACGTGAGCGAACATCAATATCCGCCAGAAGAGGAGCGTCTTGTACTGTCATAATGACTTGGCCTTAAATCATCTTGGCTATGCCGGAGTAGAGTTGGAGAGCCACACGCCATCAGCCCAATTTGAGCATTTCGCGGATTTTGAGCGACAACTTCTGTGGTTCAAATTTGGATACATAGGCATCCACACCTACCGACTGCCCAAGTTTTTGGTTTGAAGTTCCAGAGAGAGATGAGTGCATCAATACGGGAATTCCAGTAAAACGGCTGTCGCTTTTGATCATCTTGGTCAAAATATAGCCGTCCATCTCAGGCATTTCGACATCAGTTAACACTAAATGCAGATGGTCACGTAACGGCACACCAGATAAGTCGGATTGGGTTGCCATCCGCGATAGCTCATCCCAAGCGCGGCGGCCATTGATCGCCCCAGCATGGCGCACGCCCATCATATCCAAGGTTTTTTCAATCTGTTTACGGGCAACAGCAGAATCATCGGCATAGAACACCATACAAGGCTGTTGTACAGGTTCGATGTTGACGTATTGGAACGAGTCGTCGATGTTGGTGGTTTCTGCCAAGACCTTCTCGACATCAATCATCATCACCAGCGAGTTATCTGCCAACTCGGTCACCGCTGTCACCAAACCGCCCATCCGGTTAGAAATCATCTCGGGAGGGACGCGCATGGCCGACCAATCGAGACGAAGGATGGTGTCAACTGCCTCGACCAAGAAACCTTGGGTGTGGCCGTTGTATTCGGTCACGATCATGATTTCTGGCTGTTTGTCAGTGATAATGCCAGTGTATTTTGCTAAATCGATCACCGGTACCAGTTGACCACGCAGACTGACCATGCCTTCGACAGAGGCTTGCATTTCTGGGGCAGTGGTGATCTCTGGTGTACGCATGACTTCACGCACTTTAAATACGTTGATGCCGAAGATTTCTTTTCGCCCGGTGCGCTGATCCATACCGAGAGAAAAGAGAAGGATCTCCAGTTTGTTGGTACCCGCAAGTTTGGTTCGGGCGTCGATTCTTTTCAGAAGGTCGGACACAGGCGGCTCCGCTGAATGGGTCTTTGTCAGAGTTGAATTAAATTTTAGGATGACATCGCGAACAATTTACAGGCATGATGCCAAACAAAAACAGTTTAGCAGTCAAACGCGCAAAACCTGTACGGAATGCATCATCACGCTATTATTACCACAAAATCCCAAGAAACGTCATAAAAGCGATTTGTGAATGTCTCATTCCCCCACAAACTCTCCTGCTGAAGTGCATTCTCTCGAAGAGGCCTTCTCTGTTTTTAATCGAGTTTCAGCCGAGTTAATCGAGTCCTATGAACAGTTACAGCAACGTGCTGCTGAACTGACGGCAGAATTGGCCCGCGCTAACTTAGAGTTAGAGCGTAAAGCCGCTGAAAATCAAGATTTATTAGCACGGCTTAGTTTATTGCTCGAACTGTTACCCGCTGGGGTCATCGAAATCGATGCTCAGGGCCAAATTCTGCGGCTGAATCCAGCGGCACGCGAGTTATTTGGTGAGGCACTCACACAGACGACCTGGGCAGCGTATCAGCCTTATTTTACACCGACACCGGTTGAGGATCGCTTTGTTTTTTGTCGTGGTGAAGCTGATATTCGTCAACTTGATATCAGACAGCGCCCGCTGCCAGAGGACGCAGGACAAATTGTGTTGATTCAAGATGTCACTCGTCATCACAATTTGCAAGAACGAATTGAACAACAACAACGATTGGTTGCCATGGGGCAAATGGCTGCATCGTTGGCCCACCAACTGCGTACGCCGTTGAGTACCGCCATGTTGTATGCAGGACATTTACGGCGCGAAGGGCTCACGAGGGAAGAACAACAACGCTTTGCGGATAAAGTTTCTGAACGATTGCGGGTGTTAGAAGGCTTGGTGCAAGACATGTTGCGCTTTGTTCGTGGTGGCCCCTCCCAAGTTGAAGCCGTCAGCGCCAATCGTTTTCTGACTGAAACCGTACGCAGCCTACAGCCACAACTACAAAGTCGCGGTTTGGAGCTAGATTTACAACTCTTACCGCAAGATGTGCTGATTCAGATTGATAGCCGTGCCCTCGGCGGTGCCGTGCTCAATGTGTTAGAAAATGCCATGCATTTTGCCACCCCAGCCAGTCAAATTCGTGTGCAAGCAGAACGTGAGAACAATCAACTCGCCATCACCATCAGCAACCAAGGGCCAACCATCCCCGAAGCACTGGCAGAGCGAATTTTTGAGCCCTTTTTTACCACGCGTTCCGAAGGCACCGGTTTGGGGCTAGCAATTGTGCGGCGAGTGTTAACCGAAGCGGGCGGAGACATTTGTTTACTTCCAACCCGTGATGACAGCTGTAGCTTTCGCCTGAATTTACCCTGCCATGATTAACCCTGCCCTACCGCGTGTTTGTATCCCACCGGGGGGGTATCACATCAGCCAACAACCCGTGTGTTTAGTCACGCTATTGGGTTCTTGTGTCGCGGCGTGTATGCGCGACCCGTTGACCAAAATCGCCGGCATGAACCACTTTTTGCTGCCAAAAGGGGGGCGAGCACTGCCAGTGGGGATACGAACACGCTATGGCGAATGGGCGTTACCGATGCTGATGGACGAGATGATTCAACGAGGGGCACACCCAAACCGAATTGAAGTGGCGCTGTTTGGCGGGGGCAATATGATGCCAGGGGTCTTGCGTTGTGAAGTCGGTGAAAAAAATGCAGAATTCGCACAAAAATTTGTCCGTGAATCGGGCTTAAAACTGATTCATGCCGATCTCGGTGGCTTACATCCACGTCGGATTAGCTTTGATACCCAAACCGGTCTGTTTCATGTGCATCGTGTTGAACCACACACGCAATCGCCGTTAATCAATATTGCTGCTGCCAAACCTACTCGCCCATGACCGCTGTTGCCCTACCTTATCGTGGCCGCTTTGCGCCCAGCCCGACGGGTCATTTACATGCCGGCTCGTTATCCACTGCCATTGGTAGTTATCTTGAAGCACGTTGTCGCGGCGGTGAATGGCTGCTGCGGATTGAGGATATCGATCCACCACGAGAAGTGGCCGGTGCTGCCACCGGTATTTTGCACACCTTAGAACAGCTTGGGTTTGAATGGGATGGGGCTGTTCTCTACCAACACACCCGTCTTGACGCCTATCAAACTGCACTCAAGCAACTGCAACAACAAGGCTTGGCCTATGGCTGTGGCTGTAGTCGCAGCGAGATTGCCGCCTATGGCATCCGTGGTTTGGAAGGATGGGTTTATCCCAATTTGTGTCGTGATGGCTTAGCCGCGGGCAAAACAGCGCGAGCGTGGCGGATGCGGGTGCCGGCAGGGGAATATCGTTTTTATGATCGTTTGCGCGGATGGCAACAACAAAATGTGGCAGCGGAAATTGGCGATTTTGTGCTGCGCCGCGCCGATGGTTTATTTGCCTATCAATTAGCGGTGGTGGTGGATGATGCGGCACAGGGGATTACTGATGTGGTGCGCGGAGCCGATTTATTAGATTCGACCGCGCGGCAAATTGTTTTACAACAGGCGCTGCAAGTACCCACTCCAAGCTATTGTCATCTGCCATTATTGGTTAATCAGGCAGGGGAAAAACTCAGCAAACAGACTCTCGCCCCACCGCTGGATTTGACACAACCAGCACAAACACTGCGTCAAGGCCTACAACGTTTGGGGTTATTCCCACCACTAGAATGCCAACAGATCAGCGAGTTATGGCAATGGGCACGGATACATTGGCAATTGTCCAACGTGAATGCCGCTTGCCAAGTCATTGATCGCACACCATAATGCCGGCTTTTGCAGGAGAGTGTGGTTTCTACCACCGCCGAAGGCGCAAGCGCACCCGCACAATCGCTCAGGCAAATGGACTGCAAAAAACGGGCTTTACGCCCAAACACTCTGGAGAGCGTCGCAGCGTATGCGACCACCGAAGGGGCTAACGTAGCCACGTGAGCAAATGCTACGGAAAATCTCAGGTGCCCAAGACAGAGGGGTGCATCATTTCACAGGTTTTTCCGCACCTGAAGGATGCACTGATGACGCAAGCTCTCCAAACCACCGCCTTACACGCCCTCCATACCGAACTCAATGCCAAGCTAGTTGATTTTGCTGGCTGGTCGATGCCTATTCATTACGGTTCACAACTGAAAGAGCACGAAATCGTGCGCCAAAGCGCGGGCTTCTTTGATGTGTCTCACATGACCATCGTTGATATCACCGGCGCTGATGCCACCGATTGGCTACGCTATTTGTTAGCCAACGATGTGGCACGTCTTGGTTTTGTTGGCAAGGCGTTGTATTCCGCCATGCTCAATCCACAAGGCGGGGTGATTGATGATTTGATCGTCTATTTGACCGACACCGGCTACCGTATGGTGGTCAACGCTGGCACCCGCGATAAAGACTTGGCTTGGATGCGTGAACAAAGCGCGGGCCGTGCGGTGACCCTGACCCACCGCCAAGATTTATCGATCATTGCGGTGCAAGGGCCAGAGGCCATCGAGCGCGTGTGCCAAGTGAAACCTGAATGGGCAGAAGCCATCCGCAATTTGAAAGTCTTCCAAGGCTTGCCATTTGGCGACTGGTTTATTGCCCGCACTGGTTACACTGGTGAAGATGGTTTGGAGTTGATGGTACCGAACCAAGAAGCAGAGGCGTTTGCCCGTGCTTTGCTAAGCGTAGGTGTAGCAGCCATCGGTTTAGGTGCTCGCGATACCTTGCGCCTTGAAGCCGGTATGAACTTGTATGGCCATGATATGGACGACAGCATCAGCCCCTTGCAAGCGGGCATGGGCTGGACCATTGCATGGGAACCTGCCGAGCGTGATTTCATTGGCCGCGCTGCTATCAGCGCAGAAAAAGCCGCTGGTGTTGCGATGAAACAAGTCGGTTTAGTCCTCGAAGGCCGTGGCGTATTGCGTGAAGGCATGCCGGTCAATGTCGAAGGTGTCGGCACCGGCATCATCACCAGCGGTACTTTCTCTCCGACTTTGAAATTCTCGATTGCAATCGCACGCGTTCCAGCCGCGATTGGCGAACAAGCCACGGTGGATCTGCGCGGCACTGCGACACCGGTACGCGTGGTGAAAATGCCGTTCGTTCGCAACGGCAAACGACAATTCGTTTGATCCTTCCGCGATCATTCACTATCCCTAGGTGGGAAGTGGCACATTAGCCGACTTCTCACCCTCTGTATTTTCTACGACTGACTTAAAATTTTGGAGAACTGACAATGAGCCAAATCCCTGCAGAATTGAAATATGTGGCTAGCCATGAGTGGATTCGTGATGAAGGCAATGGTGTGGTTACCGTTGGCATCACCGATCATGCCCAAGAATTGTTGGGCGATGTGGTGTATGTGGAGTTGCCAGAAGTGGGCAGCAACTTAGCCGAAGGCGACGGCGCCGGTGTGGTTGAATCGGTGAAAGCCGCTTCCGATGTGTATAGCCCATTGGCAGGTGAAGTGTTAGAGATTAACCAAGCCTTAGTCGATGCGCCAGAAACCGCGAACAGCGATCCGTATGGTGCCGCTTGGTTCTTCAAATTGAAATTGAACAACCCTGCTGATCTGGACACGTTGTTAGATGCCCAAGCTTACGCAGCAGAAGTGGGCGCCTAAGCTCTGTTTGATGCGTCTGTTGTCTCTGACAACAGGCGCTTTATTTTTTTGCCTTGCCTCTGTTGTTTGAGACCGGACTATGACCTCCCTACGCTCCCTCGAATCTTCCGACGCTTTTCTTGGCCGCCATATTGGCCCCAATGAGAACGATATCAGCAGCATGTTGGCGACTGTCGGCGCTGCTTCGCTTGAAGACCTGACCGCCCAAACCGTTCCTGCGGCAATCCGCTTTGGTGAAGCCTTACCACTGCCAGAAGCCCGCGATGAAGCCGATGCCCTCGCTTTGCTAAAAAGCATTGCCAGCAAAAATACCGTTGCCAAAAGTTTGATTGGCCAAGGCTACTACGACACCTTGATGCCACCGGTGTTACAGCGCAATGTGCTGGAAAACCCCGGTTGGTACACCGCTTATACCCCTTATCAAGCTGAAATTGCCCAAGGCCGTTTAGAGGCATTGTTAAATTATCAGCAAATGGTGATGGATTTTACCGGCTTTGATTTAGCCAACGCTTCACTATTGGATGAAGCCACTGCCGCCGCTGAAGCGATGGCGATGGCTAAGCGCGTCAGCAAATCCAAAAGCCAAGCGTTTTTTGTCGATGCCCGTGTTTTCCCACATACCCTTGATGTGTTGCAAACCCGTGCCGCTGGTTATGGTTTTGAACTGATTGTGGGCGATATTAGCCAAGCAACCGCCCAGCCGGTGTTTGGCGCATTGCTGCAATATCCGGCCGCCGATGGCGCCATCAGCAATCTGACACAAGACATTGCCGCTATTAAAGCCCAAGGCGGTGTGGTCGCGGTGGCAGCAGATTTATTAGCCCTTGCCTTGCTGACACCACCGGCTGAATTGGGGGCTGACATTGCCCTCGGTTCGACACAACGCTTTGGCATTCCAATGGGCTTTGGTGGCCCACACGCGGCGTATTTTGCCACCCGTGATGAATACAAACGCGCCATGCCAGGCCGTATCATCGGCGTGTCGGTTGATGCAAAAGGCAAACGTGCTTTGCGGATGGCGTTGCAAACACGCGAGCAACATATCCGCCGCGAAAAAGCCAACTCCAACATTTGTACGGCACAGGTGTTGTTGGCGAACCTAGCAGGTTTCTATGCCGTGTGGCATGGTCCAGAAGGCATCAAACGCATTGCCCAACGCATTCACCGCTTAGCGGCCTTGTTTGCTGCTGCCCTGCAACAACAGGGTGTGAAAGTGCTGCATCAGCATTTCTTTGACACAGTGAGCCTGCATACCGGCGATAACACAGACAGCATCTTGGCTGCAGCCACTGCTAAAGGCTATCTGTTGCATCGCTTAAATGCTGATACCGTGAGTGTGTCGTTTGGTGAAACTTCAACCGCTAACGATGTCGCCGCTTTGGTCAATATTCTGACTGGTGCGGAAGTCGATATTTATGCGTTAGACAGCAGCACTGCCGATGCTTTGCCTGCCGATTTAGTGCGGCAATCGGCCTATCTGACCCACCCCGTTTTCCACAGCCATCGCACTGAAACAGCGATGATGCGCTACCTGAAACGCTTGCAAAATCGCGATTTAGCACTCGATCACAGCATGATTGCCTTGGGTAGCTGCACCATGAAGCTCAATGCCGCCGCTGAAATGATGCCAGTGAGCTGGCCGGAGTTTGCCAACCTGCACCCCTTCGCCCCACGCGAACATGCCACCGGTTATCTGGAAATGATCAATGGCCTGTGCCAACAGCTGCAAGCGGTCACCGGTTTTGCTGCGGTATCGATGCAGCCGAACTCTGGCGCGCAAGGCGAATACGCCGGTCTGTTGGCAATCCGCCGCTATCTCGACAGCCAAGGTCAGCAACAGCGCACCATCTGCTTAATTCCACAATCTGCACACGGCACCAACCCTGCCACCGCGCAGATGATGGGCATGAAAGTGGTAGTGGTGGCATGTGATGACAATGGTAATGTCGATGTGGCTGATTTACGCGCCAAAGCCGAACAATACTCGGCAGAATTGGCATGTTTGATGATTACCTACCCATCCACACACGGGGTATTTGAAGCCGCGATTCGTGATATTTGCGACATCATTCATCAACATGGCGGTCAGGTTTACATGGACGGCGCCAACTTGAATGCGTTGGTCGGCTTAGTACGGCCAGCGGATATTGGTGCTGATGTAAGCCACATCAACCTACACAAAACCTTCTGCATTCCACATGGCGGCGGCGGCCCCGGCATGGGCCCGATTGGCGTGCGTGCGCATTTAGCCCCGTTCTTGCCAGACCATGCTGTTGCTGGCAGTGGTGGTAACAATGCCGGTCAAGGGGCGGTATCTGCTGCACCATTTGGTTCGGCCTCGATTCTGCCAATTTCGTGGATGTATATCACCATGATGGGCGCAGCAGGGCTGAAGCGTGCAACACAAGTGGCATTGCTCAACGCCAACTACATCGCAACCCGTCTGCAAGATGCTTTCCCAGTGTTGTACCGTGGTCAAAATGGCCGTGTAGCGCACGAGTGCATTATTGATCTGCGCCCACTGAAAGCCGCCACCGGAGTAACCGAAGTCGATGTGGCAAAACGCTTGATGGATTATGGTTTCCACGCACCAACCATGAGCTTCCCTGTGGCAGGGACGTTGATGATCGAGCCAACCGAGAGCGAATCAAAAGCCGAGCTGGATCGGTTTATTGAGGCGATGTTGTCGATTCGGGCGGAAATTGCTCGGGTTGAAGCAGGGGAATGGACAGCGGAACAAAGTCCATTGCGTCATGCTCCACATAGCTTGTCCGACATCACGGGCGAGTGGAGCCGTGTTTACCCTCGTGAACAGGGCTTATTCCCATTGGCATGGGTGGCTGAGAATAAGTTCTGGCCGTTCGTCAATCGGATTGATGATGTTGCTGGGGACCGTCAGCTGATTTGTAGCTGCCCACCGTTGAGCGACTATAACTAAGCAAGACAGAGGTGCATCACCCCAAACGGGCGATGCACCTCTACACCGAACCAATACGCCATCAAGGCCTTTAAATAATTTTGAACTCTGAGACAACTTCACGCAGTCGGCTGGCGGTATAGTCGAGGTGGCTACAGCGTTCTGCCGCTTGTTGCGCAGCATGAGTGTTTTGTTCACTCAACACGCTGACCTCCTCAATTCGATTCGCCACATCTTGGCTGGCTTGTGCCTGTTGCCCTGCGGCAGTCGCAATTCGTTCTGCCTGAACCGCGACCTGATCGGCAGCCGCTTCCACCTCATCCAACCCCGCGACACTGCTACGCATATTGCTCATGCCATCATCCACTTGCTGCACAGCAATTTGCATCATCTGTACCGCACGCTCCGTCACGGTTTGGATTTCATCCACCATGCGAGTGATATCTGCCGTACTGACCCCCGTACGTTCCGCCAAAGTGCGCACTTCATCAGCCACCACCGCAAAACCTCGCCCCACCTCACCCGCACGGGCCGCCTCAATCGCGGCGTTTAAGGCTAATAAATTGGTCTGGTCGGCAATGCCACGGATGGTTTGTGTAATGGCGCCGATTTGATCGATAGAACGATGCAATTCATCAATTGCTGAACCCGATTCACTAACCGCAGTCACCACTTTTTCGGTGACATTCAAACTGCTCTTAATCGCTTCACTGCTGTGACGCACCAGTTCCCGCGATTGTTGCGCCGCAACCGCCGCTTGTTGCGCACCATGCGACACCTCGACAATAGTCTGACTCAGCTCTTCTGTCGCAGCAGCAACGGCTTGTGTACGGCCTTGTTGCTGGTTTGATTGGTTTTGTACCAAATCCATTTCATGCCTGAGCGATTCCACATGACCATCAATTCGGTGTGAAGCACGTGAAATACGTTCTAACACCGCTTTTTGTCGGGTTTGTGCCACCGCAAGATCACATAACATGCGGCCGATTTCATCGCGGCCATTCACATCAATAAACCGGCTTAAATCACCCTCGGCAATCCCCGCTAACACATATTGGGTAGCACTCATACCTCGTGTCAGACGGCGCAAAATCCACAAATTGATCAGCAACACCAAAACAATCGATACGATGGCTCCCACCGTCCCTAGCCAAAAAATCATTTGGAAGTTTTGCTGCTCGTTTTGATGCACAGAATCAGCATATGTCTCAAAAAGTCGCATCAACTCACGATTGACATTAAACGCTTGCTGATAAATTGGATTCACTTTTTCCAATAAAATACGGTTGGCTTCTAAATAATTGTCTTTTTGTAAAGCTTGAAATGCAGGGCCAATACCTTCTTCAACATAGCGTTGGCGGATCATGGTCCATTCACTAATTTTTTGCTTAGTTGCACTATCCAGCGATAGGTTATTTAGTTTGTTCACCAGCTCATCAATATGATGGCGATTGGCTTGGATTTTTTCCAAGTGCATCGTCAAGGCATGGTCGTGTGCCTTAGCAAAAGGATTAGTGGGTTCGTGTTGTAGCGAAAGTGCAATTTGACTGCGATTTTCGCCCATCAATAACACCACTTCACTGATCAAGTTGGATGGGACTAAGGCCTCATCGTGCAGTGCACCTAAGGCATGATTACTGTGTTGAATCCCCCACATACCAATACCCGTACCGGCAATTAACGACACTATCGATAGCGCGGTGGCAAACCACAGTTTTATCCGTAGCGGTATCGCCGCCAAGCCACGATCACTACCAGGGGGCCGTCGTTTTGGATCGGCTTTCAACTTGGCATACAACGCCTCTGCCGCTGCGACATCATGCGATTTTGGAGCAGAGCCGACAGATAGATAGCCGGTGACCTCACCGTCTTTTCTCACCGGCACCACAACCGCCTCAACCCAATAGTGGTCACCATTTTTACAACGGTTTTTGACTAGGCCACGCCAAGGGTAGCCTTTTTTTAATCGCCGCCACATTTGCTCAAATGCCTGTGGTGGCATGTCGGGATGGCGGACGATGTTATGGCTTGAACCTATCAATTCTTTTTTATCAAAACCGCTAATTTCAACAAAGGCATCGTTACAATCTACGATCTTGCCTTTGAGATCCGTACGCGAAACTAGGTAACATCCAGTAGGGAATGGAATATTTTTTTGAGTAATCGGCAAGTTAGTTTTCATATTCTTTCACGATAGTGTGGGTGAGTACACAGATTGAAAATGTGAAAAGCGTATACTAGTGCCTTAAAAGTCAATTGTGCAGATTTTTTGCAAAAAATTTTCCGCATTAAGCATGAATTATTTTCGCATTATGCAATATGCCCAAGACATGGTGCATGGCGCAATTGCACAACACTCTCTAAAATCGAAGCTTATTTTGTTCTCGGCTCGGACTATCATGCGCCTTCCTTCTCTTATTGTTGCGGCCGCTGTGTTGGTGTTAGCGGCTTGTTCGACTCCACCTAAACCCCCGACCACGGTAACCCCTCAGGGACAGTCGCCACAGCCGCATTACCTACGTAGCCAATGGCAGATGTTACCCGGGTGGCAAAGCAGCGATTTCCGGTCGGCGTGGCCAGCATGGGTCGCCAGCTGTCGCGTGTTAGAAAAACGCGCTGGCTGGGAACAGGTGTGCCGTCAGGCACAAGGCGTGGATAGCCGTGATGCTCAGGCGATTCGGGCCTATTTTGAGAGCCAATTTTTGCCGTACCGTTTAATGGATCAAAGTTATCGCCACACGGGTTTGGTCACTGGCTATTACGAGCCTTTGTTGCGTGGCAGTTTGCAACGCACCGCCGAAGCGCGCTATCCAATCTATGGCATACCCTCTGATTTGGTGAGTAAAGGCACCCAACGGGGACGGATTGAAAATGGGAAGTGGCTGCCGTACTACAGCAATGTTGAAATTGCCCAAGGTTTCGGCCCACGCCCCGAACAGGCCTTAGCATGGGTAACCGATCCCATTGAACTGTTATTTTTACAAATTCAAGGGTCTGGCCGAGTGGAATTGCCAGATGGTCGCCATTTGCGGGTAGGTTTTGCCGATCATAATGGCTTTGCTTATCAATCGGTTGGCCGTTGGTTGATTGATCGTGGTGAATTAAAACCGAATGAAGCCTCAATGCAAGGCATCAAAGCATGGGCACAAGCCAATCCCCAGCGTTTAAATGAATTGTTAGCTGCTAACCCGCGTTATGTGTTTTTCCGCCGTTTGGCTGATGCCCCAACACACCAAGGCCCACCCGGTGCATTAGGTGTGCCGTTAACACCAGAGCATTCGGTAGCGATTGACCCGCGTTACACGCCCTTAGGCGCCCCGATTTGGTTAGACACCACCTTGCCACTGTCGAGCCAGCCACTACAACGACTGGTTTTTGCCCAAGATACCGGTTCCGCGATTAAAGGTGCGGTGCGAGCGGATTTTTTTTGGGGATTTGGTGCCAAAGCGGGTGAAGTGGCTGGACGAATGAAACAATCGGGCCAGATGTGGACATTATTACCGCGTGGCGTCTTACCTCCAGCGGGTGTGTCAATTTATTAACAGGATAGAGAAAGGGTGTTATGCCGAGGCTGAAACAAATAATCACATTGATCGTGTTGTGGAGTGGAATGGTGTTACCTGCGATGGCAGCCAGTACCGAAGCGGCTCCACGACAGCTATCAAGCAGTGATGTGGTACAGGCTCGGCAGCAGGCATTAACACAAACCGTAGCAGTCAATGGTTTATTAGAAGCCGTACAAAGTGCCGTGTTGTATGCACAAGTTGAAGCAGTAGCAAAACAGGTGCGGGTACAAACCGGTGAAACGGTGAAAGCAGGTCAACCGTTAGTGGTGTTCGAAGCGCGTGAATTGCAGGAAAAAGTGCGAGAACAACAGGCGCTACTGGCCACCACAGAAGCGCGTTGGCAGCTTGCACAACAAAAATTGCTCAAGCAACAAGAGCTGTACCAACGTCAATTTATTTCGCATTTGGCACTGGAAGAATTTCAAGCAGAATTAGCCGTGCAACGCGCTCAGCGACAGGCACAACGCGCGCAATTGCAACGCGCACAACAAGAATTAAGTTACGCCGAAGTAAAAGCCCCTTTCGCTGGTGTGATTGCCGAACGCCATATTGAAATCGGCCAATTGGCTGCCCGCAATAGCAAACTGTTTCATGTCGTAAACCTCGACCGTTTGCAATGGAAGGTCACCGTCCCTGCACAACATATTGCTGGCGTCAAAGTGGGACAACACGCTGAATTGCGTGTCGAAGGTGATTCCCGTCGCTATCAAGGACAGGTTGAGCGCATCAATCCGGTTGCGATTGCCGGCAATCGCAGTTTTCAGGTGTATGTCGCGGTCGAGAATCGCCATCACCATTTGCGAGTAGGGCAGTTAGCACGCGGTGAGTTGGTGTTGGCACAGGCCGCGCCAGCAGTTGTATTGCCCTTGAGTGCGATTCGACAACGACAAGGCGAACAAGGATGGGTCTTGCGGGTTCGCCAAGGTAAAGCAGAAAAACAAGCAGTAAAACTAGGTTTTGCCAATCAACAGTGGGTGCAGGTGGAAGGGATGGCTGCTGGAGAGTGGGTAATTTTGCCGCAGGTGTTGGGCATTGAAAGTGCAACACCGGTGCGTTTGCCGCAGCCTTAACCCCAAGAAAGTTACCCTATGTGGATTACCCGCGTCAGTTTACATAACCCCTATTTTGCTGCCATGTTGATGGCGGCCTTGGTGGTATTGGGGTTGTTTTCGTTGGCTCGTTTGCCAGTAGAAGAATTTCCAGACATTCGCTTTCCAATTGCCGTGGTCAGCACGCAATACCCAGGGGCATCCCCGACAGTGGTAGAAAGTGAAGTCACTCGGCCTTTGGAAGAAGCCCTGAATACCTTGGCCGGCATTAAACATCTGCGTTCGTATTCGTTTGAAAGCTCATCGGTCATTGTGGTCGAATTTGAACTGAGCGTAGATCCGGCGACTGCAGTTCAAGAAGTGCGCGATAAGGTGGCGACAGTCACCGGTCAGTTCCGCCGTGAAATTTCCAATCCAACCATCAATCAAGTCAACCCATCAGATAGCCCGATGATGACGCTGATTGTCTCTTCAGACAGCCTACCACCGCGTGAACTGAGTACATGGGCCGATCAAGTGTTGCGCAAGCGTTTGCAAACGGTGTCTGGCGTGGGTGAGGCAAAGGTTGTCGGGGCGATTAAACGAGAAGTACGAGTTGAAATCGACCCCATTCGCCTGCAATCGTACGGGCTAGACATTGCAACGGTAAATGATGCGATTGCACGAGCCAATCGAGATTTCCCAGCAGGTCGTCTGACAGGACAAGAACCCGAGATTGCTTTGCGGGTGGATGGTAAGTTAAAAACCGTCGCCCAGTTTGCCGAGATTGAACTGGTTTGGCGCAACGGCAGTGCCGTCTATTTGCGCGATGTTGCAACGATTCGCGATGGCGAGCAGGAATACCAGTCATTGGCGCTGATCAACGGTCAACGAGCCCTTTCTTTAGAAATTAAAGCGGCGAGAAGTGCCAACATCGTTGCCACTTCTGCCGCAGTGAAAGCGGCATTAGCTGAACTCAAAGCCCAATTACCAGCAGGGGTGATGCTGCGGGTGATGAACGATAAAGCGGATGATGTCCGTGATTCACTCACCACGGTGCGCGATACCTTGCTAGAAGGAACAGCGTTGACTGTCCTGATTGTGTTCCTGTTTCTCGGTTCGTGGCGCAGTACGGTGATTACTGGTTTAACCTTGCCGATTGCGCTGATTGGTACATTATTCGCGATTGCTGTGGCAGGGTTTTCCATCAATGTAATGAGTCTATTAGCACTGACTTTGTCGATTGGCTTATTGATTGACGATGCTATCGTAGTGCGTGAAAACATTGTCCGTCATGCAGGTTTAGGGAAATCTCATTTTCAAGCAGCCCTAGAAGGAACGGAAGAAATCGGGCTCGCAGTCTTGGCAACCACCTTCACCGTAGTAGCAGTTTTTCTCCCCGTGGGCTTTATGGGCGGCATTATTGGGCAGTTTTTCCAACAATTTGGTCTGACTGTGGTTGTAGCGGTCTTGATTTCGTTGTTGGTCAGTTTTTCCCTCGATCCAATGCTCAGTTCCATCTGGTATGACCCACACCGACACGGTGATGCCCACCGTGGCCCACTAGGGCGTCTGCTGGATCGCTTTGAAACGTCAATGGACAGTTTGGCCGAGCGTTATGCTTTGGCGATTGATTGGGTGTTACAACATCGTAAAACCACCTTAGCCGCTGCCACGGTGTTGTTATTGGGCAGTTTTGCGCTAGTGCCGGTGATTGGGGCTGAGTTTTTGCCCAAGTCAGACACCGGAAAAGTGACTGTTAAGTTTAAAACCGCTGCGGGTTCTAGCTTGGAATATACCGAACAAAAAGCCCGCCATGTCGATCAACTGTTACGGCAAGCCACTGAGGTAAAAGATATTTATATCAATATCGGCGGTGGGTTTGCTGAGGGTCGCAATCAGGCCTCTTTGCAAGTGATTTTGCATGATAAAGCAGCACGTGCCCGCTCTGTTTTTACCCTAATGGAAGTATGGCGACAGCAGCTACCTCATATCGCGGGGATTGAGTTGCAATCGGTCGCCGTGAGCGGCGGCCCGGGGGGAAATGAAAAACCGATTCGGGTCGGTATCCGTGGCCAAGATATGGCAACTTTAGAACGCATTGCTGTTGATGTGCGACAGCGTTTGCGCCAAATTGACGGCGTAACAGATATCGAATCCAGTTTAGATGCCGCTGAACCAGCTCTGTCATTGCGTCTACAGCGCGATGCTGCAGCCAGCCTTGGGATTGACATGGAACAACTGGGGCAAACGTTGGCAGTGTTATTGGCGGGTAAAGTGGTCTCGACTTGGGAAGCACCAGATGGCGAAAATTACGATGTGCGGGTCATCGTCCCCAAACCAGCACGACAGCCCCTGTTGTTGGAGGACATTCAAATTGCTGGACGCAGTTTAGGCGATGGCAGCCGTGAAATGGTGCCCTTGAGCACCGTCGCAACAGTGGTGGAAACACAGGTACCGCGTCAAATTAACCGCATGGATCAGGCTCGCGAGTTAACCCTCACTGCCAATATCCAAGGCCGAGATGCCCAGCATGTGTTTACTGAAGTGGCAACCTTGCTACAAAACTATCGTTTACCGACTGGCTATCAATTTGACCAAGGTGGCGAGAGTCAAGATTTACAAGAGTCGTTTTCGTATGCAGTTCAGGCTTTGGCTATCGGTGTCATTTTTATTTACATGATTTTGTGCGCTCAATTCCGCAGCTTCTTCCAACCGATCGCGATTATGATGTCGCTACCCTTGGCCTTTATTGGGGTGTTTTTAGCCTTATTGGTCTGGGGCAGTACCCTCAATATGTTCTCGGTAATTGGGGTAATTATGTTGATGGGTTTGGTGGCGAAAAATGGGATTTTGCTGATCGATTTCGTCAATCAGGCACGTCGTGAGGGAATGGATCGTCTAGCTGCCTTGAAAGCTGCAGGCCGAGTGCGTTTACGCCCCATTTTAATGACCAGTTTGGCAATGATTTTTGGCATGTTGCCCTTGGCACTTTCCCGCGCCAGCGGCGCAGAACTCAATGCGCCGATGGCACAGGCGGTGATTGGTGGGCTGGTCACCTCAACCTTGCTCACCTTATTTGTTGTGCCGGTGGTCTATAGCTATTTGGATTCTGCATCCGAGTGGTTACGCCACAAGTTCAGTCATCCTGCTCGCCGGCAAACATGACTTTATCGACTTCTTTCCGCGTCAAATGGCCGGCGAAGAGCTCGATAAAGTGATAAGCAAAGCCACGCAAATAGGCATCGCGTCGAATACCAATGCGGGTGGTGGATGGCTGAAACAGATGGGCGGCATCGATAAGGCGTAAACCGTGATCGCGCTCGGGCTCAAACGCCATGGCAGCGATAATGCCAATCCCTAGCCCGATATTGACATAGGTTTTAATCACATCGGTATCGATGGCAGTTAGTACCACGTTAGGTTCCACCCCAGCGTCAGCAAAGGCGCGATTGATTTTCGAGCGGCCAGTGAAAGCAAAGTCGTAGGTGATAATCGGCCAGCGGCCAATATCTGCTAATGTCAGCGGTCGGTTAAGCGCCAATAAGGGGTGGCCTTCTGGCACTACAATGGCGCGGTTCCATTGATAGCAAGGCAGTGCAGCCAGCTCGGGAAACGAGGAAATCCCCTCGGTAGCAATGGCAAAATCGGCTTCGCCAGTCACCACCATTTCACAAATTTGGGTGGGGCTGCCTTGCTTAATTGATAAACCAACATCTGGATAGCGCTCACGAAAGCGGCGAACGGTATGCGGCAGGGCATAGCGTGCTTGGGTGTGGGTGGTAGCAATAGTTAAACTACCTTGATCTTCATGGGCAAATTCTTCTCCCACCCGTTTCAGATTTTTCGCTTCTAGTAAAATTCGTTCGGCGATGTGTAACACATGCTTGCCTGGTTCACTGACCGCCACCACTCGCTTGCCATTGCGGATAAAGACCTGAATGCCCAATTCGTCTTCTAATAGCCGGATTTGTTTTGACACCCCCGGTTGTGAGGTATGCAGCTTTTCCGCCGCTTCCGAGATATTCAGCCCTTGCTTATAGACTTCGACCAGATAACGCAGCTGTTGTAGTTTCATTGCACGCCCCTTGCTAAATTTCTAATAACTAATTGTGCTTAAATCCTAACATAATCTTCTTTCATAGTTCTAAACTGCTTGCTTTAGACTGCTGCAAGATTTTATTTTGCGAGAAATTCAGCATGTCATTAGCCGCAAAAATTACCATTGCACAACAATTGTTGGCAGAAATTGCCCAACACCACGCTCCCGCTGTGTTTGCCAATAGTTTGGGTGCAGAAGATATGGTGTTGACCGATCTGATCGCACGTCAGCAATTACCCATTCGTGCTTTCTGTTTAGATACTGGCCGCCTGCCTGCCGAAACCTATGAATTATTAGCCAAGGTGCGCCAGCATTACCCCGACTTAGCATTACAAATTTATTTCCCAGACACCGGCGCCGTTGAAGCGTGGGTGGCAACGCATGGCATCAATGGCTTTTATGATTCGGTTGATTTGCGCAAAGGCTGTTGTGAAGTGCGTAAAATGCAACCATTACGCCGTGCCCTCGCTGGGCAACAAGCGTGGATCACCGGCCTCCGCCGACAACAATCGCCAACACGACAAGACTTGAGTGATCGCAGCTTTGATGCCGATCACGGGTTGATGAAATTCAACCCCTTGATTGAGTGGACAGAGCAAGAAGTGTGGGAATACCTGCGGCAATACCAAGTGCCCTATAACGCTTTGCATGACCGGCACTATCCCTCGATTGGCTGTGCTCCCTGTACGCGAGCGATTGCAGTGGGAGAAGATGTCCGCGCTGGTCGTTGGTGGTGGGAAAATCCAGAATCGAAAGAATGTGGTTTGCATGTGTCTTCTGGGTTGAAACGGCCTAGTTAAAACCGCGCTGTTTTGCATAAAGTGAGTTGCTATGTATCAATATGATGAGTTTGACCGCCGCGTGGTTCGTGAACGGGTGGCACAGTTTCGTGACCAAACTCGCCGTTTTTTAGCCGGTGAGTTATCTGAAGATGAATTCCGCGTCCTGCGGCTCCAGAACGGTCTGTATATCCAACGTCATGCGCCGATGTTGCGGGTGGCGATTCCCTATGGTGTATTGTCCAGTCGCCAACTGCGGGAATTGGCAGGCATTGCCCGTGATTTTGACCGTGGCTATGGTCACTTCACCACACGGCAAAACATCCAGTTCAACTGGGTTGAACTGCCTAAAGTGCCAGACATTTTAGAGCGTTTGGCCGAGGTCGATTTACATGCCATCCAAACCTCGGGTAACTGTATTCGCAATACCACCACCGATGTCTTTGCCGGTGTGGCGGCGGATGAATTTGTTGATCCTCGCCCGTGGTGCGAAATTATCCGGCAATGGAGCACCTTACATCCCGAATTCGCTTTCTTACCGCGTAAATTCAAAATCGCCGTCGCTGGCAGTGCCCAAGACCGTGCCGCCACATTTGTCCATGATATTGGCTTGCACATGCAGCGCAATGCGGCGGGTGAAATTGGCTTTAAAGTGATTGTCGGCGGTGGATTGGGACGGACACCGATGATTGGTGATGTGGTGCGTGAATTCCTTCCTGCGCCGCATCTGTTAACCTATCTTGATGCAGTGTTGCGGGTATATAACCGCTTTGGTCGGCGTGATAACAAATACAAGGCGCGGATTAAAATTCTGGTCAAGGCAATGACCGTAGCCGCTTTTGCTGCCAAAGTAGAAGAAGAATGGGCACACTTAAAAGATGGCCCAGCCACACTGACGGCAGAAGAAATTCAACGCGTCGCACAGGCTTTTGTAGTGCCGCAGTATGAAACCTTCACCCAGCCTGATGCCGCTTTCCAAACCGCACTAACCGAGGTGCCCGCTTTTGCCCGTTGGGTGAAACGCAATACCCATCTGCATAAACAACAGGGTTACCGTGCTGCAATTTTGTCCTTGAAAGCCACTGGCCAAGCCCCTGGCGACTTAGATGCAGATCGAATGGAGAAAGTGGCTGAGTGGGCACAGCAATGGAGCTTTGGTGAAATTCGTGTCAGCCATGAACAAAATCTTGTGTTGCCACACGTAGCCGAGCGTGATTTGTTTACTTTATGGCAAGCCGCTGACGCAGTCGGTTTAGCCCATCCGAATGCAGGTTTGTTAACCGATATTATCTGCTGTCCGGGGGGAGATTTCTGTAGTTTGGCCAACGCAAAATCGATTCCTGTCGCCGAAGCAATTCAGCACCGCTTTGCCGATCTCGATTACTTGTTTGACCTCGGTGATATTGCCTTGAATATCTCTGGCTGTATGAATGCCTGTGGGCATCACCATGTCGGCAATATCGGGGTGTTGGGTGTCGATAAAAACGGTGAGGAATGGTACCAAATCACCCTCGGTGGTCACCAAGGCCCCGATGCCAGTTTGGGCAAAGTCATTGGCCCATCCTTTGCTCGGGCAGCCATGCCAGATGTAATTGAAAAAATCATTCAAGTCTATGTCGAACGACGTGAACCGGAAGAGCGTTTCTTGGATACCTTCCGTCGTATTGGAATTGATGTGTTTAAGGAACGAGTGTATGCCAAAGCTAGTTAGACGCGGAATTGAGGTAGAAGAACAATTCACTTGGGTTGACGAAATCAACCCCGCCGAGGGTTTACCAACGGGGGCGATCTGGGTGCCATTGGTCAGTTGGTTAAATCATCATGCCGCTTGTTTAGCACATAGCGCCCCAGTCGGTGTTTATTTGCAACCAGAGGAAGATCCAGCGTTACTGCTCCCAACCTTGCAGCAAGTCAGCGCGATTGCAGTCTGCTTCCCTGCGTTTCACGATGGGCGGGGATATAGCACAGCACGCCTATTGCGTGAGCGTTATGGTTATACTGGCGAGTTGCGCGCCGTGGGTGATATCGGTCAAGATCAGGCTTATTATCTGGCACAAGTTGGTTTTGACAGCTTCGCCCCTCACGATGAAACGCGGGTGGCGGGTGTCTTGCGCGGTTTGCAAGACTTCTCAGATGGCTATCAAAGCACTTGGGCTCGTCCACTCCCCTATTTCTTACGCCGTCACGAAAAGCCGTGACATTTGTAAAAAAACAACAACTTTGCCCCCAAGATGATAATTTTTGCGCTCAAAGTGTTGTGTATAGGATACGTTTCGCGGCGCGCCCGAATTGACAAGGGTAGAGCCCAAAACCTATATTGGCCGCTAACTGCATAACAACAGTTTGGCAATGCCCTGTCTTTGCAGTGAGCGGGTTCTAGGCGCATCGCTAACACTCCTTAAATAAACAAGAGGCATATCGGATGAAAACTTCGAACAAATTGAAATTGACTAGCCTTGCTGGTGCGATGCTGGTAGCACTGCTGTCCGCACAAGCTCACGCTGTTAAGCCAGGCTACTTGGCCGATCAAGGCACCGATAGCGTGGTTCGCAACAGCTACAATGAATGCTGGCGCACCAGCGCATTCGACAAAGCCACCAACGGCTTGGTTGAGTGCGGTGATGCCGAGAAAAAAGCAGCAGCACCAGTGAAAAAACTGGTGAAAGAAAAAGTGTCTTTGAGCGCAGAAGTGCTGTTTGACTTCAACAAATCCACCTTGCGCGCTGATGGCCGTAAAGCCGTTGATCCTGTGATTGCCAAAATCAAAAGCAATGGCGCTGACTTGCAAGCGGTTGAAGTGGTTGGCCACACTGACTACTTGGGTTCCGATTCCTACAACAAAGCACTGTCCGAGCGTCGTGCTAATGCTGTGAAAAACTACCTGGTGGCCGGTGGTATTCCTGCAGATCGCGTGACTTCGGTTGGTAACGGTGAATCCGAAGCCAAGATGACCAAAGAGTGCCAAGCGAAATTCAAAAAACGTGCTGACCTGATTGCCTGCTTGGCACCAGATCGCCGCGTTGATGTTGAAATCTCCGCTATGCGCGAAGAAGCTGCAAAATAATCGACTGATTATTGCCCGCTTCACCACCCCGTCCGACTGGACGGGGTTTTTTATTGCTTCGATGCAGCATACAATCTGAGCCTTTCTCCCCGTGGCGTAATTTTTCTGATGCAGGTCTATTCTGGTTCTTCTTCTGCTATCGCCATCCCACCCTGTGCTTTGACGATTGGCAATTTCGATGGTGTGCACTTGGGGCATCAGGCGATGTTGGCACATTTGCGTGAGGCAGCGCATCGGCGAGGGTTGCCAACCGCCTTACTGACCTTTGAGCCACTCCCGCGTGAATTGTTTACCCCACTCGACCCGCCCGCCCGCCTCACCACCCTGCGTGATCGTTTAGCGCGGTTAAAGGCCATTGGCTTGGTGGATTATGTGATTGTGCAACGTTTTAATCGTGCTTTTGCAGCCCTCAGCCCACAGGCTTTTATTGAGAAAATACTGTGCCAACAGTTACACACGCGTTATTTGTTGATTGGTGATGATTTTCGCTTTGGGGCGAAACGTGAAGGCGACTTTGGCTTACTCGCGGCACAACCTTCTTTTGAAACAGAAGCCATGCCAACCTTGGCACTAGAAGGTGAGCGAGTCTCAAGTTCGCTGGTACGACAGGCATTGCAACAGGGCGATTTGGTATTGGCAAAATGCTTATTGGGCGCGGATTACCAGATTTCTGGTCGGGTGATCCACGGTAAGAAACTGGGCCGTACCCTCGGCTTCCCAACGGCAAATGTCAATTTGTTGCATCGCAAACCTGCATTGCAAGGGGTGTTTGTGGTGGAAGCAGAAACCACTTTCGGCTGTTTACGCGGGGTCGCAAGTTTAGGATTAAACCCCACCGTGACCTCTGCTATCTCGCCACGTCCAGACTATCACCTAGAAGTCCATTTCTTTGATTTTGCAGAAGATTTATATGGGCAACGCATCACCGTCCGCTTTTTGTCTAAGTTGCGTGATGAAGAAAAATACGACAGCATAGAACAGCTGGTTGCCCAAATTACTCGCGATGCTGCTGCCGCTCGCGCCTTTTTCCATTGATCAATTGATGTACGAGAGCCCGCATGAGCCTTGATTACCGCAAAACTGTAAACCTACTTGATACGCCTTTTCCGATGCGTGGCGATTTAGCCAAGCGTGAACCCAACTGGTTAGCGCAATGGCAACAACAACAGCGTTATCAAAAGCTGCGTCAACATGCAGCAGGACGGCCTAAATTTATCCTGCACGATGGCCCACCCTATGCCAACGGTGATATCCACATTGGCCATGCCGTGAATAAAATTTTGAAAGACATGATTGTGCGTTCAAAAACCCTTTCTGGTTTTGATGCCCCTTATGTCCCCGGCTGGGATTGCCACGGTTTGCCGATTGAACATCAAATCGAAAAATTGGTGAAAGGCGATAAAACAGCTGTTGCTGCGGCACCAACTATTCACGCCAAAATCGTTGAATACCGCCAAGTTCACGGTTTAGATGCTAAAGCAACTGATCTGCCAGCATCGTTTATCCGTGAGTTATGTCGTGATTACGCCGCAATTCAAATTGAGCGGCAGAAAAAAGACTTTATCCGCCTCGGTGTATTAGGTGAATGGGATAACCCCTATCGCACCATGAGTTATCACTCAGAAGCCGGTGAGATTCGTGCCTTAGGGCAGTTGTTTGCACAGGGCTATTTATTCAAAGGCCTGAAGCCGGTGTATTGGTGTTTTGACTGTGGTTCGGCATTGGCAGAAGCAGAAGTCGAATACCAAGACAAACACTCCCCGACTATCGATGTCGGTTTTCCTTGCGTGGAACCAGAAAAACTAGCACAGGCTTTTGGTTTAGCGGCACTACCTGCTGAAAAAACCGCCTATATGGTGATTTGGACAACCACACCGTGGACGATCCCAGCAAACCAAGCGTTAAATGTGCATCCTGAATTTGACTATGTGTTGTTGGACACAGAACGCGGTTTAGTGGTGGTCGCGGCAGAGTTGGCAGCGTCTGCGTTAAAACGCTTTGGCTTGGAAGGCGAAGAAATCGCCCGTTGTAAAGGCGCGGCCCTCGATCATTTACGTTTCCAACATCCTTTCTATGACCGCACTTCGCCAGTGTTCACAGGTGATTATGTGACATTAGATGCTGGTACCGGTGTGGTGCACAGCGCGCCAGCTTATGGCCTAGAGGATTTTGACTCCTGCCGTAAACACGGAATGAGCAATGATGAGATTTTAAATCCAGTAACCAGCAACGGTACCTACGCCAGCCAATTACCCTTTTTCGGTGGTCAACACATTTGGCAGGCCAATCCGCAGATTATCGAAAAACTGCGCGAAGTCGGTTGTTTATTCTCGGCGGAAAAAATTGAGCACAGCTATCCACACTGCTGGCGCCATAAAACCCCTGTGGTCTATCGTGCAACGACACAGTGGTTTGTTGGGATGGATAAACAGGTAGAAGGTCGTTCACTGCGTGAACGCGCGCTGCAAGGGGTAGAAAATACCGCTTTCTTCCCAGCATGGGGACAAGCCCGTTTACACGCGATGATCGCAAATCGCCCTGATTGGTGTGTGTCGCGTCAACGTAACTGGGGGGTGCCCATTCCGTTCTTTTTACATAAAGAAACGGGGCAACCCCATCCAAACACCCTCGCTTTACTGGAAGAAGTCGCCAAGCGGGTTGAACAAGGTGGTATTAACGCATGGTTTGAACTCGATCCTAAAGAACTACTCGGTGACGAAGCAGCACAATACGACAAAATGCGCGACACTTTGGATGTGTGGTTTGATTCTGGCACCACCCATTACCATGTCCTGCGTGGCACCCATGCCGAGCATCTGACCTACCCTGCTGATCTCTACCTCGAAGGGTCAGACCAACACCGAGGGTGGTTCCACTCGTCGTTATTGACCGGTTGCGCCATGGATGGTCGCCCACCTTACGACCAGCTGTTAACCCACGGTTTCGTAGTCGATGGTCAAGGCCGTAAAATGTCGAAGTCGATGGGGAATGTGGTTGCACCGCAAAAGGTCAATGACTCGCTTGGTGCGGATATTTTGCGTTTGTGGACCGGCGCGACGGACTATTCTGGCGAATTGGCAATTTCCGACACGATTCTCAAAGGCGTGACGGACAGCTATCGCCGCCTGCGTAACACGCTGCGTTTCTTATTGGCCAACTTATCTGATTTTTCTCCCGCAACCGATGCCGTGGCCATCGAGCAGATGCTAGACATTGACCGTTACGCACTGGTGCGCGCCAAACAGCTCTCTGACCGTATCACGGGCGATTACTACCCACGCTATGCCTTCCACTTAGCAGTACAAGAAATTGTTGGCTATTGCTCAGAGGATTTAGGTGCGTTCTACCTCGACATCCTGAAAGACCGCCTCTATACCACCCAAGCCAACAGTGTGGCACGCCGTAGCGCACAAACGGCGCTGTGGCACATCACCCGCAGCCTATTGCTGCTGGTGGCACCTATTCTCTGCTTTACCGCAGACGAAGCGTGGGCAGTGTTAACGGGTGATGAGGAAGACAGCACGCTGTACCACACATGGCACGATATTCCACAACCAGCCGATGCCGAACAGTTAGCACAGGTTTGGCCTTTGGTACGTGCGGTGCGCGCAGCAGTGAACAAAGAAATCGAAGCACAGCGCGAGGCGGGTAAGGTCGGTTCATCATTGCAAGCTGAGGTCACGCTTGTTGCCCCTGCTGCCGAATATGCCGCCTTAGCCACCTTGGCCGACGATCTCAAATTTGCTTTGATCGTGTCGCATACCCAACTGCTGGCAGGCGAGACCTTGCAAATCACCGTTACACCAACCAGCCACGAGAAATGTGAACGTTGTTGGCATCACACCGCTGATGTGGGACAACATGCCGAACATCCAACCTTGTGTGGTCGCTGTGTAAGCAATATCGCTGGCACAGGTGAGGTAAGAGCGCATGTCTGAGCTGCCCTCGGTAGCAACACCCCGTCAACCGCTACGCTGGTTCGGCGTGGCGGGGGTGTTATTGCTGTTAGATCAGGTGACCAAGCTGTGGTTTGACAGCCAGTTGCAATATGGTGAAGTGCGCGAAGTCATCCCGCATGTCTGGAATTGGACGTTGCTCTACAACCCCGGCGCTGCGTTTAGTTTCTTGGCAGATGCAGGCGGCTGGCAACGGCACTTTTTCACGCTATTGGCGCTTGCCGTGGCCGCCGTGTTGAGTTGGATGCTGGTCAAGGGTAAGCAAAGTCGCCTGATGGATGCCTCCTGTGCCTTGATTCTCTCAGGTGCCATCGGTAACTTGATTGACCGTGTGCTATATGGCCATGTGATTGATTTTATCCAGTGGTATTGGCAAGACTTCTATTGGCCAGCATTTAATATCGCAGATAGCGCCATCACCGTTGGTGCGGTATTGATGGTGTTAGATGGCTTCCGTTCTGGGAAAAATAAGGAATAAGGCGTGACAACTTCAATTATTCTGGCCAATCCCCGTGGCTTTTGTGCTGGCGTTGATCGCGCCATTGCAATTGTTGAACGGGCATTGGAACGCTTTGGTGCACCGATTTATGTGCGGCATGAAGTGGTGCACAACACCTTTGTGGTAGAAAACCTCAAGCAAAAAGGCGCTATTTTTATTGAGGATTTGGCAGAAGTACCAGAGGGATCCACGCTGATTTACTCAGCTCACGGTGTGCCGTTATCTGTCCGTCAACAGGCAGCTGAACGGGGCTTGCATGTGTTTGATGCCACCTGTCCTTTGGTGACCAAAGTGCATGTTGAAGTCAAAAAGATGCGTGAAGCCGGCTGTGAAATCATTATGATTGGTCATGCCGGCCACCCTGAAGTTGAGGGCACGATGGGGCAATCTGAAGGTGGAATGTATTTGGTTGAAACAGTGGCAGATGTAGCGGCTTTACAAGTCAACGATCCAAGTCAATTAGCCTACGTCAGTCAAACCACCTTGTCTGTCGATGAAACAGCCGAGATTGTTGCTGCTTTGCGTGCTCGTTTCCCTGCCATTCAAAGCCCCAAGAAAGACGATATCTGTTATGCCACACAAAACCGACAAGATGCGGTGAAAGCATTAACGCAGCAGTGCGATATTGTGATTGTGGTTGGTTCACCGACCAGTTCAAATTCGAATCGCTTGCGTGAAGTGGCCGCCAGTCGCGGTGTGGCAGCCTATATGGTCGATCAGGCAGATGAATTACAGGCAGAGTGGTTTGTCGGTAGACAATCGATTGGATTGACTGCAGGGGCCTCTGCGCCTGAAGTGTTGGTGCAATCGGTGATTGCGCGGATGCGGAGTTTAGGCGTTGCGCAGGTTACAGAATTGGACGGTGTAGAAGAAAACACCGTGTTTGCGCTACCAGCAGGCTTACGCGAGGCATAAAAAAACCCGCCAAAAGGCGGGTTTTTCTCATGTCTGGAAAAGCTTAGGCAGTCTGAATATTGGAAGCCTGTTTTCCCTTAGGGCCTTGAGTCAGCTCGAAAGAAACACGTTGGCCTTCTTTCAGCGTTTTAAAGCCGTTCATGTTGATTGCCGAAAAGTGGGCAAACAGATCTTCACCACCGTCATCCGGAGTGATAAAACCATAACCCTTAGCGTCGTTAAACCATTTGACGGTACCAGTTGCCATTTGAAACTTCCTATCAATACAAAAACAGGGCGGTGGGATCCCCAAATAACACAGGTTAGAGCAGCATAAAAAGGGCAAGCCCTGTTTGTGTTGCAGACCTCATGCAATCCACCTGTGGGACGTTGTACGCGACTCTTGCGAGCCCGTCAAGTCATTGGGCATGATAATTTTTCGATTCCCCCGCAATCCCTTGAAAACAGGCAATATAAGGCCAAGATTGAAACTCGATCAGACAGGAAAGCTGTACGATGTCTAACCCACAATATCAAGATAATGTTGGCCTTGCGCCAGAAAAACAAAAACTACGACCACCGCCGATGTATAAAGTGTTGTTGTTGAACGACGATTACACTCCTATGGATTTTGTGGTACAGGTTTTGCAGGAAATCTTTCATTTGGATCGGGAACGTGCCACAAGCGTCATGCTCCAAGTCCATAATGAAGGCAGCGGTGTTTGCGGTGTGTTTACACGTGACATTGCAGAAACTAAGGTGATGCAGGTGCATGAAAGTGCACGCGCCCATCATCATCCCCTTAAATGCGTCATGGAGGAAAACAAATGATCGCCCAAGAACTGGAAGTCAGCCTGCATATGGCCTTCATGGACGCTCGGCAAAAACGCCATGAGTTCATCAGCGTGGAACATCTACTGTTAGCCATGCTAGATAACCCGTCAGCGGCGGATGTGTTGCGGGCATGCGGGGCTAATCTTGAGCAGATGCGGCAACAGCTGACTCAATTTATCGAAGAACACACCCCAAAAGTAGAAGGGGATGATGAGGTTGAAACTCAGCCAACACTGGGTTTCCAACGCGTTATCCAACGTGCCATCCTGCATCAACAAAACATCAGCCGTCTCGATGTGGTGAACTTTATTGCTCATGGTGTGAGCAAACAAAAATCACCACCGCCAGCCGAATCGCGTAGCCACGACGATAACGAGCAAGAACAAGAAGGAAGTAACGGCAACAGCCCACTTGATGCCTATACACAAAATCTCAACCAACAGGCGTTAGCAGGCAAAGTAGACCCGCTAATTGGTCGCGATCATGAAGTTGAACGCGTGATTCAAGTGCTGTGCCGGCGGCGCAAGAACAATCCTTTGCTGGTTGGTGAGGCTGGTGTCGGTAAAACAGCGATTGCTGAGGGTTTAGCGCGCCGTATCGTGCGTAACGAAGTGCCTGACGTATTGCGTGAGGCAGTGGTCTATTCGCTCGATATGGGCGCCTTGCTGGCCGGTACGAAATATCGTGGTGATTTTGAACAACGTCTGAAGCAAGTGATTAAACAGCTGACAGAAGACGAAAACGCTATTTTGTTCATTGACGAGATTCATACCCTGATTGGTGCCGGTGCGGCATCGGGTGGGACATTAGATGCCTCTAACCTGTTAAAGCCCGCTTTATCCAGCGGTCTGCTGCGTTGTATTGGTGCAACAACGTATAACGAATACCGTGGCATCTTTGAAAAAGACAATGCCTTATCCCGTCGTTTCCAAAAAATCGATGTGATCGAACCCACGGTTGAGCAAACCATTCAGATTCTAAAGGGACTGAAATCGCGTTTCGAAGCCCATCATGGGGTGAAATACACGGCATCGGCGTTGAGCTCGGCGGCAGAGTTGTCGGCACGCTATATCAACGATCGCCATTTGCCAGATAAAGCGATTGATGTGATTGATGAAGCTGGGGCAGCGCAAAAGATTTTGCCTAAGTCGCGGCAAAAGAAAGTGATTTCTAAGCATGAGATTGAAGAAATCATTTCTAAAATTGCACGTATTCCAGCAAAAACCATCTCGAGTGATGACCGTAATACGCTGAAAACGCTTGAGCGCGATCTCAAGTCAGTGGTATTTGGACAAGACAAGGCAATTGAAGCCTTATCATCGGCGATCAAAATGTCGCGCTCTGGATTGGGCAATCCAAGCAAACCGATTGGGGCATTCTTGTTTAGTGGCCCAACTGGGGTCGGTAAAACCGAAGTGGCTAAACAGCTGGCATATATCCTAGGCGTAGAGCTGCTGCGCTTTGATATGTCGGAATATATGGAACGCCATGCGGTCAGCCGGCTGATTGGGGCGCCTCCTGGTTATGTTGGCTTTGAACAAGGTGGCTTGTTGACCGAGCAAATTACCAAACATCCTTACTCGGTGTTGTTGTTGGATGAAATTGAAAAAGCCCATCCCGACATCTTCAACATCTTGTTGCAGGTGATGGATCACGGTACGTTGACCGACAACAATGGTCGCAAGGCAGACTTCCGCAATGTGATTGTTATCATGACCACTAACGCTGGTGCAGAAAGTCTGTCTAAAGCCACCATTGGCTTTACTAACAGCCGTGCTGCTGGTGATGAAATGGCGGATATTAAGCGTCTGTTTACCCCAGAATTCCGCAACCGCTTGGACGCTATTATTTCGTTCAAGATGTTGGATGAAGAAATTATTCTGCGGGTGGTGGATAAGTTCTTGATGCAGCTTGAACAGCAATTGGGAGAGAAGAAAGTCGATATTCACTTCTCCGACAAGCTGAAACGCTATCTGGCACAAAAAGGCTTTGATCCACAGATGGGCGCACGGCCAATGGCACGCTTAATTCAAGACTCGTTACGCAAAGCCTTGGCTGATGAATTGCTGTTTGGTCGTCTGGTAGGCGGAGGGGAAGTTACCGCCGATTTGGATGACAACGAGCGGGTGATTTTGCACTTCCCCGAAGCACCGCAATCAGCGGCACCTTCGGTAGAAGAAGCCGCCATCTAAAGACATCACGAGTGCAACAAAAAAGCCCACCGAAGTGGGCTTTTTTGCTGTCTAGCGAATTAAGCAGAAGCTTTACGCGCTGGCAGTTTTTCTTTGATACGAGCGGACTTACCGGAACGGTCACGCAGGTAGTACAGTTTAGCGCGACGCACATCACCACGGCGTTTCACTTCGATGGATGCCACCAGCGGGGAGTAGGTTTGGAAGGTACGTTCAACGCCTTCGCCGGAGGAGATTTTACGCACGATGAAGGCACTGTTCAGGCCACGGTTGCGTTTCGCAATCACCACGCCTTCGTAAGCCTGCAGACGCTCACGGTTACCTTCTTTCACTTTCACTTGCACGACAACGGTGTCGCCTGGTGCAAATTCAGGGATGGTTTTGCCCAAACGAGCGATTTCTTCTTGTTCCAGTTGCTGAATCAAGTTCATGTTTTCAGTCCTTTTTTGTGGCATCTTGTTCCTGCTGGTACTGTGCCAGCAGCCGAGATTCCTGTTTACTTAAAGTGCGTGCTAACAACAAATCAGGCCGTCGTTCTGCAGTGCGCCCAAGCGATTGTTTTAATCGCCATTGGGCAATCGCAGCATGATTGCCTGACAATAGAACGTCTGGCACTGCTTCCCCGTTGTACACTTCGGGGCGCGTATAATGTGGGCAATCTAATAGACCACTCACAAAAGAGTCTTGTTCTGCCGACTGGTTGTCGTTCAGTACACCAGGCAGACGTCGCAAAATGGCATCCATCAATACCATCGCTGGCAGCTCACCACCTGATAACACATAGTCGCCGATGGAGATTTCTTCATCGACATCTTGTGCAATCAAGCGTTCATCCACGCCCTCATAGCGCCCCGCCAATAAAATCAGACTCGGCAAAGTAGCCAATTGGCACACTTTACTCTCTGTCAGCGGTTTACCTTGGGGAGAGAGATACACCACATGGGATTGTGCTGAGGTGGCGGCCTGTTGCCGTGCACGAGCAGCTGCAATCGCTTGGTGTAGCGGATCTGCCATCATCACCATTCCTGGCCCACCCCCATAAGGGCGGTCGTCGATGGTGCGATAGTTATCGTGGGCGAAATCACGCGGATTCCAGCTATGGAATGACCAAATATGTTGTTCTAGCGCACGACGGGTAATCCCATGCGCGGTAATCGCCTCGAACATCGCTGGAAACAGCGTAATCACATCAATCTGCATCAAAGGTTTGCCAATCAATAATCAGCTTGCCAATCGACGACGATAGTGCCCGCTTGGATATCGACTTCTAGCACATAGACAGCAACAAAAGGAATCATGATTTCTTGTTGTTCACTGTCTTCAAGCACTAGAACATCATTTGCGCCAGTTTCAAACAGCCGCGTGACTTTACCTAAGGTTTGACCCTCGCGGTTAATCACACTTAAGCCGACTAAATCTGCCCAATAAAACTCCCCTTCCTCTGCGGCTGGCAGCTCAGAACGCGGAATAGCAATCAGAGACCCACGCAAGGCAAAAGCCTGATCGCGGTCGTTGATGCCTTCGAGCTGGGCCACCACGGCCTTGGGCTGAACAGCCCCGTCGAGAAAGGTATAGCGTTGCCATTGGCCGGGTTGACCTAACCACCATTCTGGATAGTCGAATAAGCTATCTGCGTATTCGGTTTCAGCGTGGATTTTGAGCCAACCGCGTATACCAAATGCACCGGAGACATAGCCCATCACGACCATGTCTGTATCAGGTGCTGGATTTTTCATCATCTGTGCTGTCATGCCGAATTAGGCAGCAGCTTTCTTTTCAAACTCTTTAACGATTTTGGCAGCAGAGTCAGACAACTGTGCGCCAACACCACGCCAGTAGTTCAGGCGATCGAGAGCGATACGAGTACGTTCTTGTTTTTCGTTAGCGACAGGGTTGTGGAAACCGATGCGCTCGATAAAACGACCATCACGACGGCTGCGAGAGTCAGCGACGATGATGTTGAAGAAAGGACGATCTTTAGCACCGCCACGGGCAAGACGAATTACGACCATTTTTCAAAACCTTCCAAAAACCGATTGCGTAAAAGCCGAACATTCTACACAGAAAGTCCGGCTGCCGGCAAACGATGTTCGCACAATTAGTCCTCAATCAAGACCTTAGTCACCCAAGTCAGGGCACGATCTTCTGGATGAGGGTCGACTTTGAAGCCTAATTTACCCATTAGCTTCAACATTCCTTTGTTATTGGCTAACACTTCGCCGTACATAATTTTCAAGCCTTGTTGACGGGCAGCGTCGAATAAACGCTCCATCATAATCACACCGATACCGCGTCCCTGCCAATTATCGCCAACCACCAGCGCAAATTCACACGACTCATTGTCTGGGTTCATAAAGTAACGCGAGGCTGCTAACTGTTGCGTTTTGCCGTCAATAGTCGCCACCATCGACAGCGCCATCTCACGGTCGTAGTCCAACTGGGTGAAGCGTACCAACACCGGACGCGACAATTCTTTAATGCTCGACATATAGCGATTAAAGCGGCTTTCCTCTGACAAGCTGCGTACAAACTCCTGCTGCATATCGGCATCTTCTGGACGCATCGGGCGGATCATCACTTCGGTTCCATCACGCAAGGTCATGTATTCCACTAAATCAGTGGGGTACGGCATGATGGCCATATGACCGTAGCGACGGCGGTTGCCTTGTGGCGCACGAACAATAATTCGTGCATCCAATGCTAAAACCCCCTGTTCGTCGGCAATCAGCGGGTTAATTTCCATTTCATAAATGGCGGGCAATTCACACACCATTTCCGACACTCGCAACAAAGTCGCTTTTAGTGCCTCGCGGTCGATAGCAGGCATGTTCTTGAAACTGCCGAGGATACGATTCACGCGAGTGCCATCAATCATGCTGTTGGCCAAGTAATCATTCAGCGGTGGCAAGGACAATTTGCGATCGTCTAATGCTTCTGCCGCAATACCCCCTGCGCCGAAGGTCAACACTGGGCCGAAGGTATTATCATGGGTACAGCCCAACATCAGTTCACGACCGTATGGGCGTTTTACCATCGGTTGCACCATGATGCCGTTGATGTTGGCATTCGGCATTTTTTCACGGGCACGTTCAATAATTGCGCTGAACATGGCTCGCAGTGCAATTTCTGTACGGATATTCAGCTCGACACCGCCGACATCCGATTTATACAAAATATCGGGTGAGTCAATTTTCAACACCACTGGATAGCCGAAGGTTTGCGCCAATTCCACTGCTTCATCAGCCGTCCGTGCCAAACGGGCTGGATTGGTTGGAATGTGGAAGGCTTCTAGCACCATCTTCGATTCAATCTCACTCAATACCTCACGCCCTTGGTTCATTGCGGTTTCGATAATCTCGCGGGCGGCATGGATATTCGGTGGGGTCGCTTCTTCTTTGAGTGGGCCGGGGGTTTGTAATACCAACTGTTGGTTATGATGGAAGGCTGCCAAAGCACGGAACACTTCAATAGCAAATTCAGGCGTCCGGAAATGGGCAATTTTTTCACGGCTGAACACTTCGCGACTGGCTGCCACACGGGCATCGCCTAACCATGACATAAACAGCGGTTTTTGAATTTCTTTTTGCAGGCTGGCCATCAACTCAGCGGTGGCGAGATGATCTGTACCTGCTTGAGGGGTAAAGATCACCAAGATGCCATCGACGTTTGGATCTTGTGCCGCCACTTTAACTGCGGTACGGAAACGGGCAGGACTGGCATCACCGATGATGTCGATTGGATTACCCCGTGACCAATCTCGCGGCATCTCGTGATCGAGTTGGGCGAGGGTTTCAGGACTGAGTTGAGCCAGCGGTACGCCGTTGGAAATGGCACTGTCTGCCGCCAAAATACCGGGGCCAATACCATTGGTCACAATCGCAATGCGGCCACCTTGCGTACGATAATTGGCCGCCAGCACACGGGCGGCAGTAAATAATTGGGCAATGGTATTCACCCGCAGCACACCGGCGCGGGCTAAAGCCATATCAAATACGTCTGCATCGTCAATCAGATGGCTCGATTCGGTGATACCGTTGAGGTGGGCATCACTGCGTCCCGATTTAATCACCACCACAGGTTTACTACGCGCAGCGGCGCGTAGCGCACTCATAAAGCGGCGGGCATCATGGATATGATGGGTGTGAATCAAAATCCCCTGCGTGTTATGGTCGGCCACCAGATAATCGAGGATTTCACCAAAGTCGATATCCGACCCTTCTCCCATCGACACCACACTTGAAAAGCCCATTCCTTTGGCATCAGCCCAATCGAGCATGGCGGTACACAACGCGCTGGATTGTGCCACTAAAGCTAGGTTGCCACTCTTGACACGGCCAGCGTAATTACTCGCGTTCATGCCAATGATCGGACGCATCAAGCCCAAGGTATTGGGACCGAGGACACGAATACCATATTTGCGTGCGCTGGCAACGGTTTCTTCGATCACTTCGGCTTCAAGCGGCTCAAAGTCGCCAAACTCTTTCACCAAAACAACGGCTTTGACCCCTTTTTTACCACAGTCTTTCACCACCGCTGGCCAAGTGCGGACTGGCGTAGCAAACACCGCCAAATCAACTGGCCCTTCGATCATCCGCACCGAAGACACCGCAGCAATACCCGCCACCAACTTGCGGTTGAGGTTAACTGGGTAGAGCTTGCCTTTGTAGCCAGAGACTAAGATGTTGGAAAAAATGGCCTGACCAATCGATCCGGCGGTGTCGCTGGCACCCACCACTGCAACCGCTTTTGGCGCAAACAGAGGGGTGAGATAGTGAGGTTTCATGATGTTTATTCCCGTATGAAGGTGGCTGGGGTGCGGGTTGCGTGTCCAGCCAAGTTTTTCGATTGTGCAATGCAGCAATTATGCGCTGAAAATAGAATTGATCACAAAAATGAATACCGCTTTGCCGGCTTTTGCCTAGCCGTGTTGTCGCTTTTTTGCTATGTTTGACCGCTTTATTTCGTCTTATTCCGCACATCGATACGTCGTCTGGCGGCATTTCAGGAGCTTCTTCATTATGAGCAAACGCGTTGTCACGCTCGCCCACTACTACACCACTCCCGAGATTCAAGGCATGGCCGACAAGGTGGGTGACAGTTTGGAACTCTCGCTCTTTGCCCGCGATGCCCAAGCAGACATCATTGTGTTTGCTGGCGTGCGTTTTATGGCGGAGACCGCCAAAATCTTGAACCCGCAAGCCGAAGTGATCTTGCCGGATGCAGGTTCCACGTGTTCTTTGGTGACACAAACCGATGTCAATGCCTTACGCGCTTGGCGTGAAAGACATACTGATTATGTTCATGTCTCGTATATCAATTCTTCTGCCGAACATAAAGCTTTATCCGACTGGATTGTGACTTCACGCAATGTTGACGATATCATTGCGCATTTGTATGCCGAAGGGAAAAAAGTCATTTTCTCACCTGACCGCAATATGGGCGCCTATTTGAATTATCAATATGGGTATGATATGCCTTTGTGGAGTGCGGTTTGTGAAGTTCACGACAAATTTAATGAAGCAGCCTTACAAGCCGCTTTTGCGGAAGTCGAAGGCCCGTATTCTTTAATTGCTCACCCAGAGAGTCCCTTGCCTGTGCTGAAACAAGCGCACTATGTCGGTTCAACCTCTGGTATGTTGAATTGGGTAAAAGCCTATCAAGGTGCGGTGACAGCGCCGATTTTTGTCGCCACCGAAGATGGCATTTTGTTCAATATGAGCCAAGCGCGCCCCGACCTAGATTTGCGTCAAGCGCCGATTTACGCCGGTTGTCAGTGCAATTCCTGTCCTTACATGAAGATGAATACCATCGAAGCAGTGCGTCGGGCACAGGCAGGCGAGGGCACACGGATTGATTACCTCAGTCCAGAACAGATGGATGCAGCCCGATTGCCGATTGAGCGTATGCTGGAATTCAGTCAGCGCTATTACGCCTAACAGAGCAAAACATGAATATCTTAATTAGCAATGATGACGGTTACTTTGCACCCGGTATTGCTGCTTTGGCCGAGGCGATGCAAGCGTTTGGCAATGTAACCGTGGTGGCACCGGAACGTGACCGCAGTGGTGCCAGTAACTCATTGACCTTAGATCGGCCATTGTCGTTGCGCAAAGCACCAAACGGGTTTTTCTACGTCAATGGTACGCCGACTGATTGTGTGCATTTGGCAGTAACTGGGATGTTGGATCATCTGCCAGACCTCGTGCTGTCGGGGATCAACCACGGTGCCAATATGGGAGATGACACGCTCTATTCCGGTACGGTTGCAGCGGCAACCGAAGGATTTTTACTCGGCGTGCCGTCAATTGCGCTATCACTGACCGGTAAACCCGGTGAACACCTGTCCTCGGCAGTCGAAATCGCTTCTCGTTTGGTGCGACGTATCCAACATCGGCCACTACCTGCGCCGGTGTTGTTGAATGTCAATGTGCCAGATCGGCCATGGCAGGATATTCAAGGTGTGGAAATCACTCGTTTGGGCCGCCGTCATCATGCCGAGCCAGTGATCAAAACACAGAACCCGCGTGGTGAAATCGTCTATTGGGTAGGGCCGGTAGGCAGTGCTCAGGATGCAGGCCCGGGGACAGATTTCCACGCCAATGCGGCTGGAAAAATTTCAATTACTCCGTTGCAAATTGACCTAAGCGCCTACGCGCAATTAGCAACACTTGAGGCATGGTGGGATGAATCTGATTCGTAATGGTATTGGCATGACATCAGAGCGCACACGGTTGCGCATGATTGAACGACTGCGCGACCGAGGAATACAAAATGAACAGGTATTACAAGCCATGTTCGCTATTCCGCGTCATGTTTTCGTTGAACCTGCGCTAGAAAGTCGTGCTTATGATGACGCTGCCTTACCATTAGGACAAGGACAGACCATTTCTCAACCCCATACGGTGGCACGGATGAGTGAGTTGCTGTTAGCGTCTCCGCTCAAACCACGCAAGGTGTTAGAAATTGGCACCGGTTGTGGCTATCAAACCAGTATTTTGTCATGCTTGGTCGATGAGGTTTTCTCTGTCGAACGACTGGGGACATTGTTAGAGCGCGCACGCGCCAACTTAAAGGCACTCAACATTCGCAACGCCCGTTTAGCCCATGCCGATGGCCAAGCAGGTTTGATCGAAGCCGCGCCCTATGATGCAATTTTAGTGACAGCGGCCAGTCGTGATGTGCCAGCGGCTTTATTGACCCAATTAAAACCCCAAGGGCGAATTATCATGCCGTTGGGAGATGCCACACAGCAACACTTATGGGTGATTGAGGAAATCGACCGTCAACAACGTCGCACTCGCTACGATGCTGTGCGTTTTGTGCCGTTGTTGACAGGGCGTGGCTAGCTGTCCCTGCGGCTTTGTGACACACAAGCCGCCAGTTTTGTGCATCAAACAACCATGTTATTGAGCGTGTTGCACCAGTGATGGGCTGACGCTGAACCCCTCCCCAGCGTTCGGTTGGGGAAGATGTCATTCAGGATGATTTTGCATGTCTTTTTTCCCTTCTCGTCATCTTATGCGATGCCTACCTGTGGTGGTAATCGGGCTGTCTGCTTGCTCAAGTTTGGTGCAAGAGCCCGCCCCAATCGTGCATAAAAATCGCCCAGGGATGGAAACTTCTCCTGTGGTTGCCACGCCGTTACCAAGCCAAAGTGCAGCAACCGTTTATCAACCGCCGCCCTCTGGCCAAATACAAGTCCTCTCCGCACCACCGGCAGCACCACTGCGTACCCCCTCTCAACCACCGGTCAAACCTATTGTGCCAACCACACCGGTTGCTGTCGCCAAGCCAACGCTGGGTGACGATGAGCTGCCGCCAGAAACCTATGTCGTCAAGGCAGGAGATAATTTATTTCGCATCGCTTTAAACAATGGCTTGGGCTATCGCGAGCTGGCGGAATTAAACGGTATTGCCGATCCAGCAGATATCAAAGTGGGTCAAGTGTTGCGTTTGCGAAACAACCAAGAGCTCTTTAGCCAAGCCCGTCCGGTAGTTGATCAGGCTAAACCCCCTGCTGTTACTGTTAGCGAACCTTCTGCCGTGCCAAGCAGTCGTACAGGGCAACAGAGTGAGACACAAAAGACCTATCCAAAAGCGGTGAAACAGCCGTATTCTGCCCAAGCAGCAGGGCAAATCGGCGAGAAAGCCGAAGGCAAACCGGTCGGTCAAAGCAAACCAACCGAAGTAGCCAAAACAGAAAAGCCGGCGGACAAAGCCAACACAGAAAAACCCTCGGCAACAGCAAGTAGCAGTAAAGTTGCAGAGACAAAAACCGATAGTAAAACAGAACAAAAAGATTCAAAATCACTTGAAAAAGAAAAAAACACCAGCACTACTGCTAAAGCCGAAGTTTCACCGGGTAATCTGAATGCGGAATGGATTTGGCCGGTGCAAGGTAAAGTCATTGCCTCATTTAATGAAAACAATAAAGGCATTGATATTGCTGGAAAAAGTGGTCAGCCTGTGTACGCAGCAAATTCGGGTAAAGTGGTGTATAGCGGAACCGGTTTACGTGGCTATGGTAAGTTAATCATCATTAAACACGATAAAACCTTCCTCTCCGCCTACGCGCACAACCGTCATTTGCTGGTCAAAGAAGGCGATGATGTGAAGAAGGGCCAAAAGATTGCAGAGATGGGGAATACGGACGCTGATCAGGTAAAACTGCATTTTGAAATCCGCCGGTTTGGCAAGCCTGTCGACCCTATCACCTATCTGGGCAAGCCATAGCCAAGTGTGGAAACATCGACGTTTCCCGCTGGCAAGATGATGGACTTACGAGGGGGAAACATCATGAAAACCGAGGCAATAGCATACGCTGAAGAACAAGAAGCCTTTGATACCGCATTGTTGACAGCCGACGATACCGCTGAGGATGCGTTGATCGACACGGCGGCGTTAGAAGTAGATAACGCCCTGTCCGATCAAGAAGAGGTAACGCGGGTGGCGTATGAAGACAGCGCCGATGTGACACAGATTTATCTGAATGATATCGGCGCTAACGCTTTGCTTAGCCCAGAAGAAGAGCGCGACTTATCACGGCGTGCTCATCAAGGCGATCATCGAGCCCGACAAAAGATGATCGAACACAATTTGCGTTTGGTGGTCAATATCGCGAAACACTATGTCAATCGTGGTTTAGCGTTATTAGATCTGATCGAAGAAGGCAACATTGGCTTGATGCATGCCTTGGACAAATTCGATCCCGAACGTGGTTTCCGCTTCTCGACTTACGCTACATGGTGGATTCGGCAATCGATTGAGCGTGCCATCATGAATCAATCGCGCACCATTCGCCTGCCAGTTCATGTGATTAAAGAACTCAACACCTACCTACGCGCCAGCCGCCATTTCGAGGCACAAGAAGGGCGCGAGCCGACGGTAGAAGAAATTGCTCATCTAGTACACAAACCGGCAGAAGAAGTGCGGCGGGTGTTGAACCTCAACGAGCGCATGGCCTCGCTAGACGCCCCATTGGATATCGATCCCATGCTCTCGATTGGGGAATCGATTCCTGATGAACAAGCCGAAGCGCCCGAAGATTTATTGCATAACGCCGAAATTGAACATTATGTGCAAGATTGGCTGCGGCAGTTGACCGAAAAACAGCGGATGGTGATTGAACGTCGCTATGGCTTAAATGGCCATGACTTGAGCACGTTGGAAGAATTGGCCAGCAGTTTGAACCTCACCCGCGAGCGAGTCAGACAAATTCAAATTGAAGGTTTGGAAAGCCTGCGCCGTATTTTGCGACGTGGCGGGGTATCGCGGGATATGTTGTTCTGATGATTGATTGACGACTCATCAGCACAACAGCGTTTTATCATCAAAGGCAACGGGCCCAAAGCGCGTTGCCTTTTGTTTAATTTGCGTGCTAAGTCAAAATTACGTACAGAAATGATTGCATTCTCCTCACAATAAGCGCACAATTTATTGGAAAGTCATAAAAATTAAGACGCTGCACTTTCCAGAGGAGACTGGCCTTGTTGAGCTGGATCAAGAACGGGCTGCAAAGCGGCCTGACTGCCTATATCACCCATTCTGACTGTATGTTGCACAATGTTGGCGACATGCACCCCGAATGTCCACAACGTTTGGTTGCGATTCGTGACCAACTGATGGCGTCACAAATTTTCGATAGCCTACATGAAGTCGAAGCGCCAGAAGTGACCGACGAGCAACTGGCTCGTGTACATACCCCTCGTTACTTAGAATACCTCGAGATGAGCCAACCGCTCACCGGTACTTTTCGAGTCGATCCCGATACGGCGTTAATGCCCAATACCCTGAAAGCGGCCCGACGTGCTGCCGGTGGGGTGGTGAAAGCGGTCGATATGGTGTGCCAAGGTCAAGCACCTAATGCATTCTGTGCCATTCGCCCACCGGGGCACCACGCCGAATCGTCAAAGGCGATGGGGTTTTGCTACTTCAATAACGTCGCGGTCGGCATTCGTCATGCCTTAGCTGTTCATGGTTTGGAACGTGCCGCAGTGATTGATTTTGACGTCCATCATGGTAACGGCACAGAAGAAATCTTCCGTGACGATCCACAAGTGATGATGGCCTCGATTTTCCAACATCCTTTCTTCCCCTATTCCGGCGATGTGCCAATGGGGCCGAATATGGTCAACATCCCAATGAAAGCGGGCAGCACTGGGGCTGACTTCCGTGATGCAGTGATGGATGGATGGTTACCCCGTTTACGCGAATTCAAACCACAAATCTTGTTTATTTCTGCCGGTTTTGATGCCCACCGCGAAGACGATATGGGCATGATGGGACTGGTGGAAGCCGACTATGAATGGGTCACCCGTCAGTTGTTGAAATTTGCAGATGAATACTGTGAAGGTCGGGTGGTGTCTGTATTGGAAGGGGGCTACGACCTGTCAGCCCTTGGGCGCAGCGTAACGGCCCATGTCAGAGTATTAACCGACATTTAACGTCAAACGGGAGAACGCAGTTTCTCCCGTTTTTCTTTGCTTTTTCTTCATGACATAAATGAAAAATCAGCATGGTTTTATGTTATTAGTGGTTTTGCTGCCGTTGTTTCTGTTGGGGCTTGGGGCGGTGATGGCCGATTTACGCGACTGGCGAAACCATGAACAGCAACAGCAAAGCGCTTTGTTACAGCAAGCGAAGGCCGCGGCCCTTCACTATCTTATCGGGGGAATGACCAAATCAGAAGCCAGCCCTCCCGGTGATCCTATTCGCCCAGATACCTTACGGGGTGCTGGTTTATTTGAAGGTGAGCCCGATTCGATTATTGGCAGTATTGATGAAAGCTGTCCTCCTACCCCCGCCATCAATTTCTGTATTGGTGCGTTGCCGTGGCGACCATTAAGCCTGCCCCCTCCCTCCGCAAACCGTATGTTGTGGTACGCCACCTCCCGCGCATTGTTTAACTACAACTCACCCAATCTAAGCAGATTGAAAAACCACATTGAACAACAGCGTCTATTAAGCGTAATCGACCGCAATGGCCGTCATTATCAACATCTCGTCAGTGTCTTTATCCTCGCCGGTACCGCCTTACCACAGCAACAACGTCCCACTTTTCCTGCTGCTCAAACCCTGTTGCCAGATATCGCGCGACACTATCTCGAAAGCCTACCCGCTGCCAATCTAGGCACACTGCCAGTGCTCACCAGTGGTGAAAAAAACTACCGCAGCCATCCACTACGCTTTACCAATGCCAGCAACGACCAATGGATTGCAATTGATGTCAACGAATTGGCCACTGCGATGGCCTCGCGGATCAGCCACGAATGGGCATGGCACTGGTTGAGGTTTGAAATTCAACGCCAAAGCAACCGGCCAAATTGTTTAGAGCCCGTTGATAACACGACACCGAGTTCGCTATGGCCAACTGATATTGCAGCGTTCAAAAAGGCTGCTGAGCGGTGGGGCACATTCTGTTACCCCTATGACCATAAAAGACCTTGGTTATCGAAGTGGGTCGATGAAGTCGCCAACATCGAATCGAATGGGCCACAGCTCACCCTGCAATTTCATCATTGCCCGCAGCTGAAATTTCGGTGGCGGTGGGTAGCCGCAGCGGGGGCGTCCGCAGCGCACATTGAGCATCAAATTGAGTCGGTGAATGGAGCAGGGCAATGTCAACTCGTCAACGTGGTTTCACCTTAATTGAGCTGGCGATTGTGCTATCACTACTGGGGCTGTTGTTTACTTTACTCACACCGTGGCGTAGCTATTGGCAGTACCAAAAATATCGTGAAGCTGAACGCGGTTTAGAAGCCGCAATCGCAGCACTAGAAGCCCATTTGCTTTTACACCGTAGCCTACCTTGCGCAGCCAATGAGACTGGGGCAGAAGACTGTAGCAAAACGGCGGGAGAGCTACCGTGGCGAACACTCGGCTTACCTCGTTATGACCCGTGGCAACGACCTTGGCATTATCAGGTGGCAACCACGCTCATCAATGGTAAAGAAATCAGTGTGCAAACCGCTTCTGATATCGCTATCTCTGTGAAGGATGCTGAGGAAGATGTGATTTTGGCAGACAACCTTGCCGCGATTGTCTGGCATACCGGCGCCAAAGCCGACAGCGACAGCGTCCCCAATGAATTACGTATCAGCAAAACCTTATTGCCATCGTCTGATCACGATAACCGTGCTCGCTGGCTAACGGTGGCAACAGTAAAAAATCAATTAGCAAAGCAAGGTGTTTTAACCACAACCATGAAATAGACAGGAGGACATAATGCAACGGCAGCGTGGTTTTACTTTGGTCGAATTGTCGATCGTGTTGGTCGTCATTAGCCTGATTTTGGGGATGGCGTTCAAGGGCCGAGATTTAATCTACTCGGCAGAAATTAAGGCGGTGCAAGCAACCAGCACCAAGATTTTGGCTGCGAGCAATCTCTATAACGAGCGATTCGGCGTGAATCCACCCCATGACAAAGATGGAGGAAAAGACGAAGCCAATTCTTTGTTGTATGCCTTATTGGATAAAAAACTACTGAGTGCAGGTGATCTTGCTGATGCCTTAGGCGGTAAGTGGGTAAGCCGCAAGGGAACAGGAAATAATGACAATTTGGACAAAGACCGTGTATATGCTGGTTTGGAAGGCGTACAAGCGGCCACCATTTGTACCCTCGATAATCGAATTGATGATGGTAAACCGAATGAAGGTTCGGTACGTTCAAATGCCAGTGCTGGCGCTGTGGGTGTCAATAGTTACCAGAAGACAGACGATTGCAGCAAAGTCAGCGGTAGTAATCACCTCTTTTTTGAGATTTATTAACCAATAGCCAATCATTCCATCCACCACCATGCGCCTTGACCTACCACCTCAGCTACTCTCTCTCCTATTTATCAGCCTCGGCGCCAGCACCGGTGCATGTTTCCGTTGGTGGTTAGGATTGCGTTTGAATGCACTATGGCCGACTTTGCCATTCGGCACCCTGCTCGCAAATTGTTTGGGTGGGTTGTTCATGGGATTCGCGCTGGCGGCGTTTGCTTGGCTCCCCCCCATCTCAGTTGAATGGCGGTTAGGATTAACCACCGGCTTTCTTGGTGGCTTAACCACCTTCTCTACCTTTTCTGCAGAAGCCATCGGTTTATTACAAGCAGGGCTCTATCCTGCCCTGTTGCTTCATGTTGGCAGTCATGTGTTAGCCTCGCTGACTTTAACGTGGTGTGGTTTGAAATTAGGGCAATGGCTATGGGCATGACACGGATTAACGGACAGCAACAGCATCTGATCGAAACGACAGATCGAGGTTTGGCGTATGGAGATGGGGTGTTTCGAACGTTGCAAGTGCAACAAGGTGTGCTGTTGTTGTGGCAATGGCAATGGCAGCGGTTATGCCACGATGCACAACGTTTACAGCTTCCCCTGCCAGAGGAAGCGTGGTTACAGCAAGAAATTGCCCTCGCCAGCGCCGACATCGAACGCGCCAGCGTCAAAATTATTCTCACCCGAGGCAGCGGCCCACGCGGTTATGCTATCCCAAACACTCCCCACACCCAATGTATCCTCCAAGCCAATCCGTGGGCGGGGTATCCCGCTGGCTGGTATCAACACGGCGTTGCGCTCTACCCCTGCCAATTACAACTGGCTCGTCAACCTAGGTTAGCGGGTATCAAACATCTCAATCGATTAGAACAAGTGCTGGCGCGCAGCGAATGGCACGACCCACAATGGCAAGATGGTTTGCTCTGCGATAGCGAAGGGTGGGTGATTGAAACCTGTATGGCCAATATCTGGTTATGCGAAGGTGGGCAGTGGGTTACCCCGCGCCTGAGTCATAGCGGTGTGGCTGGTGCAGTGCGAAGTTGGTGGATAGATCAGTTAGCACAAGCAGGGCAAACCGCAGTCGAAGCCGACATCAGCCACGAGCGATTATTGGCAGCCGACGAGGTGTGGTTGTGTAATTCTTTATTGGGCTTGGCACCGGTAGCAGCAATCGGTCAGCAAACATGGTCAAGCTGGCTGCAGGGGCGATATTGGCAACAGGTCTATGAACACTTCCTCGTGTCGAGCAGCACAATGCTCAGCCCACGGTAATTGCGCCAGTTGCGCTGCTAAAACCTGCTGTAATTGTGGCAAATCGCTGACAGCCTCATAGATTTCCATCCACGTATCGGCCTGTTGTTGACGACGTAACAAACGACCTTCAATCCCCGTTTGTTCTGCCACAGCGTTCAATAACACTTGAACTAACGGCAAAGCCTGTGCAGCATCCAACACCTGATAGTAAACATACACCGAAACTTGCATACGCAATCTCGCCTTATTCGTTAGGAATACAAAGATGCAAATGAAAAAATTGGTCGTGATCGGCGTCGGCTTAATTGGCGGATCGTTAGCCTTAGACCTCAAACGCGCCGGTGCCGTCACACAAGTGGTGGGTGTGGGTCGGTCATGGGACAACCTTGAACGCGCCTTACAATTGGGTGTCATTGATCATGCCACACAATCCGCAGCCGAGGCGGTGGTAGATGCCGACATTGTGTTATTGGCGACCCCAGTCGGCCAAATGGCAGCCATCCTGCAACAAATCGCCCCCCACCTCGCCCCACACACCATTATTACCGATGCTGGCAGTACCAAAAGCGATGTCTGTGCTTTGATGCAGCAATATCTACCCCATCATCTAGCACGTTGTGTCCCTGCACACCCGATTGCCGGCTCAGATCTGTCGGGGGCCAGTGCTGCCCGCTATGGCCTCTATCAAAACCGCAATGTGGTATTAGCCCCCTTTGCCGAAACCGACGCCAGCGCCTTGGCCGAGATTCATGCTATGTGGCAGATCACCGGCGCCCATCTGTTACAAATGACGGCCAGCGAACATGACGCGGTGTTTGCGGCCGTGAGCCATTTGCCGCATTTATTGGCATTTGCTTATGTTGATATGGTGGCACAAAAAGACAATGCCGAGCGTTGTCTTGCCCTCGCTGCCAGCGGTTTCCGCGATTTCACCCGCATTGCCGGCAGCCATCCAGAAATGTGGCGTGATATCAGCTTGGCAAATCGTGATGCTTTACTGGCCGATCTACACCGCTATCAAGCAGCACTCACCTCTTTGACCCATGCGTTGGAAAACTGCGATGGCGCCGCCTTAGTCGCACAATTTGAACGTGCTCGCCACGTCCGCACCCAATGGGAACATCAACGGCGTTAATCGACGGTGTGGCTTGCCAAGCAACGCGACACAAGGCACGATGACGCGCTTTTTGAGTTAGACAGACCATGTCCGCTATCCAAAGCCATCCAGCTAATCTCGACTATGCCGACTACATTCGGCAACACATCCGCACCGTCCCCGACTGGCCTCAAGCTGGGGTGCAGTTTCGCGACATCACCCCCGTGTTACAAAACCCAAAAACCTTCCGTATTTTGGTGGATATTTTTATCCATCGTTATATGGACTCTGGCGCAGACCTGATTGCAGGTTTAGATGCGCGTGGTTTTATTTTGGGGTCGGTGGTGGCGTATGAATTGAATTTAGGATTTGTCCCGATCCGTAAGAAAGGCAAATTACCGTATCTCACTATCAGCGAAGAATATGAGCTGGAATATGGTAATGCCACAGTGGAGATGCACAGCGACGCCTGTCAGCCTGGGCAAAAAGTGGTGTTGATTGACGACCTCGTGGCCACCGGCGGCACGATGTTGGCAGGGGCGCGCTTGTTACAACGCTTGGGTGCCGAGATTATCGAAGCCGCCGCTATCGTCGATTTACCCGAACTGGGTGGTTCGAAATTGATTCGCGAACAACAATTACCGTTGTTCACCGTGTGTGATTTTTCTGGTCATTGATTGGCTAATTGCTCAGCAAGAAAATCCATCAACACCCGCACGCGATACGGGATGTGGCGGTTACTGGGCAAGACAGCGTAAATCTTAGGACGAGGACAGGGAAAATCGGTTAACACCGTCTGCACTTTTCCCTGTGCCAGCCAATCCGCCACAATAAAATCTGGCTGACAGGTTAATCCCAAGCCCTGCGCTGCCGCTTCGGTCAACACATCACCATTGTTCGCCGCAAACTGACTGCGAATAGGCACGGTTAACCAATGCTCGCCCATCCAAAATTGCCAACTTTGGCGCTGCCCTCCCCGAACATAGGCAAGGCAAGTATGATGCTGCAACGCCAAGGGGTGTTGTGGTTCGCCGTATTGCGCTAAATAGCTCGGCGCGGCCACCACTGCCAACCGTGTTTCCCCTAATACCCGCACAATATCGCTTGCCTCGGGTTGGGCGGTGATGCGGATGGATAAATCAATGCCTTCTTCAATCAAATGCGCGTGGCGGTCGCTGTATTCGGTTTCCAGCTGCACTTCGGGATAGTGTTGGGCAAACTGCAGCAACAATGGCGTCAGTCGTTTTAAGCCAAAACTCAACGGCACACTCAAGCGAATATGGCCACGCGGAATATGACGCTCGGCGGCCACTTCGCCCTCGGCACTGTCTAACATGGTCAAAATCACACGGCATTTCTCTAAATAGGCGGCGCCTGCCGAGGTTAACGTCAAACGCCGCGTACTACGCACCATCAGCTTGACACCAAGATGACGCTCTAAGGCAGCGATTTGCCGTGTTACCACCGATCGCGCCACATTCATTTGCTGAGCGGCGGCGGCAAAACTGCCCAGCTCTGCCACTCGCACAAAGGCTTGCATCGCATCTAATCTGTCCATTGTTGCTCATCCAGCAATAAAGAATTGTCGATTGTCGGCTATTTTGCAGCAAATAGAGTCGGTACAGTAGTACCCATACTTTATCGGGCCAGCGACGATGCAAACCACTCAACCCATTTTATTTGTGCCACATGGTGCGCCAACGATGGCACTGCAACCCGGCGCGGCAGGGATGGCGCTGGCAGAACTTGGCCGGCGACTGACCACGCCTCGCGCCATTGTGATCATCAGCCCACATTGGATGACTGCCCATCCAACAGTGGGATACGCCCCTCGGCCAGCAACAGTACATGATTTTTGGGGATTTCCAGCAGCGTTATATCAGCTTGACTATCCGGCAACCGGCTGCCCCGAAGTAGCAAAGTTGGTCAGTGATTTACTGCAAAGTCAGGGCTTCGCCACCCAACCGGCGGCAGAACAAGGATTAGATCATGGGGCATGGATTCCCCTGCGCTTGTTATTCCCCGAAGCCTCGGTGCCGGTGGTGCCACTGTCATTGGTGGCGAATCCCGACCCTCGCTATCACTTTCAGCTAGGACAGGCGCTAGCACCGTTGGCACAACAGAATATTTTGCTGATTGCCTCCGGCAATCTCACCCACAACTTGCGCGATTTTCAATTGTCACAGCGAGAGGGTGGGACAGATTTGCACTATGTCACCGCTTTTGCTGATTGGATGGCACAGCGTTTAGCTGAACAGGATTGGCCGGCTTTGTTTGACTACCGCCGCCAAGCACCCGCGGCACAACGCGCTCATCCAACCGATGAACATTTATTGCCGTTGTTTGTCGCGCTAGGGGCAGCCAGCTTGCATCATCACCAGCCACAGGCTTTTCATCGTGGCATCAGTGATGCAGTGATTTGTATGGATGGCTATCAATGGCCGACAAGGGAGAATACGCAATGAACACACACTACACCGCCACCGCAAAGACACTCCATTGGCTGATGGCTGTGCTCTTGCTCGGCACGCTCTCGGTGGGTTGGTATATGACCGATTTGGCATTATCACCACTCAAACTACAGCTGTATTCATGGCATAAATGGGCTGGCGTCACAGCATGGTGGTTGTTGCTATTGCGGCTAATCTGGCGGCACCGCCATCCACCGCCCCCCTTACCCGACACCATGCCGGCCATGCAACAAACGCTCGCCCATGCTGGTCATCTGCTGTTGTATCTGTTGATGTTCAGTATTCCTGTCTCGGGCTGGTTAATGAGCTCGGCCAAAGGGTTTCAAACGGTTTATTTTGGGGTGTTGCCGTTACCAGATGTGATTGAGAAAAGTGAATCGGTTGCTGACATGTTGGGCAACTTACATGGTCTGCTCAATCTGCTGTTGCTGGCGGTGCTCGCAGCCCATATTGCGGCAGCACTGAAACATCATTTTATTGACCGCGATGCCATCTTGCGTCGCATGTTGCCCAATTTTGGAAAGAAAATATCATGAAAAAAGCGTTGTTTACCGTGTTATTCAGCAGTGTCGTTGCCAGCGCTGCCTATGCCGCGCCGTACACACAAATTGACAGCAGCAAAAGCCGAGTTGAATTTGGCTATCGTCAAATGGGCGTTGGTATGCAAGGTCATTTCAAACGGGTACAAGCCCAATTACAACTCGACCCAGCACAGCCGCAGTCAGCAAAAGCACAGATTGATATTGACCTGAACAGTATCGACACCGGCTCGGCTGAAGCCAATCAAGAAGTCGCTGGCAAAGCGTGGTTTGATAGTAAAACCTACCCCACAGCACGTTTCATCAGTAAAGAAGTCAAAGCGGTGGGGCCACAGCAATATCAGGTCAGCGGTACTTTGACCATCAAAGGGCGCAGTCAGCCGATTGTTGCCGCTGCCTCACTCACCCCCCAAGGCAATCAAGCCCTGATTAAAGGCAAATTCCGTTTCAAACGGTCGGATTTTGCGATTGGCGAAGGCGTGTGGGCCAACTTTGACACCGTCGCCAATGAAATCGATGTGCAATTTCAGTTTCTTGCCAAATAACTCTGTTGTTTTTTTCTTAGGAGATGTTCCATGTTATCCATGCGCCGTTTAGCTGCTGTCTTAGCCTTGAGCACTGTCATCACTGCCCCTGCTTTTGCTGCCCCCGAAACCTATGTGATTGATAACAGCCACACCTTTCCGCGTTTTTCCTACAGCCATTTTGGCTATTCCACCCAAGTGAGCCGGTTTAATAAAACCACCGGTACCATTTCGTGGGACAAGGCAAAAAAACAGGGGAGCGTGGATATCACGATTGATATGAAGTCCGTGGACACCGGTTTTTCTGTGTTTGATGAGCATATCCAAGGCGAGGATTTCTTAGATACCGCCCGTCATCCACAAGCCAAATTCACTTCTAGTAAAGTGGTGTTTGAAGGGGATAAACCAGTTGCTATCGAAGGCAAACTGACGATTAAAGGCGTAACCAAACCTGTAACCTTAAAAGTCACCTCGTTCCACGCCATGCCACACCCGATGCTGAAAAAAGACGCTATTGGTGCTAATGCCACCACCACCATCAAGCGCTCGGAATTTAATGCAGGGAAGTATGCCCCACACGTTGGAGACGAAGTGCAAATTGATATCGCGGTTGAAGCGATCAAACAGTAAGCGGCCACGGGCCACTAAACTCACTGCCAAAGCGGAGATAGGCTTGTTCTGCGGCGGCAGTGAGAAAGCGTTGACCGAAGTTAGGCGGGCAGGTGTAGCAGTAGGCTTGCCCCCCACAACGAAAAGCCAGTGTTACAGCATGTAAGTAACCACGGTCTGCCGGCGGTGAATGAGGGTGGTAACGGAGATCACCCAAAATCGGCGCACCCAGACTTTTCAGCGCCACGCGGATTTGATGCGTACGTCCCGAATGGGGCCGCAGCAGAAAGAAACGACCGCCTAAGCCATCACCAGCAGAGACAAATTCTGTGATAGCCGGATGTTGCCGTGACAGCGTGAGTTTCCAACTTCCATTGCGCGCTGCCACCATATCGCCCACCACCTTGCCTTGTTTCTTTTTTGGTTGACGATCAGACAGCGCCAGATAGCGTTTTTCAATCCGGTGTTCAGCGAATTGCTGCCCCAACTCCCGCGCTGCCGTAGCATGACGCGCAATCAGCAATAACCCCGAGGTGAGCGTATCAAGACGATGCACCGCAAATAGCGGAGCGTCTTCGCCCAACACTTGGCGTAATAATGGAAACAGCGCAGGGGCGGCTTCATGTTGATGAAATGACAAACCCGCCGGTTTATCTAACAGCACAAAATCCGCCGTCTGCGCCACAATCCGCTGCGCCAGCGCCTCAGCGGTTAAGGATAGAACCACAGCAGGCTATATCCCGACGATTTCAACTGACCTAAATCTAAGTGCATCAACACTTTGACTTCACTACTGCCATTAAATTGTTGCAGTTTGAAATCGGTTTCCGATAGATATTGCTCTGGTGTGAAGACTCGCCGCGCCAGCAAATGATCCTCCCCATCTTTTAAACTCACTTCTAAATGAGGATAAGATTGTGGATACGGCGCATGGTTACGCAAAGTGGCCGAGAGCTGCACCAAATTGGGATGATCGGGCACAAAAGTCAGTTCCGACCACTCGGTGCGTAAAAACTCAGCTTTCTGCGGCAACGGCACATCACAGCCAAAACCGGAACAAAGGCTTTCTAATACTGGCCGTGCCCCCGGCACCTCCGCGCCCAACTCAGTGCGATAGAGATAGGCCATTTGTGCCATCAAAGCGGCAGTCGCCACCATGCTACCACCCAGCCACAACCACGACAGCGCAGCCGATTGTGATTTTTTCTTGGTTAAAGGCGGTGGAGGGATTTCCGCAAAGGGATCGGCTGTAAATGCTGGATGACCGAATGGAAACGAATCGAGATTATCGGGGGGCGGTGGCTCATCGATAATTTCCTCACGATTAGGATGACGGCGGCTCGATTGAGCATTGGCCTGTGAGCTTAACGACACTTTGGCGTCGTCATCGTCTTCATCATCAAAAGGAATGATTGGCGCCATCGGTGCCATCTCTGGATTTTTACCCAAAGCGGCATTGAAACTATCACCAAAACTCGGCTCAAGACGTTCATCAAAAGCCGCTGCCGGCGCTGGTGCTGGTTTAGCAGCAACAGGTTCGGGTTCGACCACCGGCGGTGGTGGTGCCACCGGCGCAGGGGCAGGTGGAGGCGGCGGTGGTGGAACCGGAGGGGCGGCTGCGGGGGGCGGTGGTGCCACGGGTGCGGGTGTGGCAACCGGCGCAGGTGCCGCTGCTGCTGCGGGTTTCCCCACATCCGGCAACATATCAAACTCAGGCAAAGTGAGATCAAACTCGGCATTAAAGCGGTCGATGTCCTGATCACTCGGCAACACGGGCTTGCCAACTGCGGGTTGATCGTCGGCGGTGAGTTTGGCCGGTTTTTGGTTTAACGCTTGCCGTGCTTTTTCGGCATCTGCCAACACTTTAGCCAAGTGCTCGGCTTCACGCGCCATATTGGCACTGTCTGCCGGCGGTAATACTGAGTCTGGCTGCGGTGTAGGTGCAGGACGTGGCGAGGGGGCAGGCGCCGGTTCTGGTGTGGGCGCTGGTGTGCTCACCACGGAGTCAGATTTTAATGATTGCCGAGCGTCAAACACCTGTTGGCATTTACCGCAGCGCACCTGTCCACCGTAGGCATCCAGATGGGCATCGGTCAGTCGGAAGCGGGTTTGGCAATGAGGGCACTGGGTAATATAAGCCATGATCTCAGTCTTGCTTGCTACAGAAAATTAACGTCGAACACCAGAGAGACAACTCCAGCCTTCAGAGAATACCGGTTCAGTCATCTCAAACCACTGTGAGTACAGCGCATTCATCTCGTCGGCTTGTTCTTGCAAAATCCCCGACAACACAATACGCCCCCCTTTCACGGTATGAGAGGCCAATAAATCGCCCAACATCCGTAACGGGTTCGCCAAAATATTGGCAATCACCACATCGGTTTGGATGGCCGGTAAAGCGTCGGGTAGGCAAAACGAAGCCGTTACCGCATTTTGTGCGGCATTATCGCCACTGGCCTGAATCGCTTGAGGGTCGATATCCACCCCCCACGCTTGGGCCGCGCCGAGTTTCAAGGCGGCAATCGCCAAGATACCCGAACCACAACCATAGTCGAGCACTGTTTCGCCGCCGTGTAGCTCACGGTCTAACCATTCTAAACACAGGCGGGTGGTAGGGTGGCTTCCTGTTCCAAAGGCCAAACCGGGGTCTAAGACTAAATTGACTGCCTCTGGTGAGGGGGCTTCGTGCCAACTGGGGGTAATCCACAACCGATCAGAAATACGAATCGGATCGAATTGTGCTTGTGTGGCACGCACCCAGTCTTGTTCTTGCAGATGCTCGACTTCCCAAGCTGTCGGTGCCGGAATGCCACAGCTGGCAGCAGCAGCGGCAATCGGGGCAGCAACATCAGCGTCTGCGGCAAATAACACCACTAACCGGCTATGAGTCCACAGCTGGTCAACCGGTTCGCCGGGTTCGCCAAAAATCGGCTGTTCTTGTTCGGTACCCGCAAAGGCATCTTCAATCGCAGCAGACAAGGCACCCTGTTCCATCAAAGCATCAGTTAGCGCCTCGGCAACTCCGGAGGGCACGTCAATGCGGATTTGTTGCCAACTCATTGCGGCGCCTTTTTCAACTGGGATAAGCGTTCTTCCAGATAGTGGATACTGGTGCCACCGCGTTGGAAGGCGCTGTCCATAAATAACTCTTGATGCAGCGGAATGTTGGTTTTAATCCCCGTGATAGCCATTTCAGACAGGGCAACACGCATTCTCGCCATCGCTTGCTCGCGGGTATCACCATAAGAAATCAGCTTACCGACCATCGAGTCGTAATGTGGCGGCACCACATAGCCTTGATAGATATGCGAGTCGATGCGAATTCCAGGGCCACCGGCGGGGTGGTAGCTTTCAATCCGGCCGGGGCTTGGAATGAAATTAAATGGGTCTTCAGCGTTAATCCGACATTCCATCGAATGGCCTTTGAGCTTCACTTGCTCTTGCGAGTAACGCAACTTTTCGCCAGCGGCAATGCGGATTTGTTCTTGCACAATATCAATGCCCGTAATCAGTTCGGTCACAGGGTGTTCCACCTGAACACGGGTATTCATTTCGATAAAGTAGAACTCGCCATTTTCAAACAAGAATTCAAAGGTACCAGCACCACGGTAACTGATGCGGCGGCATGCCTCGGCACAGACCTTACCGATATGGCGGCGTTGTTCGTCTGTGATACCGGGGGCAGGCGCTTCTTCGATGATTTTTTGATGACGGCGCTGCATCGAACAATCACGCTCACCGAGGAAAATCGCATTGCCATACTCATCCGCCAACACTTGAATTTCAATGTGGCGAGGGTTGGCGAGGTATTTCTCCATATACACCGTTGGATTACCAAAGGCGGCGCCGGCTTCGGTGCGGGTCATGTTGACCGAGTTCAATAACGAGGCTTCAGAATGCACCACACGCATGCCACGGCCACCGCCACCACCGGCAGCTTTGATAATCACCGGAAAACCAATTTTGCGCGCCATTTTGACAATCGTGGCAGGGTCATCCGGTAGGGCACCATCAGAACCTGGCACACATGGCACACCAGCATCAATCATGGCTTGTTTGGCGCACACCTTGTCGCCCATCAAGCGGATGGTGTCGGGGCGAGGACCAATAAAGACAAAGCCAGATTGTTCAACGCGCTCGGCAAAGTCAGCGTTTTCGGAAAGGAAGCCATAGCCGGGGTGAATCGCTTGGGCATCGGTTACCTCGGCAGCAGCAATCAAAGCGGGAACATTCAAATAGCTTTGTGCCGAAGGGGCGGGGCCAATACACACCGATTCGTCAGACAACTTGACATATTTTGCCTCGCGGTCGGCCTCGGAATGGACAACCACAGTTTTGATGCCCATTTCGCGACAAGCACGCTGAATACGCAGGGCAATTTCGCCGCGATTGGCGATGAGAATTTTTTCGAACATGGCGGAAGTCGTATCAAGTAAGGATCGTAATGCAAAAGGAAAACGGGGTGGGGACCCCGTTCAGACTGGCTTGATTTACTCGATGACGAACAACGGTTCGCCATATTCGACCGGTTGGCCGTTATCAATCAAGATCGCTTTGACGACACCAGCGCGATCGGATTCAATTTCATTCATTAATTTCATGGCTTCGATGATACAGAGGGTGTCACCGATATTCACCGACTGTCCGACTTCAACAAACGGTTTGGAGTTAGGATTGGCCGAGCGATAGAACGTCCCCACCATTGGAGACTTCACCAAGGTTTTATCATCGCGTGCCGGCGCTGCCGCTGGGGCAGGTGTGACAGGCGTGGCGGCAACAGGGGCAGCCGCAACGGCCACTTGTTGTGCCATGGGCTGGGGTGCGTAGTAGGTGGTCTGCCCGCCTGCTTGCACGCGGGTAATTCGCACTTTCTCTTCGCCCTCTGTCACTTCAAGTTCAGCAATGCCAGACTCTTCGACGAGGTCGATCAATTTTTTCAGTTTACGCAGATCCATGGTGATCCTTGGGTAGAGGCGAGGGCCGAGTGTCAGCCGTGTGGCAAATCAGCGCTGTCGCAGACGAGCGAGCGCCGCATCCAGTGCCAATTCATAGCCCTGTGCCCCTAAGCCACAAATCACCCCTACCGCTAAATCGGAAAAGTAGGAATGATGGCGAAAGGGTTCACGGGCGTGAACATTGGATAGATGAACTTCGATGAAGGGAATGCTGACTGCAGCAAGCGCATCGCGCAATGCCACACTGGTATGAGTAAAGGCCGCCGGGTTGATCAGGATGAAGTCCGTGCCGTCAGTACGTGCGGCATGAATGCGCTCGATCAGCACATATTCGGCGTTGCTCTGTAGCGTGTCGCAGGCAAAGCCTGCCGCTTGGCAACGTGCAATAAGCCGGGCATTGATGGCATCGAGCGTGTCCGCTCCATAGTGTTGTGGTTCCCGCGTCCCCAACAGGTTGAGGTTTGGGCCATGCAAGACCAGAATACGCGATTGTGACGGCATGTCGGGCGCTTCGGTGGATTTCATGTAGCGATTTTGCGTTAAAGTTTTACGAACTGTCTAGTATTGTACGCTATTTGTTTGCGATTTACCCAAATGTAATGTTGCAGCGCATCGGCCGCGAAGCCGCGCCACTGCTATAATCGAGGCCTACTTTTTTCTTGTTTGCGCCATGCACATCTCTGAATTCGATTACGACCTTCCTGAAGCCCTGATTGCACAACATCCGCCGACAGAGCGTGGCGGAAGCCGCTTATTGTCTGTTCCACAAGGCGCACTATCCGACCACCGTTTCACTGACCTGCCGTCCTTTTTGCAAGCAGGTGATGTGTTAGTGATGAATGATACTCGGGTGATGAAAGCGCGTTTGTTTGGCGAGAAAGCCAGCGGCGGCAAAATCGAGGCTTTGGTTGAACGAGTGTTAGACTCGCACACTGTCTTAGCGCATATTCGTTCCTCAAAATCGCCAAAAGTCGGCAGCCACTTGCACTTTCAAGGCGGCTGGCAGGCAGAAATGCAGCAACGAGTGGGTGAGTTATTCCAACTGCGCTTTGCCGGTGAAGAAGATATCTACCACATCTTAGAACAATCGGGACGTCTGCCTCTGCCACCTTATATCGAGCGTACCCCCGATGGCGACGATGAAAGCCGTTATCAAACCGTGTTTGCCCGTGAACAAGGCGCCGTGGCCGCACCGACCGCTGGTTTACACTTTACTGAAGCGTTGTTGGCGCAATTAGCAGCGCAAGGTGTCAAACTGTGCTGGATCACCCTGCATGTCGGCGCAGGAACCTTTCAACCCGTACGAGTCGAAGACATCACACAACACCATATGCACAGTGAGTGTTACCACATTCCAAGTGAAACGGTGGCAACTATTGCCGAGGCGAAACAAGCGGGCAAGCGAGTGATTGCTGTTGGAACAACCTCGTTGCGCGCTCTTGAATCGGCGGCCCGTGATGGTGTGTTGTGCAGTGGCCGCAGTGAAACCGATATTTTTATTACCCCCGGCTTTGGTTTCCGTGTGGTGGATACCTTGTTAACCAACTTCCACCTACCGAAATCAACTTTGTTGATGTTGGTCTCTGCTTTTGCAGGGATCTCGACTATTCGGCAGGCCTATCAGCATGCAGTAGCGGCAGAATATCGCTTCTTTAGCTATGGCGATGCCATGTTGTTACAACGCTGTGCCGATGCCGCCCATCCAGATTGTTTGCAGTATCGTCCTTAAGGATTGCAATGATGTCATCCTCATGTTTCCCGACCGAAATCGTGCTACAAAAAACGGCACGCCAACTGCGCGTGGTGTTTTCTGATGGCGCACAATTTGCATTGCCCTGTGAATATCTGCGGGTTTATTCGCCTTCGGCAGAAGTACGTGGTCATGGCGTGGGGCAAGAAGTGCTACAAATCGGCAAGCGCGATGTCAATATCGTGGCAGTGGAGCCTGTAGGACAGTACGCAGTGAAATTGGTCTTTTCAGACGGCCATGACAGTGGTTTGTACGATTGGGACTATCTCTATCGCCTTGGTCAACACCAAGCCGACTATTGGCAACAATATCTCGACCGTTTGGCACAAGCTGGTGCCAGCCGTGATGCCTAAATTTTTGATGGATAGCTAGCTATGGATAAGCAAACTCACTTTGGCTTCCAAACTGTGGAAGAATCGCAAAAAGCGCGTAAGGTTGCTGAAGTGTTTCATTCAGTGGCACAAAAATACGATGTGATGAACGATGTCATGTCAGCCGGCATCCACCGTGTCTGGAAAAAATTCACGCTTGAAACCTCGGGGGTGCGACGTGGACAACGGGTGTTGGATATTGCAGGGGGAACGGGGGATTTATCTCGCGGTTGGCGTGAACGGGTTGGTGCCGAGGGGGAAGTCTGGTTAACCGATATCAACAGTTCGATGCTCACTGTGGGGCGTGACCGCTTGTTAGATGAAGGCTATGCCCTGCCAGTGGCTTTATGTGATGCGGAAAAACTGCCTTTCCCCGATCATTACTTTGACTGTGTCAGCGTGGCCTTTGGCTTGCGTAATATGACGCATAAAGAGGTTGCATTGGCAGAAATGCTGCGCGTGCTTAAGCCGGGGGGGAAAGTTTTGGTGTTAGAGTTTTCCAAAGTGTGGAAACCCCTGACGCCATTTTATGACCTCTACTCATTTAAGGCCCTGCCGTTGATGGGGAAATGGATCACCGATGATCCTGAAAGTTACCGTTATTTGGCGGAGTCGATTCGGATGCACCCCGACCAAGCGACTTTAAAAGCCATGATGGAAGAAGTCGGTTTTGTGCGGGTGGACTATCACAATCTCTCTGCTGGTGTCGTTGCCCTACATAAAGGATATAAGCTGTGATCTCGCTGCCACTTGCTGCGTTTAATCATCTGCTAAAACAACACCCTGAACGTCGTCATGCGCTGGCTGCTTTTGCTGGGCGACGCATTGCTTTGCAGCTCCCTGTGTTTCAGGTGAGTGGGGTGGTGATGAGTGAGGGGTTTTTGGCACAGGCTCAGGGTGAGCCAGAAGCCCACATTACGCTCAACCCATCGGCGCTATTTAAGCGCGTTTCTGGACAAACCTTAACCCATCACGATGCTGTTTTAGCTGGAGATCACGATTTAGCGTTAGCAGTGGCAAAAATCCTCGCGGGTCTACGTTGGGATCTCAGCGAGGAGTTATCGCACTGGCTGGGCGATGTCCCTGCAAGTCGTATCGAGCGTCGATTACAGCAGGGCTGGCAATATCAAAAAGACCTACAACAGCGGCTAGTTGCAAATGTGGTCGAGTATTTACGTGATGAACAGTCGGTATTGGCCAATCAAACGGCAGTACGGGCATGGGGCCGTGAGGTCGATGAATTGCGTGATGCCACAGCGCGATTAGAAAAACGTCTCGAGCAACTCGACCGCCGTTTGTCAGATTCTTAACCCTTCTCGCCTCGGATCCTGCATGCGCTTAGCCCGTTTTCGTAAAATTTTTCTCACCCTCTATCGCTTCGGCCTAGACGAACTTTTTTCTCATCACCCGAAATTAAGTTTAGTTCGCCGTCTCTTAGGCCACTTACCCGCTCGTGATATTGAGAAACCGCTCCCCGAGCGAGTCCGGCTGGCGCTTGAGAGTTTGGGGCCGATTTTTGTGAAGTTTGGGCAGGTGCTCTCTACCCGCCGCGACTTATTGCCGCCTGCTTATGCCGATGAACTAGCTAAACTGCAAGATCGCGTGTTGCCATTTTCCGGTGATGTGGCGGTAGCGCAAATTGAGCGAAATCTGGGGAAACCTCTCGACCAGATTTTTGCTGAATTCAATCGCACGCCTATTGCCAGTGCGTCAGTGGCGCAAGTGCATTATGCGCGCCTACGGCAAGCCGATGGTTCAGCAGGGCGCGAAGTGGCGGTGAAAGTGTTGCGCCCAGGGATTAAAGCCATCATTGAGCAAGATTTGGCTTTGTTAAAAACCCTTGCTGGTTTGGTGGAGCGTTATTTAGCCGACGGCAAACGATTGAAGCCGCGTGAGGTGGTGGCCGAGTTTGACAAGTATTTGCATGATGAACTCGACTTGATGCACGAAGCCGCCAACGCATCACAACTGCGCCGCAATTTCACCGGCTCAACACAGCTAATTGTGCCGGAGGTGTTTTTTGACTACTGCACCCGTGAGGTGTTGGTGTTGGAATGGATGCGCGGTATTCCGGTGGGGCAAATTGATCGCTTGCGCGAAGCTGGCGTTGATTTGCAAAAGCTGTCTCGGTTTGGTGTGGAAATTTTCTTTACCCAAGTGTTTCGGCACGGTTTTTTTCATGCCGATATGCACCCAGGGAATATTTTTGTTGCCGATGATGGGCGTTATATTGCGCTCGATTTTGGCATCGTCGGCAGTCTCACCGAATACGATAAACATTATCTCGCGGTGAATTTTTTAGCCTTTTTCAACCGCGATTATCACCGCGTGGCCACAGCGCATATTGAGTCGGGATGGGTACCGAAAGACACACGAGCAGAAGAATTAGAGGCAGCGGTGCGGACGGTCTGTGAGCCCATTTTTGAAAAACCGTTGAGTCAAATTTCCTTTGGTTTGGTGTTACTGCGGTTATTTGAAACCAGCCGCCGCTTCAATGTAGAGATTCAACCACAGTTGGTTTTGTTACAAAAAACGCTGTTGAATATCGAGGGTTTAGGACGGCAGCTCGACCCTGATCTTGACTTGTGGGAAACAGCAAAGCCTTTCCTGACTCGTTGGATGAATGAACAAATGGGCTGGCGCGGGATGGTTAAGCAGCTGAAACAAGAAGCACCGCAATGGGCCACGTTGTTGCCGCAGCTGCCGCGCAAGCTTGATGAGGCGTTACAAGTCAATGAAGCCCGTGACATGATGGTGAGCGCCTATCAACATCTGTTGATGACTGAAAAACGCCGTAATGGATTGTTATGGTTAATTGCCATTCTTTTGGCGGTGTTATGCGTGATTTTGGCGGTGAAGTTATAAATCTGCTTGTTTAATCAGATAAGCGTTATGGTGCGTTGCCCCTTCGTGGTGACGACACCGTACAGATTAAATATTAATCCAGAACTCTGGCAGATTACCCAAAACCCCGAGCATAGACACAAAAAAGCCCGCTCAACGCGGGCTAAAAATCGGAGGGTGCCAATCATGTGGTTATTTCTATTTGATGAGAAATCAAGAAAGAAATTGCGTTAAAATTGGCGACATAATGTGCTGGTCGATCAATTGCAGCAAGTAGCCTTTAGGTACCAGTTGTTTCAAATCGCTATTTTCAGTTATGTTTAGGCTGGGAATGCCGTTTTAAGCATATTAAAAATAACAAAGCCCTCAATTATTTGAGAACTTTGTTAGTAATATCGGGAAGTCTAATCTTCTTCTATCTCAAAATAATCGCCGGCCCTATAAAATGCAAGAGCAGCAGACTCTATCTGATACTGGTAATCATCATACTCCTCATAAATTTTTTCCTTCATTTTGAGAAAGTCAGGATGTTCAGTATTCAGTAGAATTTTCTTAAGTAAACCTTCTGAATAACCACCTTTGTAGTAATTGTTTGCCGTTCTATTAAAAAGGGAGTCTATTTCTTCTTCTCGTTTTTTATTTTTTTTTGGGTTTCCAAATTTAGGGTTTTTTGCCAGATTCTCAAAATAATCTTTCTGAAAATATTGATCAAGGCTAAATTTATCTTTGCTAAATTTATCTTTTTCCTTTTTGAGAAAGAAACATCTCTCAGCAGAACCTTTTTCAACCTCAAAAGCATACACTATTGCTTTTTTTAGCACAAAAGAATCGCTCGATTTAATCATCATATCTTTATGTAAATCTTCGCTAGTAGACTTCTTAGCTGCACGAATAATAAACGTTTCTATAAATCTTTCTTTAAATTCATCAAAGTTGTTTATTTTTTTATAAAGAATTTTCTTATTAGCCTGAGATTTTTCCCCATCCACAGATTCAGACATATAAATTTCTACAGCCAGTCTATAAATGTCATTGTTTCCATAGTTAGTCTTTTTGTCAAAAACACCATAAACCCAAAACGCTGCATCTCGAACTAAATCGCATACACTATAAAAATCACTTTCTGAGAATTTTAACTTCGCAGCCATAAGAATAGGTACAAAATTCGAGGGATATGTTATTTGCAGTTCCTTCAATGGTAGAAAATAATGACCATCTTGGCGCTCTGGAGATTCAATCTCTGAATACACTTTAGAAAATCTTGATAAGTGATTAACTAAATAACTTATCTGGTGAAGGAGTTCATCTCCGGAATGATTAGATAAAATATTTTTAATACACAATAAACTCTTACTTTCAGTTTCGTCATACAGTATTTTAACTGTTATAGATAATATTTTATCTTCACATCCTCTATCATATATACCCCTTGAAGACAAAGACATAAAGATAGATTTCCAAGATGCTTTTATTTCTGACAAAACCTCTAATTTCCGGGTATCAGATGCATCAGATGTTGAAACTTTAAAGATTAAATGATTTTTCAACTTATCAAGTTCTGTTAATGGAACACCTCTGTTGTTTTGACATTCAAAAACAATGTTAGCCTGAAAGTCACTTTCTAGTTTCTGCCACCAAAAAACACAACACTTATTTAATTGCCTTAAGAATTTTTCTGGATCGGGCTCTTTTTTCAAAAATTTACCCCTAAAAAATTCATAAGCCTCAATCATTAATTTTACTGATTTTCTTTGACCATTTCTTTGACCAATAGTTGGTTTTGTAAAAAAATCCTTTGTAAGTTTATAGTCGATGTTTTGTATTAATGCTGGGATTTTTTTAAACTCTTTGAGCTGATGATTCATTATCTCCGGATAAATCTCAGATTCAATCATTTTGGCAAATGGTTTATCTTTTAGTGTATCCATCAATGCAACTAAGCAGATAAATAAAGTAGTAATTCTCTGTTGCCCATCTATTACTTCATAAACTTTTATCGGTGTAGCTGTCGCTGTTTCTTCAATCATCAAGCCATCTTGTTCAGTAAACTGAATATCATCTAATCTTTTCTCTGCACTTTCTTTTGTAGCATCAACAACAAGAATAGACCCCATAATATGTTGCCCATTACTTTGTTCTATGTCTTGAAGAAAGTCCTTTAAATTTTCTAACTCCCATGAATATTCTCTTTGGTATTCAGGGATCAAAAAAATTTTGTCTTTGATTAACGTACTGCGGGTTACTTTTTCCATTTTTTATCCAATAGAAAATTTAAACAAGAGAGACATGATACAAAAAACGGCACCTAGATTTTTTTAGGTGATAGCCTGTTTGAAACAAGATAGTCAATATCATTAGACAACAAATTTTGTCTAATGACAACCAAAAAATAACACATTTGATTAGTCAGGTAGGGTGAGTACGTTTTTGTCCCCACCACATCGGCAAACGGCAAAACACCACCGTACGTAACTCCAAACCGCCTCACCCTGAATTAGGTGGGGTAGTTTTTTTACTCCGAGGGGTATTCATCCACAGATACAAATATCAGGGCAAGCACAGGGGGCCATCCCTACTAGATTGGTTAAACCTCAAAAATATCCTCCAACCGCTGCGCTCTGGTTAACGAGATGCCCCATTGCTGTAATTGTTCCGGCGTCGCCATCCGTAACCGCGACAACACCCAATCTGGTAATGACTGACCAAACCTTGTTTCGATCATGCTGCGGAGAAATATTTTCATACCTTCTTCATCCCCCTATCTTACTGTCCGCTGACATTAGACCATTACA
>NZ_ATVC01000005.1 GCF_000420525.1 Aquaspirillum serpens DSM 68
ATCAAATCCGACAGCAATTCCGGTGATTGGGCAAAGAGACGTTTGAAGATGTAATCGTTCTTCGGGTCGAGCAATGGCAGCATGGTTGGGGCAGAGACGAAAAGTAATACGGATGATTATAGTAGGGTGGATAAACGTAGTGCATCCACCCAAAACAATCATTGAGCAATCAAATTAGAATGGTGGGGACAAAATTGGCGGATGGGTTTGGCGATGCAGTCAGTAGGCACAAAACCCGTGCACGCTACGGGTTTGGCGGATGCGCTGCGCTTATCCGACCTACAGCACTGGCCTCCCCCTGAAATCAGGGGGAGGCTGGGTGGGGGTCAAACCTCGAAAATATCCTCCAACCGCTGTGCTTGGGTTAAGGATACCCCCATTGCGGCAACTCCTCCGGCGACAATGGAACAGCCACTAACTCAAGATTAGCTCATTCAATTACTTTGACCACGCCGTGCCACCCGCATAGCAAAACGCATGGGATCAATGGCGTGCAACAGGCTTTGCTCCACCGGCATCGGTTCGCCTTGGATTTGGCTGGCTAGGATGTCGCCGGCCAAGCTGGCCCACGTCAAACCTCGGGCACCGAATCCTAAAGCACAAAACAAACCGGCAGTGCGTTGAATGCGTTCTGGTGGGCGTTGCAAATTTTGTTGAGTGGAAGCCAAAGCACCAATCAATGGTAGGCGATCAGGCGATGTTGGCCGTTGGCAATAACGACCATTTAACTCAGCCGCCGCCGGCAAAGTAGCATCGGGCAGTAGTTGTGCTAATTTGCGCAAATTCTGTTGATGATGCTGATCAGACACTTGCTCCAGCCCGACCTCACTCGCCCCCAACACAGAATAACCAGCGACATTCGGCGTTAAATAGCCATCGCCACATAAGATAGCCTCTGTTTTTGGCGCAACGGTGGTTTTCAACAAACTGACAAAACGGCGATTTTCACCTAACGGCAACTCAGCACAAGGCGCCAAATCCCGTGCAGCAGTGGCATTCGCGAAAATCACCACTGGTGCAGTGGCAATCAGCTTGTTTTGAGCATCAAAAACTTGCCATTCTCCATCTTCTAATTGTACCAATCGCTGCACTTGTCGTTGCAGGTGCAGTTGAATGCGCTGCGGTTGACTGGCTAACAAGGCGCGGCAATAAGCCGGTGGTTGCACCCACGCCCCATCAGGAAACCACCAACCGCCGCGTGTGAGATGTACCCCTACTCGTTCGCTGGCTTCATCTGGATTTAACCAACTGACTAAGGTCGATGGATAAAACCCTTTGGCGATAATCGCCTGTTGCAATTCAGTGTGTGCGGCGTCGCGTCCGACCTGCAACACGCCGCAGCGTTGATAAGGTAAAGGATGCCCAGCATCAGTCAAGGTTTGCCACCGGCGCAAGGTATAAAAAAAGCCGGCCCGAGAGAAACGTGCCAACAAATTATCATCTAGCGATAAAGTTGGCATCACCACACCAGCATGATTACCAGAGGCATGTTGCGCAATCTCGGCCTCTTGTTCAATCACATCAATTTGCCACCCCCGCGCCGCCAGCCGTTCTGCTGCGGCACAACCAGCAATCCCCGCCCCAATCACAATGGCGCGGTTAACTGCATAGTGTGGTTGTCGATTGGGTACGCGACGTTGGTAAACACCGGCCAAACTTTGCCGTTTTCCGCCAAAACCTGCTCGTTTTTCTACCGCAAAACCACAGGCTTGCAACCCCCGCCGCACATGGCCGGCCACAGTGTAAGTCGCTAGTGTTGCACCAGCTTTGGCGACGCGGGCCAATTGGCGGAAAATGGTTTCATTCCATAATGTTGGATTTTTTGCAGGAGAAAAACCATCAAGATAAAACGCATCAACATTTGCTTGTAACTGAGGCAGCACATCATGTGCATCACCAAAAAGGAGTAATAATGTCACTCCATTTTCTAGCTCTAATTTATGCCAACCGGCGATCAACGGCGGCCATTTTTTGCATAATAATTCACTTAACTCGGCAAACTGCGGCCATTGCTGGTGTAGATATCGCAAATCTTTCGCACTAAAAGGAAATTTTTCGATAGAAATATAGTAAAATTGTTTGCATCGCTGTAAATCATCACGCCACTTGGCCCAAGTTGTTAAAAAATTCAAACCTAAACCAAATCCAGTTTCTAAAATGGTAAAAGACGTTTGTTGTGCCCAACGATGGGGCAGACTATTGCCAGCAAAAAAGACTTGCTCAGCTTGGCCTAATCCCCCAGCAGTGCTGTGATAGACATCATCAAAAGTTTCAGAATAAGGAATTCCTTGTGCATTGTGGTGTAGCGGGGCGGCAGAAATGGGCAACATAATCGAAATTTCACCGTGAAAACGAGCATAATACGGCCAAGCCGGCGTAGTGAGATAGTCTCTCTATTCGCGTCTTTTCCGTTCTTCTGTGTCTGATATCCATGTTCAAAGACCCTACTGAGCATTCGCTCGCCCGCATTCAACTTCTTGGTATGTTGGGCATTTCTTTGCTGATTTCGTTGGTTTTCAGCTTCTATTTCCTGTGGGCACAACGAGAAGATTTTGACTCTACCCTCACCTCAGTGAAGGAAAGGGTATTGTTAGAACAACAAAATATTCTGGCAAAACAGATAGAAACCATTCAAAACGATCTGGACTACCGCCGCAGCAATACCGAATCGATTTTACGGCGCGAGATCCGACAACGTGTCAACGATGCCTATCAAATTGCCGAGAGCCTTTACCAACAAAATCGTCATAGAATGAGCGATCAACAAATTAAAAGCTTAATTGTTGAATCATTGCGCTCACTGCGGTTTTTTGAGGGTCGTGGTTATTATTTTATTGATACCCTAGATGGGCTATGTGTGTTATTACCCACCGCACCACAATTAGAAGGCACTTCATTGTGGGATAACCGCGATCCCACCGGCTATTACATTATGCGTGGTTTAGTTGAAGCCACCAAAAACCCACAACAAGCTGGCTTTTCTCGCTATTATTGGTATCCGCCTAATGAAAAAATCATGCGCGAGAAAATTTCTTATGTCCGCACGTTTCAACCTTTTAATTGGGTGATTGGTGCAGGTGAATATATTTATAACGTAGAACGCGATTTACAAAAAGATGCTTTACAGCAATTACGTTCTATTCGTTTTGGCAATGATGGTTATATTGTTGTTTTCGATCAAAATAAAAGAGTTTTGGTTTCGCCTTCTCGCATTAAATCAGAAGGTAAATCGGTCGATCAATTAACCGGCCTCGAGAAAAAATCTGTTGATAAAATTTTACAACAAGCGCAATTGGGCAATGGTTTAGTCAAATATACTTGGTATCGCCCGGGGACATCGATTGCCACAGAAAAATTCTCTTATGTCGCCAATTACAAGCCGTGGGGCTGGACACTGGTAACAGGGGTTTATTTAGGTGATGTCGATTCACTGATGGCAAACCAGCGGTCGGCAATGGAAAGCCGCCTTGAAGCACGGATTATGGTTGGTATCATCATTACGATTGCAGTGCTTTTGCTAGCCACTATTTTCTCTTGGGGTTTCTCCCACAAAATGCGCTCGCTGATCCGCCGTTATCAAGCCAGCTTGGCCCAAAAAAATGCCGAGCTGGAAGAAAACGCAAAAAGATTGAAGTTATCAGCAGCGGTATTTGAAAGCGGCTCAGAAGCGGTGATGATCAGTGATAGGGAAAATCGAATTGTAACCGTTAACCAACCTTTTACCAAAATCACTGGCTATGCAGCTCATGAAGTGATTGGTAAACGGCCTGATCTATTTTCTTCTGGCTACCATGATGCAGAATTTTACCGGCGGATGTGGGAAAAACTAAAAAGTACAGGGCATTGGGATGGTGAAATTTGGAACCGGCGCAAAGATGGCTCAGTATTTCCAGAGTGGTTACGCATTGCAACAGTAAAAGATATGTCAGGCAATATTGAGAATTATATTGCCACCTTCTCCGATATTTCTGAGCGAAAAAATGCTGAAGAACAAATTCGTCATTTAGCATTTTATGACCCATTAACTGAATTACCCAATCGCCGTTTGTTAATGGATCGTTTACAACAGGCTTTGGTACATAGCGAATATGCCAACACACATGGCGCTGTTTTATTTCTTGATCTTGATAACTTCAAATCATTGAATGACACCAAAGGGCATGACTTCGGTGATTTATTGCTGATGGAGGTTGCCCATCGCTTAAAACTACATGTCCGAGAAACCGATACCGTTGCTCGTTTAGGCGGTGATGAATTTGTAGTGATGTTGGAAGATCTTGCCGAAGATTTTGCAATGGCGGTCAGCGAGGCAGAAAAAATGGCCAAACATCTGATCTCGGTGGTGCAACACGAATTTTCTTTACAAGGTTATGCCTATCATTGCTCATGCAGCATTGGCGCCAGCATGTTTTCTGGTCAGCAAGAAACAGTGGAGGAGCTGATTAAACATGCGGATACGGCAATGTATCAAGCCAAGGCCGCTGGTCGTAATACCACTCGTTTCTTTGTCCCTGCGATGCAGGCAGCGTTGGAATCACGTTTACGGCTCGAAGCCGAACTGCGGCAAGGGATCCAAGAAGGACAGCTGCGGGTGTTTTATCAAGTGCAGATGGGATTGCAACAGCAAGTGTTGGGAGCTGAAGCATTAGTGCGCTGGCAACACCCCGAACGTGGCATGGTCTCGCCAGCCGAGTTTATTCCACTGGCCGAAGAAACTGGTTTGATTCTTCCCTTGGGTTCGTGGGTGTTACGTGAAGCCTGCCGACAGTTGGCGATTTGGTCACGCTCACCGATGACTGCTGAATTGCAAATTGCCGTCAACGTCAGTGCCAAACAGTTCCATCAGGCCAGTTTTGTCGAGGAAGTGCGCAATTTGGTCACGGAGTTCGGTTTCCCGCCTTCTCGCTTAAAGTTAGAACTCACCGAAAGTTTGTTATTGGACAATATCGGCGATTCGATTCAACACATGCAAGCACTACGCGCATTGGGGATTCAATTCTCGATGGATGATTTTGGGACTGGCTATTCTTCACTCACCTATATCAAGCGACTACCGATTGACCAGCTGAAAATTGACCAGTCATTTGTGCGTGATCTCCCCGCCGATCGTGATGATGAAGTGATTGTGCAAGCGATTATTGCGATGGCACATAGCCTGCGTTTGGAGGTAATTGCAGAGGGGGTAGAGACCGAAGAGCAACGGGCGTTTTTAGAAGCCCAAGGTTGCTATGCTTTCCAAGGCTATTTGTTTGGCCGTCCAATGCCAATCGAACAGTTACAAACGCTATTAGAAAAAGCCGCCACACCATCGCTATCCTGATGGTAGGCGGCTAGACACTGACTCAAGGCGCTAAACGGCTCCGCTGCCAGCCCTCAGAGGTGCGTTGATATAACACACGATCATGCAGCCGGCTGGGACGGCCTTGCCAAAATTCAATTCGTTCGGGTGTGACGGCATAGCCTCCCCAATGCGGTGGACGGGGGACATGTAGGGGATGACGCGCCGCAAACAACGCAGCGCGGGTAACCAATTCGGTTTTGCTGCTGATTTCACGGCTTTGTTCCGATGCCCACGCCCCCAAGCGGCTTTGGTAGGGGCGACTGTGGAAATAGGCATCGGATACGTCGTCTGATACTTTTTCTGCCCGTCCTTCAATGCGGACTTGACGTTCTAACTCCGGCCAAAAAAAGGTCAATGCCACATCAGGATGACTGGCAATCGCCTGTCCTTTACGGCTGTCATAGTTGGTGTAAAACACCAGTTGGCCAGCCTCTATGCCTTTTAGCAATACCATCCGCGCACTCGGTTTTCCATCGGCATTCACCGTAGCAAGGTGCATCGCCGTCGGTTCATGCACTTGCGAGGTAATCGCCTCATTGAGCCATATTTCAAACTGTGCCACGGCATCGGCCAAACACTCTTCCGGCGACAATTCTTTCTTGCTGTAATCTTGGCGAATATCTGCCAAATTCGGTGTACTCATCGTCTGTCACTTTCTTTAAAGAATCCTGTTTTGCTTAGTTACGGCGTGGTTGACTATGCAAAACTAAGCTGGCCACACCACCTGCCACCAAGCCCCAAAATGCCGACCCAATGCCCCACAAGGTCAATCCTGACGCCGTGACCAAAAAGGTAATCAAAGCCGCTTCGCGTTCTTGCTCATCGCGCATGGCCGTGGCTAAACCATTGCCAATGGTGCCGAGCAATGCCAACCCAGCAATGGCCAAAATCAAGGTTTTCGGCAGCGCACTGAATAAAGCGGCAACTGTCGCACCAAACACCCCGATTAACAGATAAAACACCCCAGCGGCAACCGCAGCCACATAACGGCGTTGGCTGTCTTCGTGTGCTTCACGGCCCATACAAATAGCAGCAGTAATGGCGGCGAGATTCAACGCATAAGCACCAAACGGCGCCAGCAACAGCGTTACCGTTGAAATCCAACCAATTAAGGGTGAAATCGGCGCTTCATAACCCGATGCCCGAATCACTGCCACCCCTGGGATATTCTGCGAAGCCATCGTCACCATAAACAACGGCAAGGCAATCCCGATCATCGCTGATAATGAAAAACTGGGTTCAATCCACACCGGTAAGGCTACCGCGAAGGCAAAACGTTCAAAGTGTAATTGGCCTTGCACCGCCGCAATCACCGTCCCCACGACCAATGCCAGAATCACCGCATAGCGCGGCAAAAAACGCCGACCCAATAGATAGACCACACACATGCTCAATACCATTGCTAGTGCATGTTGCAGCGAGACAAACACATCCAGACCAAAACGCAATAACACGCCGGCCAGCATCCCCGAGGCCAACGACAACGGGATACGCTTTAATGCACGCTCGAACCAACCAGAAAAACCACTCACCGCCATCAGCACAGCACACACAATAAATGCGCCAATCGCCTCAGCCATCGGCACCCCAGAAGCCGAAGTAATTAGCATGGCTGCCCCCGGAGTAGACCATGCGGTCACCACGGGTACACGGTAGCGCAATGATAAGACGATACAAGTCACCCCCATACCGATACCCAATGCCCACATCCATGACGCCATCTGGGCTGGCGTTGCACCTACGGCATGTCCCGCTTGAAACACCAATGCTGCCGAGCTGGTAAACCCAACCAACACCGTCACAAAACCGGCCAAAATAGCCGAGAGCGAGCAATCTCGCCATACATCACGCAATCGCATGCAAAACTTTCCTTTTTGTTTAAGTTGCAATTGAGACGAGTTCTCAATAGAATTGAGGCCGCATTTAGCCAGCAGCAGCTGATCAGGATAATCGGGTCAGCGTCAACTGCAAGCCACTGCCCACGTTTGGATCAAAACCATCCAACCGTCTGTGCCCGCACCGTATGGCGCGGACGGCTTTCTTTGACGCAAATTCAAGAGCACACCCTGATGATGAAATGCCTGAAAGAGTCTTCTGCAGTCCACAGCTTTGCTAAAGTTCCACTCAGTGTTGCCACTGTGGCAGGTTTATTAGGCACTTTGGCCGCCCCCGCTTTTGCTGATACTGCCGCTAACACCCAAGTTTTACAGCCGGTGAATGTGACGGGTCAAAACAGCACTGGCCGCACACCACAAAATGGCTATGCCGGCAATTTTACCAGTGTTGGCAAAGGCAGCCAGCAACAACGCGATATTCCACAATCCACCACCGTCATTACACAAGAAGTGTTGAAAGATACTGGTGCAACCAGCTTAAAAGATGCGTTGAGAACTGTCAGCGCCATCACATTTAACGCTGGTGAAGGCGGTCGGACGGGTGATATTTTGGCTTTGCGGGGTTTCTCTGCGACCACCGATTTGTTCCTCGATGGGGTGCGTGATGCCGGTCAATACAACCGCGACACCTTTAACATTGAACGTGTAGATGTACTGCGTGGCGCCAGCTCAATGTTGTTTGGTCGAGGTTCGACAGGTGGGGTGATTAACCAAGTATCGAAACGGGCGCATTTAGAGAATGAACGCACGGTTGGTTTAACTGTCGGCACCAGCGATTTCTATCGTGTTGAAGCGGACATCAACCAAAAATTAGATGACACCTCCGCCCTGCGGGTGAATGTCATGGGGCAAGATGCCGAAAGCTTCCGCTCGGGTGCAACCAGTGACCGGTGGGGCGTTGCACCAACTGTTCGCTTTGGGATCAATACGCCAACGGAAGTTGAGCTGTCTTATTTCTATATGAAGGAAAAAAATGTCCCCGATTATGGCGTGCCATTTAATTCCTTTACCCGCGAGCCTTTGGATGTGCCGGTGGATCGTTTCTATGGCTTGAAAAACCATGACTACGAACACACTGAAACTCATATTGCCACCGCCACCATTCAACATCGCTTCAGCCCAACAGCCAGCGTAAAGAACACCCTGCGTTATGCAGAATACGAACGTGATGTGTGGCCAACCGCGCCACGTATCAGCCTCGGCGGGGCCTCGTCGATTAGCGATAAAACCACGGTCAACCGCAGCCGCCCCGGTCGCAGTGGTAAAGATGAAGTCTGGTCGAACCAAACCGATTTTTCGTTCCGATTATTTACTGGCGACATCAAACATGATGTGTTGGCCGGCTTAGAATTGGGTCGTGAAAAATCGAATACCTTGCGTTGGGCTAACGTCAATGGTGCGGTTCCTCCAACAACGGTCGGCAACCCCAATAATAGTGACAACATCACCAATGCCACCAAAGTCTATAGCACAGATGTCAATTTCACGGCAGACACGGTATCGGCGTATGTGCAAGATATGATGTCGATCACGCCAGAATGGAAAGTGCTGTTGGGCGCACGTTGGGATCGTTTCTCGGGTGATTACACCACAGTCAATCTGGCCAATAAAACCAAGGAAGACACTTCGCGTACCGACTCGATGTGGAACTGGCGCGCAGGCCTGATTTGGCAACCTGATGCACAACAGTCTTATTACATTTCCTATGGCACATCGTTTAACCCTTCTGGTGAAGCCTATGCCTTAGATCCTCGTGGTGCCAATACGCCACCGGAGAAAAACCGTAACTATGAAATTGGCGCGAAGTGGGATTTGTTTGAAGGTGATTTGTTGCTGAGAACTGCGATTTTCCGTACCGAAAAAACCAACGAGCGTAATACCGACCCGTTGGTAACCGATGTGTATCTGTTGTCGGGTGCCCGTCATACCGATGGTATCGAGTTGGAAGCAGCAGGTCGTATCACTGACAAGTGGAAGGTGTTTGCTGGTATCGCTTTGATGAACCCGAAAATCACCAAAGCCGCCGGTTCTGCTAAAGGTACCGAGGGCAATGCGCCAGCCAATGCCCCTGAATACACTGCCAACTTGTGGTCAACCTACGAAGTGGGTAATGGTTGGAAAGTTGGCGGTGGCTTCAACGCCGTGGGCCGTCGTTTTGTTAACGCGAACAACGTCAACAAGATGCCGTCTTATGTCCGTTGGGATGCGATGGTGGGCTATGACGCTAAGACATGGGATGCACAGTTAAACATCTACAACGTGTTTGACGAGAAACATTACGAAGGTCTGTATGGCGGTCATGCCTTACCAGGCACCGAGCGTTCTGCCCACGTCAAAGTCAATTTCAAATTCTAATGTGAGCTGATTTCACACTGAACCACAACACGGCACAGCTTTGTGCCGTGTTTTTCATATACCAGAAAGGTCATATTATGTTGCTCCATATTCCTGAAGTGCTCAGTGGTGAATCGCTACAACAGGTGCAACAGCTATTGGAACAAGCGGAATGGGTCGATGGTAAGGTCACCGCTGGCACCCAATCGGCCCAAGTCAAAAACAATATGCAGTTACCGGAGGATAGCCCCGCCGCCCAAGCCGCCGGCCATATTATTTTGACGGCTTTGGGTCATCACCCCATTTTTATGTCGGCTGCCTTGCCAAAACGGGTGTTTCCGCCACTGTTTAATTGTTATCAAGGTGGGATGGCCTTTGGCAATCATGTTGATAATTCTGTCCGCACCATTGCCCGCACTGGCGAGCATATTCGTACCGATGTGTCGTGCACTTTGTTCTTGGCCGAGCCCGACAGCTATGAAGGCGGAGAATTGATTGTTGAAGACACCTATGGCGTGCATTCGGTGAAGCTACCCGCCGGCCATGCAGTGATTTATCCATCAACGAGTCTGCATCGGGTCGAGCCGGTTACCAAAGGCGCCCGCGTGGCTTCTTTCTTTTGGCTGCAATCGATGATTCGTGATGACAGTAAACGGGCACTGTTGTTTGATATGGATATGAACATCATGCGCTTGCGTGAAACCTACGGCGACCAAGAAACCATCATCGGCCTTACTGCGACTTATCATAATCTGGTGCGGATGTGGGCGGAGATTTAACGCGACTCGCGAACTGACAAGCGGGCGGTGTATAGTGATGGGTTTCCTGTACTGCTGGCTTTGGACATGACCGACTTTATCCGTATTCGTGGTGCGCGTACGCACAATCTGAAAAATGTTGACTTGGACTTGCCGCGTCACCAGCTGATTGTGATGACGGGTCTTTCTGGCTCGGGCAAATCTTCGCTCGCTTTTGATACGCTCTATGCCGAGGGCCAGCGCCGTTATGTCGAATCCCTCTCGGCTTATGCCCGTCAATTCCTGCAAATGATGGAAAAGCCGGATGTCGATTTGATTGAAGGTCTATCGCCGGCCATTTCAATTGAACAAAAAGCCACCAGCCACAACCCCCGCTCAACCGTCGGCACCGTTACTGAAATTCACGATTACCTGCGCCTGTTATTTGCCCGTGTGGGTACGCCAATCTGCCCCGATCATGGCCAGCCGCTGGCCTCACAAACCGTGAGCCAAATGGTCGATCATGTCTTGTCCTTACCCGAAGACACCAAACTGATGGTTTTGGCACCGGTGGTGATGGGGAAAAAAGGCGAGAATCACGATTTATTTGAAGAATTACGCGCCCAAGGCTTTGTTCGAGTGCGGGTTGATGGTGAAGTTTATGACATCGACGCCATCCCCAAACTGGAAAAAAACCGCAAACACACCATTGAAGTGGTGATTGATCGTTTAAAAGTCCGTGCCGATAATCAGCAACGGTTGGCAGAATCGTTTGAAACAGCACTTGGTCATGCCGAAGGGCGGGCGATTGCTGTGGAAATGGATAGCGGTAAAGAACACTGGTTCTCTGCCAAGTTTGCCTGTCCGGTGTGCAGTTATTCCTTACCAGAATTAGAACCGCGCTTATTCAGCTTTAACAATCCAATGGGGGCATGTCCCAGTTGCGATGGGCTGGGGCATATGAGTTTTTTTGATCCAAAACGGATTGTTGCCCATCCTAGTCTTAGCTTAGCCGCCGGTGCTATTAAGGGATGGGACCGCCGCAACCAATTTTATTTTCAGATGCTACAAAATCTGGCTGAACACTATCAGTTTGATTTAGAAACCGCATTTGAAGACCTGCCAGAAGCGGTACAACAGGTGGTGCTGTATGGTTCTGGGCACGAGGAAATTGCGTTTACCTATCTCAATGAACGTGGCACGCGTTTTTCTCGCAGCCATCCGTTTGAAGGGATTGTCTCTAACTTCGAGCGGCGCTATCGCGAAACCGAATCCAGCGCGGTGCGTGAAGAACTCGCCAAATATCAAAACAGCCAAGTATGTCCAAGCTGCCAAGGGTCGCGGTTACGCAAAGAGGCACGATACGTCGAAGTCGGCGGCCAGACCTTACATCACATCAACCAATGGCCGTTAAAAAATACCCTCGCTTGGTTTGAACAGTTGCAGCTTGTCGGCCACAAACAAACCATTGCCAGCAAAATCGTCAAAGAAATTGCCGACCGCCTAGGATTCTTGGTGAATGTCGGTCTCGATTATTTATCACTCGAACGCTCCGCCGACACCTTATCCGGCGGTGAAGCCCAACGCATTCGCCTCGCCAGCCAAATTGGTTCGGGATTAACGGGGGTGATGTATGTGTTGGATGAACCTTCGATTGGTTTACATCAACGAGATAATGACCGTCTGTTAACAACGTTGATGCGGCTGCGCGATTTAGGTAACAGCGTGATTGTGGTTGAGCATGACGAAGACGCAATTCGGGCGGCTGATTTTGTGGTGGATATGGGGCCTGGTGCTGGTGAACATGGTGGAAAAATTTTAGTGGCTGGCAAACCAGAAACGGTTGCCAACCACCCGGACTCCATCACCGGCGCTTTTTTATCCGGTCGGCGCAGTATTCCCACGCCGACTGACCGCCGCGCCCCCAGCGATAAAGTATTAAAAATTCATGGCGCCAGCGGCAATAACTTAAAACAGGTTGACCTGACCTTGCCGGTGGGGTTGTTTGTCTGTGTGACCGGTGTATCGGGGTCTGGCAAATCGACGCTGATCAACGATACGCTCTATCACGCTGTCGCACATCATCTTCACAATAGCCAAACCGAAGCCGCACCGTATCAAGACATCACGGGCTTAGAGCATTTTGATAAGGTCATTAACGTTGACCAATCACCAATTGGCCGCACGCCGCGTTCCAATCCCGCCACCTACACCGGTTTATTTACCCCAATTCGGGAATTGTTTGCTGGTGTACCCATGAGCCGCGAGCGTGGCTATGGCCCTGGCCGCTTCTCATTTAATGTCAAAGGTGGACGTTGCGAAGCGTGCCAAGGCGATGGTGTCTTGCGTGTGGAAATGCACTTCTTACCCGATATCTATGTCCCTTGTGATGTCTGTCATGGTAAACGCTACAACCGTGAAACATTAGATGTGCAATATAAAGGCAAAACGATTGATGAAGTGTTGCAAATGACAGTGGAACAGGCGCTGGCTTTTTTTGCGGCTGTGCCGACTGTCGCTCGTAAACTACAGACTTTAATGGATGTCGGTTTGGGCTATATCCGGCTGGGACAATCTGCCACCACCCTATCCGGCGGCGAGGCGCAACGGGTTAAGTTGGCATTGGAACTCTCGAAACGCGATACCGGTCGAACGCTGTATATCTTGGATGAGCCCACCACCGGCTTGCATTTCCACGATATCGATTTATTGCTCAAGGTTCTGCATCGTTTGCGTGAACATGGCAACACGGTGTTGGTGATTGAGCATAATTTGGATGTGATTAAAACTGCCGACTGGATTATCGATCTTGGGCCAGAAGGGGGTGCTGGAGGGGGGATGATTCTCGCCAATGGTACACCAGAACAGGTCGCCGCCATGAACAACAGCCACACCGGCCGCTATTTGGCAAAAGTCTTAGGCATGGCAACACCCTAATTTTAGAAAACTATCATGGCTCAATTTATCAACCGTTTTGCCCGCCTGCCAGACGCCTTGTTTGCGCGGGTGAAAGCCACGCCACTCTCGGACAGTCGGTTGCTGCTATGGAATCAAGCGCTGGCACAACAACTGCAAATAGAAGCGTGGCAACAACAACCGGCAACCCTCGCCGCATTAGCTGGAGACGGCCATCTTGTTGGCAGTGAGCCGCTGGCCGCTTTATATGCAGGTCATCAATTTGGGGTGTATGTGCCACAACTTGGCGATGGCCGCGCATTATGGCTTGGCGAATTGGCTGTCGCCGATGGGCAGTGTGCTGAGTTACAACTCAAAGGCGCCGGCCCTACGCCATTTTCTCGCGGTGCCGATGGTCGAGCGGTGTTGCGTTCCAGCGTCCGCGAATATCTGGCCTCGGAAGCGATGCACGGTTTAGGCATTCCCACTACCCGCGCCCTTGCCTTATTTGCCTCGTCCCAGTTGGCACGGCGTGAGCGTTGGGAACCCACTGCGGTGGTGTGCCGCGTCGCACCGACGTTTATCCGCTTTGGCTCATTTGAAGTGTTGTACTGGCGTGGTGAAACTGCTTTATTAAAAACCTTAGCCGATTTTGTCATTGAACAAAGTTATCCCGACTGTCAATCGGCTCCCAATCCGTATCAAGCCCTGTTGCAATGCGTGGTATTGCGCACAGCAGAGCTGATGGCCGCATGGCAAGCGGTGGGGTTTGTGCATGGGGTAATGAATAGCGACAATATGTCGATTGCTGGGCTGACGTTGGATTATGGGCCATATGGTTTTCTCGACCGCTATGTACCCGATCAGGTATTCAATCACTCCGACGATCATGGGCGCTATGCTTTCTCACAACAACCGCGCATTGGCCTGTGGAATTTATATTGTCTTGGTCAAGCTTTAATCGATCTGATCGGTAAGGACACCACGCTGGCGGTACTCGGACAATATGAAGCGCATTATCAACAGGCTTGGCAACAGAATATGGCCGCCAAATTGGGATTAAGTGAATGGCAACCCGACGATGCCGCTTTAGTTGAGGCATGGCTGGCTTTATTAGCCGAGCAAGGGGCAGACTACACCCGTGCCCACCGCCTGTTGGCTTATTTCTCCAGCACCGAAGCCGCCGGCCCAGTTCGCGATGAATTTGTCGATCGAGCTGCGTTTGACCAATGGGCACAGCGCTATCAGCAACGCTTACAACAACAGGCCTTATCTGATGCCGAGCGGCAAACGATGATGCTGGCGGTGAATCCCAAATATATCCTGCGCAACTACATGGCAGAACACGCCATCCAGCAGCTAGAACAACATCAAGACGACAGCGAGTTACAACGCCTCGCCCATCTGTTACAACAACCCTACGCTGAACAAGAAGAATACGAAGCCTATTTCGCCCATCCACCAGCATGGGCGGAGGGCATCCATCTCAGTTGTTCATCCTAAACACTGCGCCCACCTGCCCCCTCGGGGCAGAACACACTATTTGCTGAGGGGTGCCAGTTGGAGGTAAGGCGAGGTTGGCGCGTAGGCAGGCTGATCACCAGCAGTGGAGACACGATGTAGAGACAATAAGGTGTAATGACCGATATTGCCCTTTTCAATCGCCATCTGTTGCCACTGTTCGCCATCAAATAGCGCAATGCTGTTGCCATGTTCCATCTTCGGGCATTCATCGGCTAAACAGAGGGAATAGCGGGTAAAGCGTGCCGCACCTTCAACCCGTCCATCAGGTAAAAAGCGGACTTGCTGTGGTGTCGCTTGACCGGAGGGGGTCAGGACACGATAGTAACCTTGGAACCACATTTGATTGAGCAAGCTGCGAAACGGCGATGCCTCGTCCGGACTGACTTTCATAAACAAGGCATTATCTCGTAGGCGTTGATACTTGCCATTCGCCAGAGGGATAAAGACTTCTTGTGGATGTTCACCCATCGCCGACACGGTAACGCGACCACTGAAATCACGTTGGTAAGCCAAGCTAAGATTGTGTTTGGCGGTACTCAACAACACTTGTGGCGCGGACGGATGGAAACGCAGCTCTAGTGTTTCGTGAACAGGCAGCGTGCCTTGTAGCGTTTTCGCTGTGGATAAGGTTTCAAGTGCCGATTCATTGATCCACACCCCGCGCTCACCCTGTATTTTTACTTGTTGTGTAGCCAGCGGGGTGGTACACGCGCCCAACGTCAAGCCCATCATCGTTGCGGTCATCGTGGTTTGCCACATGCGTTTTGACATGACCATCTTATTTTTTTCCTTGGCAAAGAAGCAATAGGCGAAGATTAACAGACTTGGCGCTGTCGTACAGCCGCTTTGCAGCATAGATGACTTAGCTATTGTCCTTCGGTTTCAGTGCCGCCAACGCATTGCGTTGCGCTTCTAAGGCACGAACCTGCATGGTAATCATGCCCAAATTCATGGTCAGCCAATTTTCAATCACGCGCAATTCAGCCAACTTACGATCTAATTCCGCTTCGTTCATCGGTGGCATGAATTGTTGTAAGGCTTGTAAAGGATTGACCGTGCCACCCGGCCAAAATTGACGCAACAGGGCAAAGGGATCGGTTGGGTTGAAGTCTTGACTCATACTATCCTCGGCTCACATGAGGTTAAAAAAAGCGCATGCTGAGACATACTCTAACACGCGCTTGTCATTCACAGGAAAAGGTGAGACAGTTACATCATGTGTTGACCGCCGTTGATGGCTACGTTAGCACCGGTCATAAAGCCCGCTGCATCAGAGGCCATATAAGTAACCAAAGAAGCGATTTCTTCTGGTTTACCGAGGCGACCGACTGGGATATTGGCAATGATTTTATTGCGTACTTCTTCCGGTACTGCCATCACCATCTCAGTGGCAATATACCCTGGGCTGATGGTATTGACGGTTACGCCTTTTTTCGCCACTTCTTGCGCCAAGGCCATCGTAAAACCGTGCATACCGGCTTTAGCAGCAGAATAGTTGGTTTGACCAAATTGACCTTTTTGGCCATTGATAGAAGAAATATTGATCACACGGCCAAAACCACGCTCAACCATTCCATCCACAATCGGTTTACAGATATTGAACAGTGAATCCAGATTGGTGCGAATCACCGCATCCCAGCTGTCCTTATCCATCCGCTTAAATGTGCCATCGCGAGTAATGCCAGCATTATTCACCAACACATCAATCGCGCCGACTTCGGCTTGCACTTTTGCCACCATCTCAGCACATGACGAGAAATCGCCAACATCACACTGATAGGCGTGGAATTGGTATCCCTGTTCTTTCATGTTTGCCAACCAATCCTGTTCTTTGCCAGGACGGCTGAATGTTGTCACGACGGTCATTCCAGCATCAGCCAGCATTTTACAAATTGCTGTTCCAATGCCACCCATGCCACCTGTTACAAGTGCGATACGTTGAGTCATGACTCCCCCTTTATGGTTTTTGTGTGTCTTAACATCCTGCTTGCAGCAGTTTCGCTAGCTTGTTTATGCCCATTTTTGGGCCAATTCGTACAATTCAGTACGATCGACAAGATTTGAGACTCGCCCCGCTTGGGTTCACGGGACAGGTCAGATTCAATAGGGTCAATGGTTTTAAAGCCGTATAGCTTAACTTGGTATTGTTAACTTAGCATGAAAGCTGCATGCAACAACAGTTCCACTAGGCGGTAATGTCGCGAAAATGTACGTTTTGTTGCAAAAACGTACAATTCAACACAAAAAAAACCTACTGCCAGCAACGGAGCAGTAGGTTTAGATAGAATTAAATCATTTTGGCAAAAAACAGACTTACTCGCTATGAGACAACTTTAAGCCAACAATCCCAATCACAATGCAGAGCACAGACAGAATCCGCCACAGATTGGCACTGTCTTTAAATAAAGCGATGCCAACAATAAATGCCCCTACTGCACCAATTCCGGTCCAGATCGCATAGGCAGTGCCAATTGGAATGGTGCGTTGAGCTAACCACAAAAAATAGCCACTGGCAGTCATTGCCGCAACCGCAAAGCCGATCCACGGCCATTTATATGGCGTGGTTTGCGACAACTTTAAGCCCAACGGCCAACCAATTTCACACACGCCTGCCAACAACAAATAAATCCATGCCATAAAACGACCTATTGTTTTTTCAATAAAAAATAAAACTCTCGCCGCGAGCCAGGGCGATTACCTTGCCAGATAATTTGCCACTGAGGCGAGGGTTGATAGTCAGAACGGTAGTGCATCACCATCCGATACTGACACGCGGCGCCGGTGGTTTGTTCCGTCGGCAATAACCGAATACCCGCAAAGTAATACCACAACGCACGCTGCACATAATGAGTGGAGGCCGTGGCGACACAGTTGGCATCGGACGGAATCGCCGCTTGCATTGCCAACGCTGTTGAGCGATAGCTTTTTTGTGCATCAAACCACGGCAACCACAGCGTCATGCCTAATCCCCACACCAAAGTTGCCCCTGCCGCCCAATTGGTCACCGCTTGGCGACCACGTACATGGCGGCGTGTAACAGCCCATAGCCATGTCAAGCTCGCTGCAATGCCCAAAATCAGAAAAGGCCAGTTAACGTGAGGCTGGTATGCCGGACTAAAGAAATGTGAACGCTCGGCTAATTTTGTTGGCCAGCCAAAATTCATTGCCCCCCAACCCACCCACATAAACGCCCCCAACAGGCCAAAGGTCATCAACCCAAACCAATTAAGGAAAGAAGCCGCGCCACGCCGTAACGAATCCAACTCGCTGGCAGCCAAGATCACCAAGGGCAATAACAACGGCAAAGCCAACGCTTGGGTTTGACGAGGGGATAGGGTTAACAGGAATAGCAACACGGTGAAGAACAATAGCGACAGCTGTGTCACAGGCTCATCTAAACGGTAACGGCGTTGCCACACCGCCCACGCCGCCAACGGCCACGCCGGCCACGTAAACCACGGGAAAAGTTTGAGGTAATAACCAAACTCGTGCAGGACATCTAAGCGGCCAAAACCGTTAAATGGCCCCAGCGCATGTTGCAACCACCATTGTTCAAATACTTCAGGACTGGCTTTGTGCAATAACAAAGGCCAACACAATAGCAATGGCAAGGCCACCACCGGCGCCACTAATAGGGTTTTGAGATATTCTTCGCCACGCCATGCTCTAAACGCAGGTAGCGTTAACGCCACCATCCAAATCAATGCCAGCTCTAACAAACTGGCGCACCACATAATCAATACACTCGCCAACCCCAGCCACAAACCGGCTAGCCAGCCCTGACGAATGCCGAGGGCGAGGGCATAAAAGCCAAGACAAAAACCGGTGAACAAGCCGACATCGGGTGATAACTCATGACCCCACGTCATTAAACCTAGACAACCAATCAGGATCATCACCGCACTGCGGCCATGGCGACGCCCAATTAAATCGCGCCCAGCCAATCCGACACACCACAGCGCCAGCGACATCAACAACGGTGTCGCAATCCGCGCTGCATCGTGGGCAGACAACAACCACGGTGACAATAACGAAACCAGTGATGCAGCCAACCAATGATAGAGCGGGGGCGTTTCTAAGTAAGGCACCCCGACAATGCTTGGTACCGACCAATTGCCCGTTTCTAACATCGACTGCACGATGCCGACCACATATGGTTCATTGGGGCGCCACGGATCGTGCCCCAAGATGCCGGGCCATAGCCAAACAAAACACAATAAAAGTAACAACCACGGTTTTTCTGTGGGTCGTTCGGCTTCGGGTGGGCGGGGAGGAGTGTAGGTCAACATAACAGCACCACGTGATCCAAAATGGACAGGCGAAAAAAAAGGCAGCCTGCGCTGCCTTTTTTTGCGGAGACGCGCAGAAATTAACGCGCGAACTTGCCGAACTTCTGTTTGAACTTGTCGATACGACCTGCGGTGTCAACCACTTTCTGTTTGCCTGTGTAGAAAGGATGGCACTCGGAGCACACTTCAACGTGGAAGCTTTCTTTGCTCATGGTCGATTTGGTCACAAAAGCGTTGCCGCAAGAGCAAGTCACTTTCAGATCGGTGTATTCAGGATGGATACCGGATTTCATGATTTTCCTTTGGGGTTTCGGGTATAGGGGTTGTGCCTATACCGCTTTGAAAACCCAGCATTATCCTTGAGCCTTGGCCGATTGACAAGGTAAAACCGCGTTAAACACGCCGCCAAGTGGTCCCTTGTGGGCCATCTTCTAACAAAATCCCCGCTGCCAATAATTCATCACGGATGCGGTCAGATTCTGCCCAATTCTTTGCCGTTCTTGCCTCGCGCCGCGCCACAATCGCTGCTTCGACACGTTCAGCATCCCAATCCCCCGCTTCTTGCCCGCCTTGTAGGAAAGCCAGCGGTTCGCGTTGCAATAAACCCAACACACCACCCAAAGCACGCAACATCGCCGCCAAAGCTACCGACCCCGTACGATTGACTTCACCAGCCAATTCAAACAACACTGCGACAGCTTCAACCGTATTGAAGTCATCATTCATGGCAGCTTGGAAACGCTGGGCATACGGTTGTTGCCAATCAATTTCTGCTGTCAAATCAGCGACTGCAAACGGTTTTAATGCCGTGTAAAGACGGGTTAAAGCCCCTTTGGCATCTTCTAAATGGGCATCAGAGTAGTTTAATTGGCTACGGTAGTGTGCACGCAAGATAAAGAAGCGCACCACCTCGGCATCAAATTTTTCTAGCACTTCGCGGATGGTGAAGAAATTGCCGAGAGATTTCGACATTTTCTCGTTATCCACCCGAATAAAGCCATTGTGCATCCAATAGTTCACATAAGCGTGACCATGTGCGCCTTCGCTTTGTGCAATTTCATTTTCATGGTGAGGGAACTGTAAATCTGCACCGCCGCCGTGAATATCGAAGTGATCACCTAGATGGTGGCAGCTCATGGCCGAGCATTCGATATGCCAACCCTGACGGCCTTCACCCCACGGCGAAGCCCATTTTGCCTCGCTGGGCTCATCGGCTTTGGCTGCTTTCCACAACACAAAATCCAACGGATCTTGTTTATTAGGATCGACATCAACCCGTTCACCTGCACGTAAATCTTCTAAACTTTTGCCGGACAACTTGCCATAACCAGCAAATTTACGCACCGCATAGTAGACATCGCCATTCGGGGCAGAATAGGCCAAGCCTTTTTCAATCAGGGCTGCAATCAGTTGGTGCATTTGCCCGACAAACTCAGTGGCTTTTGGCTCATGATCGGGTCGTAACACACCGAGCGCGTCGGCGTCTTCGTTCATCGCTTGGATAAAACGGGCAGTTAAGTCGTGAATGGACTCTTGATTTTCCAGTGCGCGCTTAATGATTTTGTCGTCGATGTCAGTGATATTGCGAACATAGGTGACTTGATAACCCGCAGCACGCAACCAACGCGCCACCATGTCAAAGACCACCATCACTCGAGCATGACCTAAGTGGCAATAATCATAAACCGTCATACCACAGACATACATCCGCACTTGATTAGGGGTAATAGGATGAAAAACTTCTTTTTGACGAGACAGTGTATTGAACAGAGTAAGCATAATGATCCGACGGTAGGCCAGCTGAAAATGGTACAGTGTAACAGAAAGGCGCGCAGCAACTGAACGCCACGCGCCAACAAATAAAACGTGCTCTACCGGATGAGGGCAGAGCACTGATTATCAAGCGCCAAGCTTAAGCGGGTTTCTTCACGTCTGCAGCGGCGTCCTGTGGTTCTGAAGGGACTTCTGGCTCGGGTTCGGGTTCTTGCCACGGCAAGCTAATCGGCTGTTTATTTACCGTCAGTTGCTGCCCGTCCCACGTCAGCGCAGTATCAATCTGTCCGCCTCGGATAACAACATAGCCCTGTTCTCGCCATTGTAGTAACTGACTTGAAAAGAGACTTTTCGCCAAGTCATCAATTTCTTGCACACTCGGTGGATTTTCGGCCCGTTCATCCACCATAAACAAATTACGCGCCTGTGCCACCACTAAATCTTCTAGTGTTTGACGTGGCAGGCTTAATTTGGCATCAGCATGCACTTTCGCCAAAAAGTCGAGGGCTTTGTGTAAGTCGGCGTCTTGTACCGCTTTCAACGCCACCTGTCCACTGACATCCACCACCCCATCTGGCAACTGCAATTTTAGCGTGTTGACTTTAACAATCGGGTCTTGCTTCAGCAGTGGCGCACCCTCACGCAACACGGTGTCAACATAAGCACGGCGCAATTCAGCAGGGTCTTTGCCTTCGAATGGGATAGCAGATAGGGCTTTATCGAGTTTGACCAAGGTAGGGCCATGTAGATGATTTGCCGACACATCCAACTCTAACGGGCCCACCGTGGTTTTATTGATCATCAAACTGGCGAAATCGAAGCGGCCACGGGTGTTAACAAATTCACCATCCTCTTCTGTATTGACACGATAGCGCAGCTTTTTCAGCTCGGCTTTCGATGGTTTGATTTCACCGGAAGGATTGATAAATTCACCAACCCGAATCCGCGTCAACAAATAGACCAACTCATTCAAACGAATTTCGTAAGGCACACTTTCTCGGGAATCGAGTTGGATGTTTTCTATCGTTAATTCGCTATTACCAATATCAACGCCAGTTTTGCCAGGGGTGGTCTCGGACACAAACGCCACATTTTTAAATTCAACATGGCCTTTAATCGCCGCATCGACTTCTAAACCGGGTAAACGTGCATCAATATGGTATTGCTGATAACCCGAGGCATAGTCCACTTTGCCATTAAAACCGCCCCAACGAATTTTGACGCCGGAGAGGGTTTCTTCGTAGTCAAATTTTGGAATGGCGACCTGCAGTTCACCACCACCGGAGAAGTACAGACGGTTGGTTAAGGTAATCGGGTCGGCATCGCCAAAAAACTTGCTCAATGTCTTGCGCGTGGCATCACTCATAATAAATTCAGTGCTGACCAAGGCACGTGCAGGACGTAAGTCGAAATCAGTCAGGCCGGGTAAAGGCCCATGTTTGATGTGGTGGGTATAGACAATTTTGGCGTCTAACATCCCTCTTGCTTGTTCGGGCAAAATATTGAGATAGGGTTCAAACAACTTACGGTTGAGCACCAACTCGGTTTTTTCACTAGAGCTAAACCAACCGCGTTGATAGTCATGAGATTGCACAGTAAATAAAGGCAACCCAGCCACCATGCGGTGTTGTTCTAACAAGGTTTCTTCTGCTTTTAAACCTGTCCAATACGCTGCCCCTGCATAGCACAGAGCTGACAGAGCCACTCCAGCCGCAGCGAGCCGCCATGTTTGCTTACTCACTATTTCTATTCCATCAGTATTTGCCGTGGCAAGAATCTTAGCATCATTGCTCACCAAATCGTGTTTTTCTACGACTTTTCTGCTATCACACTACGGCACCCATACAACGATCAAACAAGCCTCATCTAACAGTGCCAAGTCGATGGCTGCATCTGTTAAGATAGTATTTTGGTTAAAAAATGAAGGATGTACCGCCCATGTTGTTCCTCGAAGGTCTGATCGACCTAGCCTGGTGGGGCTATGTCTTGGTGGCATTGGGATTAACTCATATCACCATCGCGGCAGTGACCATTTATCTGCATCGTCATCAAGCACATCGTGCACTCGACTTGCATCCCATCCCAAGCCATTTTTTCCGCTTCTGGTTATGGTTGACAACGGGGATGATTACCAAACAGTGGGCTGCCATCCATCGTAAGCATCATGCACGCTGCGAAACCGCAGATGATCCACATAGCCCACAAGTGCTCGGCATCAAAAAAGTGATGTGGGAAGGGGCCGAGTTATATCGTGTCGCCTGCAAAGATCAATCTATCATGGATAAATTTGGCCACGGTGCTCCGGATGATTGGTTAGAGCGCAATATCTACACCAAACACAATGGCAAAGGGATTGTCTTAATGGCAGTCATCGATGTCTTGTTGTTCGGCCCAATTGGTTTAACGATCTGGGCGGTGCAAATGGCGTGGATTCCGTTTTGGGCTGCCGGTGTAGTGAATGGGATTGGCCACTATTGGGGTTATCGCAATTTCGAAAACGAAGATGCCGCAACCAATGTCTTCCCTTGGGGTATTTTAATCGGCGGTGAGGAGTTGCATAACAACCACCACACCTTCGGTACCTCGGCCAAGCTGTCTTATAAATGGTTCGAGTTTGATATTGGCTGGATGTATATCCGTATCATGGAAATGATCGGCCTCGCCAAAGTTCGCCGTGTCGCGCCTAAATTATTGCATGGCGAAGTGAAATCCCATCTCGATTTGGACACCCTACACGCCATCATCGCCAATCGTTATGCGGTGGCAGCGCAATACGCTAAATCGCTCAAATCGGCTTATGAACAAGAATTAGGCAACTTGCGTGATAAATTGCCCGAGATGCAAGGCAATATGACGCGGCAAATGAAGGTTTGGCTCAAGCAAGATGGTAAAGACATTCCAGCGCAAGAACGCTCACAGTTAGATCAATTGTTAGAGCAAAGCCCTGTGTTACAGACCATCTATTCGATGCGGCAAGAATTATCGCGGCTGTGGGAACGCTCGAATTTGACCAAAGAGCAGTTGCTGAAAGAGTTACAAGATTGGTGCGCACGGGCGGAAGCATCTGGTATTGCCCAATTGCGTGAGTTTTCCTTGCGTTTGCGTGCTGTTGCCGCAGTGGCTTAATCAAGGGGAAAAACGATGTCATCTATTCAACGTTTATTACCTGGCGCACGGTTATCGGAAGCGGTGGTATTCAATGGCATGGCCTTTTTAGCAGGCCAAGTGCCTGAAGATACCAGCCGCGATGCCGAAGGGCAGACAGCGGAAGTGTTATCGTTAATCGATAATGTGTTAGCGCAACTGGGCACTGATAAAACCCGTATTCTCGATGCAACGATTTTTTTAGCCGATTTGGCGGATTATGAGGCAATGAATCGGGCATGGGATGCGTGGGTTCCTGCTGGTCACAGCCCAGCGCGTGCCACCGTCGAGGCAAAATTAGCCAATCCAGCGTGGAAAGTCGAAATTAAAATCGTCGCTGCATTGTGATTTTTTTGTGGTATCAGGCCCGCTGTGTCCGCACAGCGGGTCTTTTTTTGCGATGTGAAAATGGATTTATTCGAGACCTTTCCCTCAACCACGCTGCCCTTAGCCGAACGGATGCGCCCGCAACATCTGGATGAAGTCATTGGGCAATCGCATTTGCTTGGTGCAGGTAAACCATTACGGTTGGCTTTTCAAGCACGAAAACTGCACTCGATGATTTTTTGGGGGCCACCTGGGGTGGGTAAAACCACTTTGGCAAGACTCACCGCCCATGCTGTTGATGCAGAATTTATTGCGCTCTCGGCAGTATTTTCCGGTGTGAAAGAGATTCGTGCGGCAATGGAGCAGGCCGAACACTATCGGCAACAGAATAAAAAAACCATTTTGTTCGTCGATGAAATTCACCGTTTTAATAAGTCGCAACAAGATGCGCTATTGCCTTATACCGAGAGAGGCGTCATCACCCTACTCGGTGCCACCACCGAAAACCCCTCATTTGAAGTGAATTCGGCTTTGCTGTCGCGGGCACAAGTCTATGTTTTGCAATCCCTCACCGATGATGAATTACAACAGCTATTAGCCCGCGCTCAACAAGTGGCGATGCCAGATTTGATTTTGGATGAAGTGGCACGCACTACGCTGGTTGCCTATGCCGATGGTGATGGCAGAAAATTGCTCAATTTGGTTGAACAGTGCGCCACTGCTGCACAAGCGGCAGGGGTTCACAATATTGATGCGGAATTTATCCACAACGCCTTAACCCTCAACCAGCGCCGGTTTGATAAAGGGGGCGAGTTTTTCTACGACCAAATTTCGGCTTTACACAAGTCAGTACGCGGCTCTAATCCCGATGCCGCCTTATATTGGTTAACTCGAATGTTAGATGGTGGGGCCGATGCTAAGTATTTGTCGCGGCGGATTATTCGGATGGCGTGGGAGGATATTGGGCTGGCCGATCCAAGAGCGATGCAAATTGCCAACGATGCCGCCACCACTTTTGAGCGTTTAGGCAGTCCTGAGGGAGAATTGGCCTTAGCGCAGGCAGTGATTTATTTAGCTGTCGCCGCAAAGAGTAATGCGGGGTATGTGGCTTACAATCAGGCCAAGGCTTTTGTAAAGCAGGATAAAAGCCGAGAAGTCCCCGTTCATCTACGCAATGCGCCTACCAAGTTGATGAAGGAACTGGGCTATGGCCATGAGTACCGCTATGCGCATGATGAACCCAATGCTTACGCCGCCGGGGAAAACTACTTCCCAGAGGGGATGGCCGCCCCGAATTGGTATCAACCTGTACCAAGGGGGCTGGAAATAAAAATTGCGGAAAAACTCGCTGTTTTGCGGAAGTGGGATGAAGAAGGATAGTCACAAGCCGATTAGGTTTGAGTCTATCGATATGGTCAGCTTCGGTACTACCCTCGAATAAATTTGAGAAAAATGTTTTATTAACCACCATAAAAAATGCCAATTTATTTACCTAACGATATTTTTTAATCGGTTAAAGGTAAATCATGGAAAAATAGTGCTTTACTCATAGTATCCTTACAAGGAATAACAATGAATATACATAAGCTAGAGATCAAAGGTTTTAAAAGTATTGCACATATTAAGCTTGGTAATAGTTCACCCTTTCTGGTGTTAGCAGGTGCAAATGGCTCAGGAAAAAGCAACTTAGTTGATGCACTTGCATTCCTTGGTGCAGTTATAAAACGAGGGGTTGTTCAAGCGGTTCGTGAGTTTGGTGGGTTTAACCAAATTCACTGTTTCAAGTTTCGCAAAGAGCAACGGACAACGATGTCATTCACACTAGAAATAGATATAAACAGTGTGCACTATCATTATGACTTAACGATCCGATCGCTAGAAAACTTACCAGAAATCCAAGAAAGTTTAAAAGTCAATGGTAGCATATTGATTGATCGTAAAAACTCCAGTGAACCTCAAGTCCAATTAGGTGATCGTGAGGGGTTACAAAAATTAACAAGCTATCCTAAGGAAATGTCAGCGATGATGTTATTAAGCGATACTGCACTTTATCGCTTTCTGACTAATATTTGTGTTTTCCGTATTGACCCGTTTGCAGCAAAAGAACCTGATAATGCTGCGGCCGATGCCACAGCGCTTGATCCAAACGGCAAAAACATCGCAACGATGTTATCTGTGCTTGAAAAAGACGATGATTTTCGCGAACAGGTATTAGAGTGGATCGAACTCATCGTTCCGGGTATGGAAAACGTGAAAACAGAGAAGCAAAGGCTGGATGCTTCAACCGTAATAACATTTAAAGAAGAAGGCACCAAGGCACGATTTCCAGCTTCACTAATATCAGATGGTACAATTTACGCTTTATGTATATTAACTGCCATTCTAAGCCGCGCACGGGAATATGGAATTACCATCATTGAAGAACCTGAGCGTGGCATTCATCCGAAGGCTATCGCCGAACTCGTTCAACTTATGCGTGAAAATGCCTCTACCCAGCACCCTGTGTTCATCACCACTCATAGCGAATCAGTTGTGAGAAGTTCGGAGGTAGAGGAACTTTATTTTGTGAGTAAAAAAGAGGGAAAAACACAAATTCAAAGTGCTAAAACCTCTGGTATTGACAAGAAAAAAATTGCATTAGATACAGCATGGTTAACAAACCTATTTGATGGGGGTTTGCCATGGTAACAAATGAACGTAAAAAAATAGGCTTTATTGTTGAAGGGGGTAGTGAAAAAATTATTATTGAGTCGCCACAGTTTAGGGCATTCTTGAACAAACATGGTTATGAACTGGTAACACCAGTTATCGATGCCGAAGGCGGGGGTAATTTACTACCACAAAATATTGAGGAATTTATTAGCCGACTTGAACAAAAACAAGTAGATGCTATTTATGTTTTGACTGATTTAGAAGATGAATTGCACATCGAGACGGTCAGAAAAAGGGTGAGACACACCAAGGTTACCTTTGCTTTCATTGCTGTCAAAGCACTTGAAGCATGGTATTTAGCAGATACCGATGCGATGAATACTTGGCTAGGCACCCAAGATTTTTATGAATCAGAGCCAGAGAAAACAGTGGGCAAGCCATGGGATAGATTAAAAGAAATTGCAGCTGAAAAGGGTAAGCGTGGCCCTGGACAAAAAATATCTTTTGCAAAGAGAATCACTAAATATTGGCATTTCGCTATTGAAAATGCTGCAAAACATGAAGCTTGCCCGAGTGCAGCGGAGTTGATCAGTCATTTTGAAAAATCAACTCACAGATAATCAACTCAGACTACAAAACTTGAATGGCGCTAATGCGCCTCCCCGACTTTCACACCAGAACGTAATTGCTCTGGTGGAATGGCGAGGGCGGCGACGGTGGTTTGCATCGCAATAAAGTCTGCTTCGGTTAACCGTTGCTGTGCCGCTTCGATAGACAACTGCCCCGCCATCGCAGCCAAACGCGGCGCTAAAGAAGACGGAATCGCACGCTGTTCACCCCATGCGTTCAAAAGCGTCTGTGCCAAATCAGGACGGTTACACACCAACACCATGTCACAACCGGCTTGCAAAGCCAACACAGCCCGTTCCACCACGCCACCGGCGCCTGCAGCCCCTTCCATGCACAAATCATCGCTGAAAATCACGCCTTCAAAACGCAATTGTTGCCGCAGAATGTGTTGCAACCAGAAAGCAGAAAAACCAGCAGGTTGATCATCAACCGCCGGATATACCACATGGGCCGGCATCACCGCAGCCAACCCCTGTTGAGCCAAAGCAGAAAAAGGCTGTAAATCCGCCGCTGCAATCGTGGCAAAATCACGCTCATCCACTGGAATTGCATGATGAGAGTCTGCTTCTACCCAGCCATGCCCCGGGAAATGTTTGCCACACGCCGCCATCCCACCGCGAGCTAAGCCACGTATCAACGCCTGTGCTAACACCGTTACCGTGCTTGCCTGCAAAGCAAAAGAACGGTCGCCAATCACCCCAGAACGGCCCCAGTCTAAATCTAAGACTGGCGTAAAACTCAAATCGACGCCCACTGCACGCAATTCAGTCGCCAACACTTCGCCACATTGCTCTGCCAAAACCAGCGCCTGTTCAGGGGTTTGTTGCCATAACTGCCCCAATACCCGCATCGGCGGCAAATGCGTAAAACCGGATAAAAAGCGTTGCACCCGCCCACCTTCATGATCGACTGCCACCAATAAAGCAGGAGATCGCACCGCATGAATCTCTGCCACCAAATCGCGAATTTGTGCTGGCGAGAGAAAATTACGCCGGAACAAAATCACCCCGCCGACTTGTGGGTGACACAGTAATTCGCGTTCATGGGCTTGTAGCTCGGTGCCCTGAATATCCAACATTAAAGGGCCGCGTGGCAAAGATAAAATTGGCATCGGTTTATTCGTCCGTTTCTAAGACAACAAAAGCTAGCGACAGCTGTTTTTCATCAGAGAGAGAAAGATGACAACGCTGAATCTGACGTTCAGCCAACCACTGCGCCGCTGCAGGGGCAAACACCACAACAGGCTTGCCAAGGTGATCGCGTTGAATCGACATGGCCGGCAACAAAAAAGGCGCACGTACCCCCAACCCTGTCGCCTTACCAATCGCCTCTTTTGCCGCCCAACGCTTGGCTAAAAAAGCCACCGGCTGTGGATGGGAAAGGAACTCAGCAAACTCAACCGCACTCAGCAAACGGCGGGCAAACCGCTCACCATGTCGGTGCCACACCGCAGCAATGCGTTGATGATCGGTGAGATCGGTACCAACACCGTAAATCACTTCGCACCCCGCCGTGCCTCAACCATCAGGGTTTTCATATCGCGTACCGCTTGAGAAAAACCAGTGAACAAAGCTTGTGCCACAATGGCGTGACCAATGTTTAATTCTGCGATGTCGGCAATTTCTGCAATCGGTGCCACATTGTGATAGTGCAAACCATGACCGGCGTTCACCACCAAGCCTAAATCGGCGGCACGACGAGCAGCAACACGAATCCGCTTCAATTCTTGTTGCGGTAAATCATGCCCCTCGGCATCAGCGTAACGGCCAGTGTGCAATTCAACCACCGTTGCCCCCGACTCTGCTGAAGCACGAATCGCTTCTTCATCAGGATCGATAAACAGCGACACCCGAATGCCAGCCTTACGCAACGTGCGGACATAGTCTTGAATCAAATCAAACTGTGCCAACACATCTAAACCACCTTCAGTGGTGATTTCTTCACGTTTTTCTGGCACCAAACAGACATCTTGTGGCCGAATGGCAAGAGCGTGTTCCAACATCTCTGGCGTCAGTGCCATCTCTAAATTCATGCGCGTTTTAATCGCCCCACGCATCAATTTCACATCTTGATCTTGAATATGGCGGCGGTCTTCACGCAAGTGCAGTGTGATTAAGTCAGCACCGGACGATTCCGCCACCAAAGCTGCCTCAAGTGGACTGGGATACCGTGTGCCACGCGCTTGTCGCAAAGTAGCGACATGATCGATATTTACACCAAGCAAAATCATGGCAAACCCTTCTTAAAAAGAAACATTAAGCCGGCATCACCGGCCACACGCGCGTACGCGGCTCATGTACCGCATGTAACACCCGTCGCGAGGCTAAAGGCACCGCCCCTAACACGGCATCAAGCAAAGTGCGCAGCAAGATTTTTGCTTCTTGTACGACCCAACGCTGTTGCAGTTGATCGTGCGCTAACGCCAATAAGGTCGTGCCGGAAACCAGACATTGATAACCGGTTTCGGGAATATCAACCGGCAACACCAACGGCAACGGTTCAGCCCCATGACCGGCAATAAAACAATATTGTTGTTCTGGCTCAATCGGTATTACACCACCGGCTTGGTGGCTGAGGTTGGGGGCATAACCCAAGCCGGTCAACAACGCCAATTCAAAACGCCGCAATACTAACGACACCGCGCCGAGTTCACCACAGGCTAGCCCAATAATGGCTTGTTGATAGGCAGTGAACACCGCTTCATGTGGGTCATCACGCGCCAGCAATCGCAACAACAACTCGTTGAGATAAAAGCCAGACAGCAAGGGCAACCCGCTTAACTGTGGCACACCGCCTAGCCATTCCACCCGCGCTAAAGTCCGCAGTTCGCTTTTACCAAACCAATCCAGCACCAACGGCACAAACGGTAAAACTTGCCCGCGAATTTCTGCCCGAGGCCGCCGCGCACCACGCGCCACTAAAGCCACTCGACCATAATCACGGCTCAAGCATTCCAACAACAGGCTGGTTTCTTTATAAGGCTGACTGTGTAGCACAAAAGCCGGTTGTCCCTCGACTTTCATGGCCGGTGCTTATAAATCGAATTGCTTCAAGAAACGAACATCATCTGCCCACCCGCCTTTAACCTTGACCCATACTTCAAGGAACACGCGGGTGGCAAACAGTTTTTCCATATCAGCCCGCGCTTCGGAGGCAATTTTCTTCATCCGTTCGCCGCTTTTGCCAATCACAATCGCCTTTTGTCCGGGTTTATCGACAAAAACAGTGGCGTAAATATGGAAGCGGCCATCTTCTTCGGTTTCAAAGCGATCCACTTCGACATTCATCGCATACGGTAATTCTTCACCGAGATAACGGAACAATTTTTCACGGACAATTTCTGCGGCTAAAAAGCGCGAATTTTTGTCGGTGACCATGTCCTCTGGATATAACGGTGGGCCTTCTGGCAAATAGGGGCTGATGATGCTGAGCAGTGCATCTAATCGATGACCATGTTTTGCCGAGACACTAATAATTTCGGCAAATTCAAATGCTTGGCTGGCCGATAATAAAAACGCCGCCATCCGCGCTTTGTCTTTTAAACGATCGGCTTTATTCACCACCAAAATCACTGGGCGGTTTTTCGGCAGTAACGCAATCACTTCACGGTCGGCATCCGACAAACGCCCCGCTTCCAACACAAATAACACACAATCGACATCAGACAAGGTATCACGCACGCTCTTATTCAACGCATCGTTAAGCGCATTGCGGTGTTTGGTCTGAAAGCCTGGGGTGTCAACAAAGATATATTGCACCAATGGCCGTGTTTCGATACCGGTTACACGATGGCGTGTGGTTTGGGCTTTTTCTGAAGTAATCGAGATTTTTTGCCCAATCAGGTGGTTCATCAACGTCGATTTACCGACGTTTGGCCGCCCGACGATGGCGACAAAGCCACAGCGGAAACCTTCTGGCACAGCAAAATACGGTTGCGCGGTCTCGGGGAGCTCGGGCAAGGTGTCGATAGAGTCGTTCATGATTTCACTTTCCGTTTTTTGCTGGGTGATGGCTGGGCCAAAATGGCAAGCACAGCCTCAGCCGCTTGTTGCTCTGCACGCCGGCGGCTCGAACCACTGCCCTCGGCCACCACGGTCAGGACAGGTAGTTCACAACTGACGCGGAAGTGCTGTGCATGGGCTTCGCCCGACTGTTCGATAATACGATAGTTCGGCAATGCCAAGCGGCGGCTTTGCAGCCATTCTTGCAGCCGAGTTTTGGCATCTTTGACGTGGCCTTCTGGGTTTAAAGCATTGACCTGTTCAACAAACAGATGGCGCACCACATGCTCTGCTTGTGCAAAATCGGCATCTAAACAGACCGCCGCAAAAATCGCTTCTAGGGCATCCGCCAAAATCGATGGCCGTTGTGCACCACCGCTTTTCATTTCGCCTTCACCCAAACGCAAGACACCACTGATACCGATGTCTAATGCCACTTGTGCCAAGGTATCCTGATTGACCAAATTGGCACGCAAACGCGACAAACTGCCTTCGGATTGATCAGGAAAACGGTCAAACAGCATCCGCGCAATGCTGTAATTCAAAATACTGTCGCCGATAAATTCGAGGCGCTCATTATTAGGTACACCAAAGCTGCGATGGGTCAGCGCCTGTAACAGCCATTCAGGTTGTTGAAAGACATAATTCAGACGCTGCATCAACAGCGGTAGAGAAGAAGACGCCATGCTCAATGTATCCGCGTCCCAATGCGAGAGGGTTCGCTAAAATTCATCCAAATAAAGAAAGCCTCACCGACTAATAACTGATCTGGGACAAACCCCCAATAACGGCCATCATGACTGTTATCGCGGTTGTCACCGATGGTGAAATAATGTCCAGCAGGCACTTTGCAGCTAAAACCTTCTTCGTTGTAACGACAATTTTCACGGAAAGGAAACTCCGCCACTTGAGGCATAAACACCGGCGGCATTCCTTCCACTTTCAACACTTGGTAAGAACGGCCATCAATCGTTTCGCGATATTGCCGCGAATGCACCATCGCCAACCCTTGTTCTAAATAATCGTAGGTACCATCGGCAACATCTTTGACTCGTTCGCCGTTGATAATCAAAGTCTTATCACGGTACTCAACCACATCACCCGGCAGACCTACTACCCGTTTAATGAAGTTCACCTGTGGATTTGGCGGAAAACCGAACACCACCACATCACCGCGTTTTACCTTGTTCACTTCGATTAAAACATTGTTTAACACCGGCACTCGAATACCGTAGGTAAATTTATTCACCAGAATAAAATCACCGACCACTAAGCCCGGTCGCATCGAACTGGAAGGAATTTGGAATGGTTCGACCAAAAAAGCACGCAGCAAAAACACCACTAGAATCACAGGGAAAAAGCTACGGGCATATTCAACAAAATGAGGTTGTAGCTGTTCGGGTGAACGGCGTTTGGCTAGCACAAAGCGATTCAGCCCTGTCACCACCCCCGTCACCAGCACAAACACCAACATCACAGCAGTAAAGCTCATCCATTGGGACAACAAACCAAAGCCACCGAGCACCAAACACAAATAACCTGTTTGCACGCCAATCGGCTGATCTTTATCGGTTGGCTGCCGTTTTCCTGAGACCGCAATCAGGATAGGGCCCAATACGGTCAGAATGGCAAATACCCATAACCAATTCATCTCGTGCAATCCTTATTTATCGCTGACTTGCAAAATGGCCAAGAAAGCGGCTTGTGGAATTTCCACATTACCCACTTGCTTCATCCGTTTCTTACCTGCTTTTTGTTTCTCGAGCAGCTTTTTCTTACGCGTAATATCACCACCGTAGCACTTCGCTAACACATTTTTACGCAGTGCTTTAATGGTTTCACGGGCAATAATGTGGCTACCGATGGCGGCTTGCACGGCAATATCAAACATCTGGCGTGGAATTAATTCGCGCATCTTGGCGGCTAATTCTCGACCACGATATTGGCTAGAAGCACGGTGTACGATTAAAGACAAAGCATCGACCCGTTCGCTATTGACCAAAATATCCAATTTCACCAAGTCTGCCGTTTGGAATTCTTTGAATTCATAATCCAACGAAGCATAGCCACGGCTGGTTGATTTCAATTTATCAAAGAAGTCCATCACCACTTCATTCATTGGCATGTCATAGGTCAGCATCACTTGCCGCCCCATGTATTGCATATTGCGCTGCACTCCGCGTTTTTGATTACACAAGGTCATCACTGCGCCGACATAATCTTGTGGTACCAAAATGGTCGAGGTGATGATCGGTTCGCGGATTTCTTCGATTTTGCCGGGGTCGGGTAGGCGCGAGGGGTTTTCCACCTCGATTAACTCACCGTCTTTCAGCAACACTTCATAGACCACCGTTGGCGCAGTGGTAATCAAATCCATATCGAATTCGCGCTCAAGACGCTCTTGCACAATTTCTAAGTGCAACAGCCCCAAGAAGCCACAGCGGAAACCAAAACCCAAAGCTTGCGAGACTTCTGGTTCAAATCGCAACGAAGCATCATTGAGCTGCAATTTTTCTAGCGCATCGCGTAAAGCTTCGTAGTCATGGCTTTCCACCGGATACAAACCGGCAAACACTTGTGATTGCACTTCTTTGAAACCTGGCAAGGCTTCAGTAGCGGGCTGGGTGGCTAAGGTAATGGTGTCGCCGACTTTGGCCGATTTCAGCTCTTTAATGCCAGCAATCACAAAACCCACTTCACCAGCATGCAATGCCGGACGTGGCAGCGATTTAGGTGTAAAGACCCCGACTTGCTCACATAAATGTTCCGCGCCGGTGGCCATGAACTTGATTTTGTCTTTGGGTTTGAGACTGCCATCCACCACCCGCACCAACATCACTACACCAACATAGTTATCAAACCAAGAGTCGATAATCAGGGCTTTCAGTGGGGCATCAGGTTTTCCCTGTGGCGGCGGAATTTTTTTAACAATCTCTTCTAAGATATCTTCGATACCAATGCCCGATTTTGCCGAGGCACGCACGGCATCGGTGGCTTCAATCCCGATAATGTCTTCAATTTCTTGCGACACGCGCTCCGGTTCAGCGGCGGGCAAGTCAATTTTATTCAACACCGGCACCACTTCTACCCCCAGCTCGATGGCGGTATAGCAGTTGGCAACGGTTTGGGCTTCCACCCCTTGTGAAGCATCAACAACCAACAACGCCCCTTCACAGGCCGACAACGAGCGACTGACCTCGTAAGAAAAGTCAACGTGTCCAGGGGTGTCAATCAGGTTTAAGGCATAGGTTTGACCATCACGGGCGCGATATTGCAAAGCAGCGGTCTGAGCTTTAATGGTAATGCCACGCTCTTTTTCGATATCCATCGAATCAAGCACTTGGCTGTTCATTTCACGCTCAGATAAGCCACCGCAGTATTGAATAAAACGATCAGCCAGTGTGGATTTACCGTGATCAATATGGGCAATAATCGAAAAATTACGGATTAGGTTCATGGCATTCGGCAAAAAAGATGAAGGGCACACGCGGTGCCCTCTAAAGACGCTTAACAGCGCGCGATTCTAGCGGATTTCCTTTAGGAAAGCATTAACCCGTGTCAGGTCGAGATGCCAATGACAGAGTTCTTCTTCCTCGTACATTAAAACTGGCACCTTTTCATCAAAGCGGGCTTCTAATTCGGGGTCGGCATCAACATCCCGAATATCCAGTAAAAACGGATAGCTTTGTTGCAACTGTTTTAACTGCGCCAGCATGGTATGACACAAACTGCAATACTCACGGAAATAGAGAGTGAGGGTGATGGGTTGTGTCATTTATTCTGCCCCAACCGGAATGGCAACAAACAGCGTACCACCACCGCGCACAATACGCAGCGCCAGTGCGCCACCGGATTTGGCTTCATTGACAGCTTGGCGGAATTGTTCACTATTGCTCAACATCTCATTACCCACCCCAATAATGATGTCCCCCGTCTGCACACCGGCGCGCTGCGCCCCTGCACCGACTCGCTGCACCAACAAACCAAATTTCACCTGAAAGCGGGCGAGCTGTGCAGCAGGTAATTCAGCCAGCTGTAAACCCAAACGCGGCGCAGCAACTTGGCCGGCAGGTTCGGTATTACGTTTCGGCTCACGTTGTGCGACACGACCTTCGGCTTCGCGGATTTCATCCGGTGTTACTGATACCTGCCGCAGACCACGATTGCGCCAAATTTCTAATTGAATGGGCTTACCGGGTTGGCTATTACCCACTTGACGCGGTAAATCAGCAGAGTTTTCAATCGCCTGCCCATTGACCTTCAAAATAATATCGCCAGTGCGTAACCCTGCACGCTCAGCCGGCCCCCCAGGCTCTACCGCATTGACCAAGGCACCATTGGCAGAGGTCAGGCCAAAAGAGGCCGCTAAATCACGCGACAGCTCTTGAATGGTGACACCAATCCGGCCACGCACCACACGGCCTTTATTTTTCAGTTGATCAGCAATTTGCATCGCCACATCAATCGGGATAGCAAAGCTAATCCCCATAAAACCACCAGAGCGGCTGTAAATTTGCGAGTTAATCCCAACGACTTGGCCATTCATATTGAACAACGGGCCACCAGAGTTACCCGGATTAACGGCAACATCAGTTTGAATAAAAGGCACATAGGATTCATCTGGCAACCGGCGCCCTTTAGCCGAGACAATCCCCGCTGTGACCGAACTTTCAAAACCAAAGGGAGAGCCAATCGCCACCACCCACTCACCGACTTTCAGTTGCGCGGGATTACCCAAAGAAACCGACGGCAAATTATTGGCCTCGATTTTGAGCAATGCCACATCCGTCCGCGCATCCGCGCCAATCAATTTGGCACGATACTCCCGCTTGTCAGTGAAAGTCACTGTGATTTCATCGGCTTTTGCGACCACATGGGCGTTGGTTAGCACATAGCCATCTGGCGAAATAATAAAGCCAGACCCCAAAGAGCTGGCTTGAAACTCGCGCTGCGGTGCGGTTTGTGGTTGACCAAAGCGGCGGAAAAATTCGAATAGTGGATCATTTAATAATTCATCAGGAAACGGCGAAGCATTTTGCCGCTGTCGTACTGTTTGTTTGGTCGAGATATTGACCACAGCACGGCCTTCTTTTTCGACCAGTTGCGAGAAATCCGGCAAATTGTTTACCAACGGTGAACGGTGCCGCTGTTACCGGCATCGCCACCGCTAATAAGGCAGCGAGGCTGCTGGCAATTAAGAGTTGGCTGAATTTTTTTTGAGCTGACATGGCTTCTCCACACAACGCCGCTGTTGTGGCAAGCGACGTAAAATCACAGGCTGAAACACAGCATTGCCACGGTATTTGGCTGCGTATTGTCGAATCATCAAGAGTGAGAACAAAAAGGCCACCACCGCCGCCACCACTGAAGCGATTTCACTCATCAGTGCCCCCAATATTGCCCCAAAAAATAGGGCCAATAATGGCACGATATAACCCAGTAGTGCGCTGCGGGTGAGTGCTTGCTCTGCCACCGCCACCACCACTTGATCCCCCGGTTGCGAATGCAGGGGATCGAGAACTTGATAGTGTTGTGGCTTAAGCGCAAACACACGCGCAATCGAAAGTGAGCGACAGCCATGCACGGGGTCGCAGTTTGGGCAAGCTTGATGAGGGCGGGTTTCTACCCATGCCATGCCATCTGCTACCGAGATGACATACGCTTCTGTTTCAATCATAAGGGTCGTGGGCTAAAAAATCGGCGGATTAACGTTTTGCTGAAACCGATTCAGCAATATCACGCAGCGCATTATCCGGCAAATCACCCACTACCGTCACTCGCGTTCCGTCACGTTGACGAATATACAGTCGTGTGGCGCCTTGGCCTTCCATCTTCACTGGCCGCATCTGTGGCTGCACCGGCTCGATAAACACAGAAAAGCGCGCCAAACCATCGCTAAAAGTCAAATGGCGCACCGCTTGTCGGCCATCGGGAAAGGTGCGGCTACGGTCTTTCAATAAATAGAATCCGGTTGGCAGGGTCAATATGTCGGTTGTGGCGGCGCTGTTGTTCGAGATCGGTGGTTCAACAAAACGCCGTTGTTCAGGAAACGCCGGTTTTGGCCATGTATTGGGCGGCGGCACTTGGCGAGAGAAAGCAGTAAACATCAGTCGCTCTAAGACTTTGCCATCGACATCTAATACTTGGGTTTTCATCACCATACCGCTGTCGGGTTGAAAACAGACATGGCGGACAAAACGATTTGGCTCGATTGGCACCAACGCCCACCACAGACAATTTTGCCCTGCGGCACGATCAAGGTGTAATCGCTGTAAGCGATAGTGGTTCAGAATATGTTTCGGTTCACCGGTAAAAATATTGGGGTAGGGACGAGCAAGTGCCGTATGTGCTGCCATTTTTCCAGCATGATGAGGCGCAAACAGCCGAATCAGATGACCATCACGCCATGCTTCCCATGTTTCACCCTCGAGGGAACTGCGTTTTTCTAATACACCCTCGGGGCTCCAATGGTGCATGATTTGTAATGCCGTCAACTGTGCATCGGCATGTAACACATAGCTACCTTGATAGGTCGTTTGCTGGGCGGCCAGCGTGGCCTTTTCCAACAACGCCACCCCTGCCTCATTGTTTGCCATCGCCCAGCTTGCTTGCCACAACAAGCCCATGGCCAGCCCATAGCGCCAGCGCATCAACGGCCTTCTCCAGACAGGGCGACACGTTGTGCCATCACGGGTGCAAAAGCACCCTCTTGGTGCGCATAGAGATAAGGATTATTGACCCCTGTATCACGCCATGCCACCGCCGTTTGGTCGGCCACCATCGGCGCACGCACTGAGACCGTGGGTTCTGCTTTCACACTCACAGCAGCCACTGGGGTTGCCGACACCGCCGACTCCCACTGCGGAGCAAACCACCAACTTAAGGCAAACACCGATGCTGCGGTGGCAGTAAACCACCACGCCGAGGGCATCATGCGTGGTTTTGCCGGCGGTTGTTCTTGGATTGGGATCACCGAAGGCGCAGGTTGAGCAACATCAACTGTTAGGTCAGCCGTTGGCTCATTGTGTGGGATGGTTTTCTGTTCAAACGCACGCGGCGCTAAAATCACTGGTTCGTGCTGTAACGCTTCGCGCACCCGATCAGCCACCGAACGCCCCACCACCCCCGCATCCCCTCGCAAGGCATCACCAATCAGGTGATAGGTTTGCCAACGCTCGTTCAATAGCGCGTCGCTTGCCGCCAATCGAGCTAAACGGGCAGATTCGGCAGGATCATCTACCTCGCCATCTAACCACGCCGACAACTCGGCCAGCTTATCCTCATCATGTTTTGACATCATTACCACCTTCTATCTTCAGATGTTTCCAGAATCGGGCGCAAACGCGCTGCAATCGCCTCTCGGGCACGGAAAATACGCGAGCGAACCGTACCAATCGGACAATCCATCACTCGCGCAATTTCTTCATAACTTAGCCCTTCCAGCTCGCGCAGCGTAATAGCAGTACGCAATTCTTCTGGCAAGGCCTCTGTCGCGGCATGGACAGTCGCGACAATTTGCTTGTTGGACAATTCCGCCTCGGGCGTCGCCAAATCGCTACCGTGGGCAAAGGATTCTTGCCACTCGCCTTCGTCATCTAGTGTATCGCCGTTTACCACAATTCGACGACTGCCGGCGCTGATGTAATTTTTGGCAGTATTGATGCCAATTCGATACAACCACGTATAAAAAGCACTATCACCACGGAAGTTCGGCAAAGCCCGATACGCTTTGACAAAAGCTTCTTGTGCCGCATCCTCAACTTCGGCAGGATCGCGTAGATAGCGACTGATTAACCGCATTAGGCGCCGTTGATATTTCAAAACCAACAAATCAAACGCACGAGGCTCCCCTCGTTGTGCTCGGCGCACCAAATCTTCATCGACTTCTCGTTCAGTCATGATTCATTATTCTTTCGTTACGCAGGTCGTCCCCATCGAGATTAGATGGGGACAACGTCACTTGGCCAAGTTACCGCGAACATGCAGTGGGTACGGTGCGACATCTGAGACACACTGCTTACATTTCAGTGCACTGTGCTACATTTGATACACGCATCAGCTGTCAGTTAAGAACAACTATGCAGACAAAAGTTCCCAACAAAACAATCTTCTGCTGGGACTTGCCAATGATTTCCTTGTTGCAGTTTGATGAAGATATTGCATCTTCTATTTACGCCTAAACCAAGCACTTGCTAGAATACCAAGCAATTGCTCGGTAACCCCGCAGCACAACCCCAGTTTCCTTCAGGAGAGTAACTATGACCACAGCCGGCCAGCGCTTCCGTCAAGCCGTTCAAGAAGAACATCCACTCCAAGTTGTTGGGGCGGTGAATGCCTATGCCGCCCGTCTTGCTGAACATTCCGGTTTCAAAGCCTTATATCTGTCCGGTGGCGGTGTGGCGGCTTGCTCTTGCGGGATTCCAGACTTGGGCATCACCACATTAGAAGATGTGTTGATCGACGTGCGCCGGATTACTGAAGTCACCGAATTGCCCCTGTTAGTCGATATCGACACTGGTTGGGGTGGCGCTTTTAATATTGCTCGTGCTGTGCGCGCCTTGGAAAAAGCCGGTGCTGGTGCGGTGCATATTGAAGACCAAGTGCAACAAAAACGCTGCGGCCATCGCCCAAACAAAGCGATTGTGAGCCAAGAAGAAATGGTTGATCGCGTGAAAGCCGCAACCGATGCCCGCCGCGATGACAGCTTTGTCATTATGGCTCGTACCGATGCGCTGGCGGTTGAAGGTTTGCAATCTGCCATCGACCGTGCCCGCGCTTGCGTAGAAGCCGGTGCTGATATGATCTTCCCAGAAGCCATCACCGACTTGGCAATGTATAAGCAATTTGCCGAAGCAGTTGGTGTGCCCGTGTTAGCCAACATCACCGAATTTGGCTCCACCCCACTGTATACCACCCAAGAACTGGGCGAAAACGGCGTCAGCTTAGTGCTGTATCCGCTGTCAGCCTTCCGTGCCATGAGCAAAGCCGCATTGGCCGTTTATGGCAGCCTGCGTGAACACGGTACCCAAAAACATGTGGTTGACTTAATGCAAACCCGTATGGAGTTGTACGATCACTTGGGCTACCACGACTACGAACAAAAGCTGGATGCGCTGTTCGCCGAAGGTAAAAACAAGTAATTCATTTAATAAGGGCGTTGTGCATACTGACACAACGCTTTACCACGCAGTTGCCTCACTTAATGTCACTGCCTACTCAGGAGACTCACCCATGACCGAAGCAGCACAAGCCCCTAAAGTTAAAAAATCTGTTGCCTTGTCTGGTGTCGCCGCCGGTAACACCGCTTTGTGTACCGTTGGCCGTACCGGTAATGACCTGCACTACCGTGGTTACGACATTCTCGATATCGCTACCACCTGCGAATTCGAAGAAATCGCTTATCTGCTGATTCATGGCAAATTGCCAAACACCGCCGAATTGGTCGGTTACAAGAAAAAATTGAAAGCCCTGCGTGGCTTGCCAGTGGCAGTGAAAACCGCATTGGAAGCCTTGCCAGCCGCCAGCCATCCAATGGATGTGATGCGTACCGCAGTGTCGGTGTTGGGTTGTGCCTTGCCAGAAAAAGACGACCACAACAGCCCTGGTGCACGCGATATCGCCGACCGTCTGATTGCTTCCTTGGGTTCGGCCTTGCTGTACTGGTACCACTTCAGCACCAACGGCAAACGCATTGATGTCGAAACCGATGACGATTCCGTCGGTGGTCATTTCTTGCATCTGTTACATGGCGAAAAACCCTCCGAATTGTGGGTGAAAGCCATGCACACCTCGTTGATTCTGTACGCAGAACACGAATTTAACGCTTCGACCTTCACTGGTCGTGTGATTGCCGGTACAGGATCGGATATGTACAGCGCCATCACCGGTGCCATCGGTGCTTTGCGTGGTCCAAAACACGGCGGTGCCAACGAAGTGGCATTCGAAGTGCAAAAACGCTACGAAACCCCAGACGAAGCCGAAGCTGACATCAAAGCACGTGTCGAGCGTAAAGAAGTGGTGATTGGTTTTGGCCATCCGGTTTACACCATTTCTGATCCACGTAACAAAGTGATCAAACAAGTGGCACAAGAGTTGTCCGAAGCCGCTGGCGATATGAAGATGTATGACATCGCTGAACGCTTGGAAAGCGTCATGTGGGACATCAAGAAAATGTTCCCGAACCTCGACTGGTTCAGTGCCGTGTCTTACCACATGATGGGCGTACCAACAGCGATGTTCACCCCATTGTTCGTGATTGCTCGTACCACTGGCTGGGCAGCACACGTGATCGAGCAGCGCATTGATGGCAAGATCATTCGCCCAAGCGCCAACTACACCGGCCCAGAAAATCTGGAATTCGTTCCTATCGCTCAGCGGTAATCAAGAATTGGGGGGGCTACGGCCCCCTTGCCGAGTTATGACTTCTCTTTTTGCATCGACATCATGAACACAGCAAACCGCAAACCTCTGCCTGGTACCTCTCTGGATTATTTCGACGCGCGCGCCGCAGTCGAGGCCATTCAACCTGGCGCATACGATACCCTGCCTTATACCTCGCGTGTGTTGGCAGAAAACTTAGTGCGTCGTTGCGATCCCGCTACCCTAACCGACTCTCTCAAGCAACTCATCGAGCGCAAACGCGATCTGGACTTTCCTTGGTATCCAGCACGGGTAGTGTGTCATGACATCTTAGGTCAAACTGCACTGGTGGATTTGGCGGGTTTGCGTGATGCGATTGCAGAACAAGGTGGCGATCCAGCTAAAGTCAACCCAGTGGTTCCCACCCAGTTGATCGTTGACCATTCGCTGGCTGTTGAATGTGGCGGCGATGATCCAGACGCCTTTGCCAAAAACCGCGCCATCGAAGAACGCCGCAACGAAGACCGTTTCCACTTTATTGATTGGACACGTACTGCATTTAAAAATGTGGATGTGATTCCTGCCGGTAACGGCATCATGCACCAAATCAACTTGGAAAAAATGTCGCCGGTGATCCAAGTGCGTGACGGCATTGCTTTCCCAGATACCTGTGTTGGTACCGATAGCCACACCCCGCATGTCGATGCTTTAGGTGTGATTGCGATTGGTGTGGGTGGTTTGGAAGCAGAAACCGTGATGTTGGGCCGCGCCTCGATGATGCGCTTGCCAGATATCGTCGGTGTGAAATTGACCGGTAAACGTCAACCCGGCATCACTGCAACAGATATCGTTTTAGCATTGACCGAGTTCCTGCGTAAGGAACGGGTGGTCGGTGCTTATGTTGAATTCTTTGGTGATGGTGCTGCCAGCCTGTCAATCGGCGACCGCGCTACCATCTCCAATATGTGTCCAGAATATGGCGCCACTGCAGCCATGTTCTACATCGATGAACAAACCATCGATTATCTGAAATTGACTGGCCGCGAGTCCGAGCAAGTGGCTTTGGTGGAAAACTACGCCAAAGTAACCGGTCTGTGGGCGGATAGCTTGGTGAAAGCAGAATACGAGCGTGTGCTTGAATTTGATCTGTCCAGCGTCGTGCGCAATATGGCTGGCCCATCCAACCCACACCGCCGCTTGCCAACCAGTGCCTTGGCCGAACGCGGTATTGCGGTGGATCTTGATAAGGCCAAAGCAGAAGAAGCACAGGGCTTGATGCCAGATGGTGCAGTGATTATTGCCGCCATCACCAGCTGTACCAACACTTCGAACCCACGCAACGTCGTCGCCGCCGGTTTGTTGGCGAAAAAAGCCAATGAATTGGGCTTAGTGCGTAAACCTTGGGTGAAATCCTCTTTTGCCCCTGGTTCTAAAGTGGCTGAGTTGTATCTGCAAGAGTCTGGTTTATTGCCTGAACTGGAAAAACTCGGCTTTGGTATCGTGGCTTTCGCTTGCACTACCTGTAACGGCATGTCTGGTGCACTCGATCCAAAAATCCAACAAGAAATTATCGACCGCGATTTGTACGCCACTGCCGTGTTGTCAGGCAACCGCAACTTTGATGGTCGGATTCACCCCTATGCCAAACAAGCTTTCTTGGCATCGCCTCCATTAGTGGTGGCCTATGCCATCGCTGGTACGGTGCGTTTTGACATTGAAAATGATGTCCTCACCGTAGTCGATGGCAAAGAAATCCGCCTGAAAGACATTTGGCCTTCGGATGAAGAAATCGACGCTATCGTTGCCGCTTCGGTGAAGCCAGAGCAATTCAAACAGATTTACATTCCGATGTTCGACCTCGGCACAGTAGAAGAAGCCAAGAGCCCACTGTACGACTGGCGCCCAATGTCCACCTATATCCGTCGCCCACCGTACTGGGATACCGAAGGCGTAGGCGCACTGGCAGCCAACCCACGTACGCTCAAGGGCATGCGCCCCTTGGCTGTGTTGCCAGACAACATCACCACTGACCACCTGTCGCCATCTAACGCGATTTTGGCCAGTTCGGCAGCGGGTGAATATCTGGCGAAAATGGGCTTGCCGGAAGAGGACTTCAACTCTTACGCCACTCACCGTGGCGACCACCTGACCGCGATGCGCGCCACCTTTGCCAACCCACAGTTGGTGAATGAAATGGCCGTTGTCGATGGCGAGGTGAAAAAAGGTTCGCTGGCCCGCGTCGAGCCGGATGGCAAAGTAATGCGGATGTGGGAAGCGATCGAAACCTACATGGAACGCAAGCAGCCACTGATTATTGTGGCCGGTGCTGACTACGGCCAAGGTTCTTCCCGTGACTGGGCAGCGAAGGGCGTGCGTTTAGCTGGGGTAGAAGCGATTGTTGCAGAAGGATTTGAGCGCATTCACCGCACCAACTTGGTCGGTATGGGTGTGTTGCCACTGGAGTTCAAATCTGGCGTCAACCGCAAGACCCTGAACATCGATGGTACTGAAACCTATGATGTGATTGGTGAGCGTAAACCACGTGCCGACTTGACCTTGGTCATCCATCGTAAAAATGGTGAAACCGTCGAAGTGGCTGTGACCTGTCGTCTCGATACCGCAGAAGAAGTGTCAATCTATGAAGCAGGCGGTGTGTTACAACGCTTTGCACAAGACTTCTTAGCGTCTTCTGCTTCGGCCTAATCGCCCTACTGCGCTGATGTCCCACTCTATGTTTTAGACATGGAGTGGGGCAGTAGGCTTATTTTTGAATGACCCCAATCGCGTGCTGTGCTGCCGCGTTTGATGAGGATTGATTGTCATGGCTCACCTACCTCAAATGAAAATCCCCGCCACTTATATGCGTGGTGGCACCAGCAAAGGCGTGTTTTTCCGCTTACAAGATTTACCAGCCAGCTGCCAAGTCCCCGGTGAAGCGCGTGATAAATTGTTTATGCGGGTCATCGGCAGCCCCGACCCCTATAGTGCCCACATCGATGGCATGGGCGGCGCCACCTCGAGTACCAGCAAGTGCGTGATTCTTTCTCAGTCCAGCGTACCAGACCACGACGTAGATTATTTGTATGGTCAAGTATCGATTGATAAAGCTTTTGTCGATTGGTCGGGTAACTGTGGCAATCTGTCTACTGCCGCTGGTGCCTTTGCCATCCACGCAGGCTTAGTAGACCCAGCCCGTATTCCAGATAACGGCACAGCCGTCGTGCGGATTTGGCAAGCCAATATCCAAAAAACCATTATCGCCCATGTCCCAGTGGTCAATGGTCAGGTGCAAGAAAGTGGTGATTTTGAGCTCGATGGTGTGACTTTCCCTGCGGCAGAGATCGTCTTGGAATTTATGGATCCATCGGATGATGGCGAAGAAGGCGGCTCGATGTTCCCCACAGGGAATCTGGTCGATGACTTAGAAGTGCCCGGTGTTGGGACTTTTAAGGCCACCATGATTACCGCCGGCATTCCGACAGTATTTGTTAACGCGGCGGATATTGGTTACACCGGCACCGAATTACGCGAACAAATCAATACTGATCCCGAAGCATTAAAACGCTTTGAGGCGATTCGTGTGGCAGGGGCATTGCGGATGGGTTTGATTAAAACGCCAGAAGAAGCCCTCAAGCGTCAACATACGCCAAAAATTGCCTTTGTCGCTCCCCCCACTGATTATGTCGCCTCTAGCGGCAAAACGATCCAAGCCAATGAAATTGACTTATTGGTACGCGCCTTGTCGATGGGCAAATTGCATCATGCCATGATGGGCACGGCTGCTGTTGCTATCGGTACTGCCGCCGCCATCCCTGGCACCTTAGTCAACCTCGCCGCAGGCGGTGGAGAACGGCAAGCCGTGCGTTTTGGCCATCCCTCGGGCACCTTGCGCGTTGGGGCAGAAGCCAAGCAGGTTGATGGCACATGGACAGTCACCAAGGCCATTATGAGCCGCAGTGCGCGGATTTTAATGGAAGGTTGGGTGCGAGTCCCAGCGGACACCTTTTAACTGAAGCAAGGTTTGTTTTTGGTCAATGGGTCGCAACACGGACCCATTGACCGGTAGTGTGTGTCGTTCTACCGGTGTGGCGATCCCAGGCACCGGTCCTTGTCGCCGTTCGGTATTTGCCGAACGGCGTTTTTCTTGCCATAGCGGTTTAAGGGTGGTAGTACAAGCCGTACATTGGACGTTGGTCGTTATAATTTAGCCAACCACGAATCACCCGATACAACGTCCACACCCAAACTATCCCCAATACAATAAAACCGACACCTAGCCACGATGTCAGCAATCCCAACCCAGTCCACAGCAATCCATACCAAAAGGTGCGAATTTGCCAACGGAAGTGCGATTCTAGCCACGTACCGGCCACGGCATCACGCTTGAGATAGTTAATGATAATCCCCGCTACCGCAGGCAAGCCGCCGAAGAAAAAGGCAAGCCCCTGTAAAATATAGACAAATAGTGTCACTTTAGCCGCAGCGGCCAGTCGGTCAGGTTGATTCGGGTTAGGGTAGTACATAGACGTCTCCAAAGGCACCAAATATTCAGTAACAACCTATCATATACGGCAGCATCACATTTCATATAAATGTGATATGTTTTTTGACTTGGCTCAAGATAGAGAAGGACAAACTGCGTCAAATTGACGCTATCTATTTTAACTAAGCAAGGAGAACAGCGATGGCTCTGCTCAAAGAAATGCTGTCATCAGATGTGGGGTTGATGAGCCTAGGTACAATCGTCGTGGCAACGATTGTGGTGGTGGTCTGTGCTATTGTCTTTATTCGCAAAGCAAATGAAGAACCGCCAAAACAATAACCACAGCCCCAAAAAAACAACCCCGCGATGTGAGGCAAGGGATACTTGCTGTTTACATCGCGGGGTTTTTGTTGCGGCCTAACCGCAGCTAATCCGATCAAGATCAGCCGATGGTCGAACCCAGCGCGTCGCCAGACTCGGCTTGAGCCGCTTCGGTCTTTGCTTTTACTGCTTTACGCAAGCTCTTGTACAGATCTGGATGCGTCTCTTTGAGATACTCAATGATTTCAAAGTCTTCGCGTTTCACTTTGGACAGATCGATTTGCTCGATGTGCACCAAGCGCAACAATTCGCGCACCGGCTTAGGCATGTTCCTGCCAGATTCGTAGCGAGAACCGCCAGATTGCGTCACACCGATGCGGCTCCAGAATTCTTGCTGGTTCAAGCCCAATTTGCGGCGGATTTCACGAGGGTTTTGGATTTTTTCAAACAATTTCATTGATTGTGTGCGAGCAAGCCCGGCTAATGTGCACGGGTAGGGATAGCGCGTCGTTATGTCAACGACCCTGTCCTCGCCTCTCCTTTCTGTTCAGAGTGCTATCTTTAACGTTAACCATCACACCATCACTACACAGCGTTGGTATCTGTGATGGCGCCGATTTCATGCCTAGTGTTTACGGTAAGCATAAACGGGATTTTGCAATTTCATCTCGCTTGCTTACCGACAAAGAACGTTTACTACAGCCTTTCTGACATAAAAACTATGTTGAAAGTTGCAGTGGCCGAATCATTTGTCCTCTCGTTTTGACTAATGAAACAACCGCTCCCTGAATTTTATAAACAATATCTTCAAAAAAACCAGCAAAATTTGCAAAAAACTTTCTTCACCTGCGGTTTCTACTGAGGGTCGTGCCTAAGACATGACCACTTCATTAGCCATTCTATGCAAAGAATAGGCACATGACAAACAAGAGAATGTTACATATTGTTCAAAATGCAACATCTTTTCAGTTATAACAAATGAGTTCACAGCAGAAAAATTCAAGAGAAGAAAAATACAACAAGAGAATAAAGCGGAGGTGGCGAGCCTTAACCCCGGCACTTGCAAATCATAGCTGTGGCTGCTTCCTTCCGGACCTGACCAGGTTCACTACATTGCAATGCGAGGAGACCCGCCATAGAGACAAGACGGCGGACTATATACCTATCCGTCTTGTTTGACAAGAGTCAAAGAAAAGAAATTTTTATGCTGCTTACAACAGCTTAATCTTCTTTCTTAAACTGGTCGTGACAGCTTTTACAGGTTTTTTGCACTGCGCCAAACTGGGGTTTGATTTGGGCTAAATCGCCGGTTTGTGCCACTTGTACCAGTTTTGCAGTTTCAGCTTGATGCTGATCGATGGCTTTTTTGAATTCGGCAGGTTTGGTCCAAATTTCAGCACGCGAATTGGTTTTGCCTTTGTCGCTCCCTGCGGGGAAATGCTCCCATGGTTTTTTTGCCAAGGCATCCATATCGCTAGCCAACTTAGCAAAAGCAGCTTTGTCGTAAGGTTGTTTGCCTTTAATCACTGCCCCCATCTGCTCGCCGAACACTTTTTTGTATTCTTTGAAGACCGCTTTACGCGCTTCGATAGGATCTTGGGCAGCAGCTTGCGCGCCGAAGGCAGTACCGGCTAACACGGCTGCGAACAACAATTTGGTGATACGCATGTTTTCCATCTCCTTTGTCATAAGACAATGACTATTTACAACACAAACCGACATAGTATCGGCAAATCATAATTAAGAAAATATTAAACTGATGCCAATGGCGAAAAATTTTTCGGGCTATCTGTCAGGCCAGAAATGTTATACAATATCATTTTGATCGCCACTTGCTAGACTTATGGACGCTGAACTGTATTTACAGCGCGCAGCATCACACTGCACCGCACAAGGCAGTCGCCTCACGCCACTGCGCCGCAAAATTTTACAACTCGCTCTTGCCCAATCCGGTTTGGTCAAAGCCTACCAGCTCCTGCATTGTTTACAAGCCGAACGAGGGCTCGATAACGGGGTGGTTGCGCCGCCGACTATTTACCGTGCGCTAGATTTTTTGGTAGCACACGGTTTTTTACATCGTGTGGATGCTCTCAACGCGTATGTCGTGTGTCCACATTTTGCCTGTGAACATGATGGCATTATGTTGGTATGCGACCATTGCGGCCAAGTGCAAGAAGTCGATGCCACACACAGCCTCGGTTCTCTGTGGCAACAGTGCCACCAACATGGCTTTCAGCCTCACCAACGCGACTTAGTCCTCACCGGAACGTGTCAACAATGTCAAACAGCCTAAGCGCCCCGACTCAAGGCATCATGACGCCGGTTCACTTGCTGGCGGGATTCCTTGGCACCGGTAAGACCACCACACTATTACAGCTATTGGCCCAACGTCCTACCACAGAAAAGTGGGCAGTAATCGTCAACGAGTTTGGTGAAATCGGCATTGATGGTGTGGTGTTACAGCAACAAGACATTGAAGTACGCGAAATCAGTGGCGGGTGTCTGTGCTGTACCACCGGCCCACAGTTACCCGTCACTGTTACCCGTCTGTTACGCGACTATGAACCAGATCGCCTGTTTATTGAAACCAGCGGCCTTGCCCATCTGGCAACATTAGTCGATCAACTGAAACGGCCACCATTGGGCAATGCACTGGCGATGCAAGCGGTGATCACCCTTGTCGATGTCCGACAATTTTTTGATAGCCAATATCGCGATCATCCGGTATACCGTGACCAAATTCAAATTGCTGATGTTTTGGTTGCCAGCAAAACCGATCTCGCCAGCCCGGAACAATTGTCGGCCTTCGAACAAGAAGCCGCCGCCATGTTCCCCCCTAAACAAGCCATCTTGAATATTCAACACGGCCACCTCGGCGCCGAAGTGTTGACGATGCACACCGCCTCGCCCGCACCAAGTCGCTATCGGCCCAAATTACCCAGTGCTGATAATGACATCAGCAGTTGTGGTTGGCGTTTTCCGGCTCAACAACGCTTTGATACAGACCGCGTGGCACGGCTTTTTGATCAACTACCCCATTTAGTAACAGGGCTGTGGCGTGCAAAAGCGGTGTTATACGTCCATCAACAACGCTTGTGGTTTAACTGGAGCGCGGGGCAATGGGGTGTTGAATCTGTGGCATGGCGCGGTGAAAGTCGCTTTGAGCTAATTTGTCGTCAAGCACAAGACTTTTCTGATCTCGAAGCCGCGTTATATGCCTGTCTGGTTACCGATTATTGAAGCAGGAATGGTTATGCATCATCACACAGGTTTTAGCCTGTTTGCCGCCTCATTGTGGGCACGGCTGGGTTTGGTTGCGTTAGCAGCAAGCACTTTATGGCTTGGCGTCTATTGGGCAATGTCACAATGAATAGCGTCTCTCTCTCCAGCGACGCCCAATTTGGCCTCGACAATCTTACTGTCTCTTATCAGCGTCGTCCGGCAATTCACCACCTCAGTGGCCGCTTTACCCTCGGCAGCAGTAATGCCATTTATGGCCCAAATGGTGCCGGCAAGAGTACGGTCCTTAAAGCCTTACTGGGTTTGGTGCGCCCCGACCACGGCAAAGTGATTTGTGACGGTATCCGTACAGCAGACATTGCTTATTTACCGCAGGCCAGCGATATCGACCGCAGTTTGCCAATTACCGTAGCTGATTTGGTGTTAACGGGCTTATGGCAACGAATTGGCATGTTTCGTGCCGCAGGCAAAGCAGGCCGACAACGGGTCAGTGCGGCGCTCACCACCGTCGGCTTATCTGGCTTTGAACATCGTCCGATTTATCAGTTATCGGGTGGTCAATTTCAGCGGGTGTTATTCGCTAGAATTTTGGTACAAGACGCCAAGGTGATTTTGTTAGATGAACCGTTTAATTCGATTGATGCCAAAACCACAGAAGAACTGTTGGCACTGATTAACCAATGGGTATTAGAACAACGTACCGTGATTGCCGTGTTACATGACGAACAACAAGTGCGCAACCATTTCCAACACACGCTTTTACTCGCCCGCGAAATGATCGCGTGGGGCCCAACTCACAAAGTGCTAACCCCGACCCACCTCCAACGCGCTCGGATGAATGTAGCGGTATGGGATGAGGCGCCACCAGTCTGCCATCGTGATGATGCCGTCGTAACCGCTTCTTGAGATTCACTGTGACCTTTTACGATTTATTTTTTGCTCCCTTTGTAGAGTTCAGTTTTATGCGCCGCGCACTGGTGGGGTGTATTGCCCTCGCCTTCGGCTGTGGCCCGATTGGTTTATTTTTGGTGATGCGGCGGATGAGTCTGATGGGTGATGCCATGAGCCATGCCGTATTGCCAGGGGCGGCAGTCGGTTATCTGTTGGCAGGTCTATCACTGCCAGCAATGAGTATTGGTGGCTTTATTGCGGGTGTCAGTGTGGTGTTAATCGCTGGCCTTGCCAGCCGCTTTACCGAGCTAAAAGAAGATGCCAGTTTAGCGGCGTTTTACTTGTTGTCTTTGGCCGCCGGTGTGTTGTTAGTGACCCGTTTTGGCAGTCAAGTCGATTTAATCCATATCTTGTTTGGTTCGGTGCTTGCCGTCGATAACGCCGCGCTCTACCTCGTCTCGACTATCGCCACCCTATCAATGCTCACCCTCGCGGTGATTTATCGGCCTTTACTGTTAGAAAGCCTCGACCCTGCGTTCCTGCGCGCCAGCGGCAACCGAGGGGGGTGGTACTACCAAATCTTTATGCTGTTGGTGGTGTTGAATTTAGTCGCGGGCTTTCAAGCACTGGGTACGCTGATGTCAGTCGGATTGATGATGATTCCAGCTGTCAGTGCCCGACTGTGGGCGCAATCCATTGGCTACATGTTGTTATTTGCAATTGGTATTGCACTGTTTTCCGGTTATGGCGGTTTATTACTGTCGTTCCATTTTGACCTACCTTCTGGCCCCGCCATTATCTTGCTCGCTGGCAGTATCTATGCCGTCTCGCTTCTGATTGCCCCTGCTGGAGGCGTTTTAGGCCGCTATCTCCGCTTACGCCATTTAGAACGCTAGGAATGCTCATTCAATGAAAAAATCCCTTCTTGCCCTTAGCCTCAGTCTCGGTTTTTCTGCCTCCGTTTGGGCAGCAGAACCCTTACCAGTGTTAGCCAGTTTCAGCATCCTTGCCGACATCACGCAACAAGTCGGCGGTGAACGGGTGGCGGTAAACAGCTTGGTCGGCCCTAATCAAGATGCCCATGTCTATCAACCCTCGCCGCAAGACGTCAAAAAACTGTTAGCCAGCCGCGTATTTGTGGTGAATGGTTTAGGGTTCGAAGGCTGGATTCAACGGTTGACCCAATCCAGCCAATATCGTGGTCAAACCGTGGTAGCGAGCGAAAAAATCAAACCGCTTACCGTAAAAAACAACCATGGACACGATCACGGTCATCGCCATGATCATGGAAAAGGGGTCGATCCCCACGCTTGGCACAATCCACAGCATGTCATTCAATATGGCCATACCATTGCCCAAGCGTTAGCCAAGGCCGATCCTGCCGGTGCCAGCTACTATCAACAGCGCGCACAACAGTTTGAACAACAACTGCGCCAGCTCGACCAGTCGATTGAACAACAGTTTGCTGCAATCCCAGTGGCACAACGTAAAGTGATCACCAGCCACGATGCCTTTTCCTATTTGGGACAACGCTATCAGATTCGCTTTATCGCCCCACAGGGCATGAGTACCGAATCGGAAGCCTCTGCCGCCAGCGTGGCCAAATTGGTCAAACAAATTCGCCAAGAGAAGGTCAAAGCGTTGTTTGTCGAAAATATGGCCGACCAACGTCTGTTACAGCAAATTTCACAAGAAACCAGCGTCAAAATCGGTGGCAAGTTGTATTCCGATGCTTTGTCAGCCGGCGCTCCGGCTGGTTCATATATTGAACTAATGCAATATAACGCTAAAAATCTCGCTTCTGCTTTGCAATAATTGCGCTAGAATGGCCACCCATCACCGGTTTCCCCATAGAAATTGGGGATGGGTGTTTATTTTCTTTGACATTGGCGTTTAATTTGTTAAATTAGACCAAACATAGCTTGTCTAACACAATTCTTTTTCCTGTTTATTCAGCTACCGAGGCAATATCCTTGTCTCACATCCGCTTGGCTGCAAATTTTAGCCACAGTGAACGACAAAATTTTTAGGTATTTGTCCATAACAGTGCTCATCTTTGACAAAAAATCGGATAAAGTAGCGTTTTTGTTATTCTGAACGAGGTTTGCATGTCTCGCACACCCAATACGTCCCAATCAGCAGCTCTCGATGCCGACTCGCCTGATGCTTTCTGCAGCACACGCCAAGCAGCCACTCGTCTAGGTGTGTCAGTAGGGACAGTACAGCAAATGGTCGAACAAGGCGTGCTATCTGGTTGGAAAACCGCCGGTGGACACCGCCGTATCAGCCTGCGCTCGCTCGAAACGCTACTACGCTCCCGCGTTGGCGCAACCTCATCGTCTGACGCGCACACGCTCTCTGTGTTGATCGTTGAAGATGATCCTTTCGAACAAGCGTTCTATCGTGAAACGCTGGCCGAAATGAAATTGCCCTTAAAACTGGAAATTGTTGGCAATGGTTTCGATGGTTTGCTGGTTGTCGGTCGCCAACGCCCTGATGTGTTGATCTCTGACTTGATGTTACCGGGGATGGATGGCTTCTTGATGATTCGTGCCTTGCGTGCCGATCCAGATTTATCCTATCTCGATATTGTTGTCGTCAGTGGCCTCAGCAACGAAGAAATCGCCGAGCGCGGTGGTTTACCAGAAGATGTAACTGTCTTTTCCAAGCCAATTCCTTTCCGTGAATTACACGGCTATTTACTCGCTAAACGTATCCAGCTCGGTCGACGCAGCGCACGCTAATTCCTTTCTGCCAGCCCGTCTGCATGATATCCGGAAGTTTTAATATGCTGAATCAATCAGAATTTGACGCGCTGGCGGCACAGGGATATAACCGTATCCCCGTTACGCTGGCTTTATTTGCCGACCTCGACACGCCCTTGTCGGTTTATTTGAAGCTAGCCAACCAACCTTATTCCTATTTGCTTGAATCGGTTGTCGGCGGGGAACGGTTTGGTCGTTACTCTTTTATTGGCCTGCCTGCGGCAACCCGCTTGCGGGTGAATGGTAAACGGGTACAAGTCGAACACGGTGATCGAGTCCTCGAAACCCACGATGGTGACCCACTGGCGTTTATCGAAGCATTTCAAAATCGCTTTTCTACCCCACCACAGCAAGGTCTACCGCGCTTTTGTGGCGGTCTTGTCGGTTATTTCGGTTATGAAACGATCAAACTAATCGAGAAAAAATTGGCCGATTGCCCAAACAAAACCGACACAATCGGCACCCCCGATATTTTGTTAATGCTGTCAGAAGAACTGGCCGTGGTAGACAATTTATCGGGCAAATTGCATTTGGTCGTGTATGCCGACCCAGCCGTCCCAAATAGCTATCAAAAAGCCCTTGCACGCTTGGAAGTATTACGGCAAAAACTGCGTGAACCCACGCCGATGCCGCTGTCGAGTCCATCTCAAGTGACCACAGCACACAGTGTCTGGGGACAAGAGGCGTTTAAAGACGCAGTGAGCCGCAGCAAAGCTTATATCCAAGCGGGTGACATCATGCAGGTGGTGTTATCACAGCGGATGGAAATGCCTTTTAGCGACAGTCCACTGTCACTGTATCGCGCCCTACGCAGCCTCAATCCCTCGCCCTATTTGTTCTTCTACCATTTTGATGATTTTCATGTCGTCGGAAGCAGCCCTGAAATTCTCGTACGCCAAGAAAACCGAACGGTCACCGTCCGCCCAATCGCCGGTACCCGTGTGCGCGGTCAAACACGCGAAGAAGATCAAGCACTCGCAGAGGACTTGCTGGCCGATCCCAAAGAGATTGCTGAGCATGTGATGTTGATGGATTTGGGCCGCAATGATGTTGGTCGTGTTTCGGAAACTGGCTCGGTGCAGGTCACTGATCGCATGGTGATCGAAAAATATTCACACGTAATGCACATCGTCTCTAGTGTGGAAGGCCGTTTGCAAAAGCAACTCGGTAATCTGGATGTGCTAAAAGCGACTTTCCCAGCAGGGACTCTATCTGGTGCGCCCAAAGTCCGCGCCATGGAAATCATTGATGAACTAGAACCGATTAAGCGTGGGATCTACGGCGGTGCCGTCGGTTATCTCGGTTTTAACGGTGATATGGACTTGGCGATTGCGATTCGGACAGCGGTGATTAAGGATGGCACCTTGTTTGTGCAAGCGGGTGCCGGTGTGGTCGCTGACTCGGTCCCAGAAAGCGAATGGCAGGAAACGTGCAATAAAGCCCGCGCGGTGCTGCGCGCCGCCGAATTGGTGCAACACGGTTTGGATGCCTAATGCCCTGATTGACAAAATCAGGGTATAATTGCCCGACATAATAGGGCAATAGATATGACAAAGCAAAAAGCCGTTCTCACACCCTTCCTCACTGCCTCCCGAGCAAGTGTGATACTGTTTTTGCTGTATTTGCTCAGTGGCTGGGTGTCGTTGCTGTTAATCGCACCACCCGACTATGCCATCCCCATTTATCCCCCTGCCGGTTTTGCCCTTGCCTTTGCTCTGATCTATGGCATTCGGGTTTGGCCGGCGGTGTTGTTCGGCTCTATCGGCATCCAATGGTTATTAAACACCTCACAACCAATGCCGAGTGGTATTGGCTGGCCGATGCTGTCCTTTATCCCCCTTGGGGCGGTATTACAGATGTGGGTGGGACACCGCCTTGCTAAAACGCTACTCCCCTTCCCGTACGCCTTAGATACCCCAAGCAGTATTGCGCGGTTTTTACTGATTATTGCACCGCTAGGTTGTCTCATCAGTGCCAGCGTGGGGATTGCCACGCTCTATTTTGCCGGTCATCTCAAGGGTGATGATCTTGGCTTTAATTTATGGAGTTGGTGGATTGGCGACACCCTCGGTGTGTTGGTGGTCACGCCACTGGTATTTGCCTTGTTGGGCCAACCGCGTAGCGATTGGATAGGCCGCCGCTTAGTGATTATCTTGCCGTTAATCGTGGCGCTTTCGGTGGTTGCGGTGGCACATACCCATATCAACCGCTGGGAAAAACAACGCCTCGCCAGCGAATTTGAACGCGATGCCAACCACCTCAGCCAGTTACTCAGCCATCGGCTGCGCGTGCAGAACGATATGGTATTTGCACTGGAACGGTTTTTAATCTTGCACCGTAATCTGACTGCGGCTGATTTCAAAACTTTTGTTTCCGCTTGGCTACAGCGTTATCCCGGTTCACAAAATATTGCATGGAGTCCGATGGTACCAGACAGCCAACGCACCACATTTGAACAGCACTGGCAACAACAACTGCAACAACCCGATTTTTCCATTCTGGTGCGCGACCCAAACGGCAAAACCTTCCCAGCCCCCACAGCATCACATTATTTACCCATTTTGTTTGTTGAACCTCTACAAAAAAATCTCAGTGTCAGAGGACTCGATCCACTCGGCTTTGCCCCAACTCGCTCGGCGATTGAAACCGCCATTCATAGCGGCAACCCCTCCGCCGCCCAAGCCATCCGCTTGGTTCAAGAAGCCCATCATCAAAAAGAACAGCGCGGTATCGCGGTCTATCATGCGGTGTATGCGCCAGCAGACACCCCCAATGAAAAACCGACTTGGCTGGGGGTGATTTCCACCGTATTTCGGATGGATGATGTGTTACAGGCCACATTAGGCAACCCGTCTGACCAAATTGAAATTTGTTTGGTTGATATTTTCTCGCCACCGAGTAAACAACGGCTTTCCGGCCCAGAAGGTTGCCAATACAACAATTGGCTTGCCGGTCACAGTCCAGTTTATCGAGAAACTTTACAATTCGGTGGGCGCGAATGGGAATTGCGCTTGCGTCCAACAGAATTGTATTTGGCACATAAGCGGACATGGGCAGCATGGTTTATGTTGGCAGCCAGCTTGGGTTCGGTAGCGGTCTTAGGTGCTTTCTTACTGTTAATCAGTGGTCGAACACGGCGCGTGGAGGAACACATTGAATACCTCGCCCACTACGATGTATTGACCAATTTACCCAACCGCAATCTATGGCGACAACAGGCAGAAGAAGCGATTGCAGAAGCACAAAAATATCAAGATAAATTAGCCATCTTATTTTTAGACCTCGATCATTTCAAAACCGTCAATGACTCCCTCGGTCACCCGGTTGGTGATCAATTATTGACCATCGTCGCCGATCGTCTGTCCTCTTGTCTGCGGCAAGAGGATGTTTTAGCCCGCCAAGGGGGGGATGAATTTGTATTGGTCTTACCTGCGCTCGACAACCCACAGCAAGCGGGTGTTGTCGCACAGCGCATGTTGACCACCCTCGGGCAAAAAGTGGAGATTGAAGGCCACGAATTAAAACCCTCCATGAGTATTGGCATTGCCATTTACCCCGAAGATGGTGAAGACATCGATACCCTGTTGCGCCATGCCGATTTAGCCATGTATAGCGCCAAAGCCGATGGCCGTAACAGCTACCGCTTCTTTGAAGAAGAAATGAATGCCCGCGCTTTAGAACGTCTGATGTTAGAAAGCGCACTGCGGCGGGCGATTGAACGCGATGAATTGGTGTTGTTCTACCAAGCGCAATTTGATACGGAACAGCAGGGCTTTTTTGGCTGTGAAGCCTTGGTTCGCTGGCGGCATCCTGAAATGGGGATGATTTTGCCAGCACAATTTATCCCTGTAGCAGAAGAGTCGGGATTGATTGTGCCGATGGGGGAATGGATTTTGCGCGAGGCGTGCCGACAACAAGTGCGGTGGCGCATGGAAGGCAAACACATCATTATTGCGATTAACATTTCGGCATTGCAGTTTGCTAAGCCCGATTTTGTTACGACAGTGGCAAAAATTTTGCAAGAAACGGAAGCCGACCCCGCCTTTATCGAACTGGAAATTACCGAAAGTGCGTTAATGCAAAATAGTGAGGTATTGCAAAAACGCTTACAGGCATTGCGTGATTTGGGTCTGACCCTCGCTTTGGATGATTTTGGTACTGGGTATTCTTGCCTTGCCTATCTCAAACAACTGCCAATTAGCCGTATTAAACTCGATCGCTCTTTTGTCAAAGAATTACCAAGCGACAGTGAGGATATTGCGATTGCCAGTGCCACGCTGTCATTGGCACACAATCTGGGAATGGAAGTGGTGGCCGAAGGGGTCGAGAACGAAGATCAAAAGATCTTTTTGGAAGGGCTAGGTTGCCGTTTTATGCAAGGCTATTTCTTCGCCCGCCCAACCGCCGCCGATCATTTCCTACACGTGCCACAACTCAAACCCGTGCCGGCGGCAGGGGAAATAGCATGATTGGCTAACCTTACATCTCCCCCTGCGCCTCAGCCTGCCGCAGCGCCAGCTCGTAGGTATCTGTATTTGCGCAGCACCATCAGACGCAGAAAGCGTTTAATTCATGCTAAAAACAAAAAGCGCCATCGCAGAAACGATAGGCGCTTTTTGATTGGTTTGGTAACGCTATATCAAAAAAAATCAAAGACTTTATTCTGTTTTTGGCCATAACAACGCAAGTTGTTTTTGCCCTTTACCTAATTGGAAATTTTGTGTTTTTTGCACACCATTTGCCGTTGCTTCGATACGGTAGGTGCCGGCGGGTAATTTCACCAATACCAAAGGCCCCAAACCAGCGGCTTCCATCACCTTATCCCCTTTGGGCGTACGGATGGTGATAGCGACATTGGCTAAATACTCCGCCCCACCCTCACGTAAACGCGCCAATTCAATATACAGCGGGTATTGTTTGGCGGCGGCCTTGATAGCATCGGTTTCATCACTGCCAATCCCACCCGAGATATACGTTGCCTGACCGGCATGTTGCACCGGCGGCAGGGCTGTCTCATCCGCCCACACTGGCATGGCAAGCGATAAGGTAGCAAAAGACATCACGGTTAACAGACGTTTCATCATCGCATCTATCCTTTCTAAATATTAGAAATTGCTACTTTAATTAGCATCGAGGCAAGGCAAACAAATTTCAAGCAGCAAGTGCCCCACAGCCAGCAAAATCAGAACGGTTGAAAAACTGGAGCAAGCATTTTTAAAATATCCGTTCTACTGGATTTTTTTTGATCAAGCAATGAATATCTGCCAATCTTGTGGCGCATGTTGCGCCCATTTTCGCGTGTCTTTCTATTGGGCCGAAGCCGATGATGGGGGCGGCCCTGTCCCTGCTGCTTTAACAGAAAACATCTCACCGCATCTGCGCTGTATGAAAGGAACGTGGTCGAATCACCCCCGCTGCATCGCCCTCGCCGGCACCATAGGGGAACAAGTGCACTGCACCATTTATCAGCAGCGTTCCTCTACTTGCCAACAACTTGCAGCAGGATCGGAAGGCTGTTTACGCGCACGCCAACGTTGGGGTTTACCAGCAATTGCCCACGAAGAACAGCCCTATCCCGATTTTAATAATCCACAAGCGGCTTAAATTTCAACCTGTGAACCTAATTCAATCACGCGATTCGTTGGAATATTAAAGAAAATCATCGCGCTGGTGGCACTGCGGCTCATCCAAATAAAGATTTTTTCTCGCCAACGTGCCATCCCACCACTTAAAGTGGAAACAATCGTTTCACGGCTAAAAAAGAAAGAGGTTTCCATCAAAGCAAATTCTAAACCATGTAGATTTTGATTATATAAAATCGCTGGGATATCTGCCGTTTCTTTAAATCCATAACGGACAATTAAACGATAAAATCCATTTTCGAGAGAAATTAAAGTAACTCTCTCCTTATCATCAACAAAAGGTACGTCTTGGTTTTTGACGGTTAATAAAACAATTCTCTCATGCAATACTTTATTATGATACAGATTATGTAGTAAAGCATGTGGCACACCTTCATCACTTGCGGTCATAAATACAGCTGTACCACTCACACGATGAGGAGATGAATAAGATAGGCTAGTAATAAATGGCTCTAACTCAATTAAATTTGGTTTTAGGCGATCAAATAAAATTTCACGACCCCTTTTCCAAGTCAACATAAGAATACAAATCATACAACCTAGGAATAAGGGAAACCAACCACCATCAGCAATTTTCAGCAAATTAGAGCTAAAGAAAGCTAAATCAATCAGCAAGAAAATACCACCTACCAAAATTGCTAACCCAAGCGGCCACCGCCAAACATAACGCATCACCACACATGCTAACAGTGTCGTTACAATCATCGAACCCGTGACGGCAACACCATAGGCAGCAGCAAGGTTACTCGATGTTTTAAAACCTAAAATGGAAATCATCACACACAGAAACAGGGTCCAGTTCACAAATGGGATATAAATTTGGCCGGCAGATTGTGCTGGATAAAAAATATCCATCCGAGGCCAAAAGCCCATTTGGATTGCCTGTTTTGTCAATGAAAATGCGCCAGAAATCACAGCCTGTGAGGCGATGACCGTTGCTAGGGTTGCCAACACAACCATTGGATACAACGCCCATTCGGGAAACATCAAGAAGAACGGGTTTTCAATGGCCTCGGGATTGTCTAATAACAATGCCCCTTGCCCAAAATAATTCAGCCCCAACGACGGTAAAACCAAAGAGAACCATGCTTTTCTAATCGGCTGTACGCCAAAGTGGCCCATGTCAGCGTATAACGCCTCACCTCCGGTTAAAGACAATACCACTGCACCCAAGGCAATAAAAGCCACTAATGTGTTCTCAACACAAAAGTTAAAAGCATAATAAGGATTGATGGCATATAGGATGTCTGGTTTTTTGGCAATACTCATCACACCGAAGACAGCCAGACAGCTAAACCATAACAACATAATCGGGCCAAAGAACTTGCCAACTTTCTCAGTACCGTTTTTCTGTACTAAGAACAACAGTGATAAAATTAAGATGGCAATAGGAAGGATATAGCGATCAAAAACAGGGGTAGCGACTTTTAATCCTTCAATCGCACTCAATACCGATACCGCTGGTGTAATCACACAATCACCATAAAAGAGCGCAGCACCTACCACCCCTGCAACAAGTAAAATCTTATGAAAATGAAGAGGAGACTGACGTAATGCGAGGGCTAATAAGGCAAGCACACCACCCTCTCCCTTATTATCTGCTCGCATAATAAAAATCACATATTTTAGTGTAACCACTAAAATGACTGACCACAAAATTAAAGATAAAATACCAAAAATATTAGTAGGTATTAGTTCGATGCCACTCTCAGCATGGAAGCATTCACGTAAGGTATACAGCGGACTTGTACCAATATCACCATATACCACACCAATTGCCCCAACGGTTAGGGCTAATAATGTCTTTTTATCTGTTGCTGTAACATGTTGCATAAAAAACTGGCTTTCATCCCATTATAGGGTCTGATGAAGGCAGCTATGTTACTCCTCGCAACATGTCGTGAATATGATTGTGGATTTTGTTTAGTAAATTATAAATTTTAGATATACTTAATTTGCTGTAAAAAATAAAAGCCTGAGGGCTCACACAAAAACCATATTGATTCGATTATTGTATGTTGCCCTCAGGCTAACTGACTGTATTAACACCGGAATACTGCGCTTCGTCCTTGTAGCTGTTGAATTAACTCAGTTAAACGATGGGTAGCTTCGGAGGCTTGGTCGGCCATGGTAGCGGCCTGCATCCCATGTTGCGATAACGCACTCAAACTGTGATGGATATTGTGCACTGCACGATTTTGCTCTTCCGTGCCGTGGGCAATCTGCCGGTTCATGTCAAACATGGTGCGCAAACGCTCGCTGAGCTGTTGCAAATCATCCTTAGCCTGTTGCAGCTGTGCCATGCCTTGCTCGGCATTACTAAAACTGTTCGACAACTGCTGGGTCATGGCCTCGTTAGCCGAGCGCAGATTTTCGGTTGTGTGTTGAATTTCCATGGTCGAGGCCTGCGTCCGTTGTGCCAAAGCACGCACTTCATCGGCCACCACGGCAAAGCCCCGTCCTTGCTCTCCCGCCCGCGCTGCTTCAATCGCCGCATTCAAGGCTAATAAATTGGTTTGATCGGAAATATCACGAATCACATCCAATACATGACTGATTTTCTCGCTATGCTCGCGCAAAGCCGCCAGTTGTTGCCGGTTCGCCTGCATATCACGGTTGAGTTGGGCAATGGCGGCATAGCTCGATTCAATCTGCACATTGGCATCTTGCAGCACCGCGCCACCATCGTCCGAATGCCGCGCCACACTGCCGGCGTGATTGGCAACAGTACCGACTTGTTGGGTGATTTCATCCATATCAGCCGCCACCCGTTCTAGCGTCGATTGTTGTTGATGAAAAGCAGAAGTAGCCTCATCCGCTCCTCCCCGCAATTCGGCTGCAATCGCCTGCACTGCTTCGCTGGTTTGTTGTACGGCGCCAATCGTGTCATGCAAACGCGCAACAAATTGATTCAGCTGTTCACACATTTCGCCAATTTCGGCTTGGTCGCGAGATTGAAAACGGGTACGCAGATCGAGGCTATCGGTAATTTGTTTGACCTGTTGCCGCAGGGCAGCCAAGGGCCGCAACAGACCACCGGCCAAGGGATATAACAACACTGTTGCTATCAGTAACAACCCTGCACCAGCGGCTAAGGTCAACCATTGGTTATCTTGAATGCCTTGGGTAATTTCTGCTGAGGGAAGAGTGGCCACCAAATAGCGTTGCAAGGAAGGAATATAAATTGCCCCCACAAAAGCGGCAGACCCATTCGGCAATGTTGCCTCACGAATCGCGTACCCCTGCTCTTTCAGCGCCGACCAGCCATTGTTAAGCAAGGCCTGATAAGCCGACTCTTGCTGTAGATTGAGTTTACCGGCTTGGCTAGCATCGGGATGGACGTCCACTACACCACCGGCTTGCACCAACATCACCGACCCTTGCTCACCAATGCGGTAGTTGCGAATCAGCTCGGCCAATTGCTGCATATTCATCGCACCACCGGCCACATTTAGCGGCAAACCATCGCTATGTTTAGCCTCGCTGCGATAGTTGATGAAAATTTGTAAACCGGCGCTGCTCAAAGCATTGCTGTCTAAATTCAGTTCATACGCCTGTCCGGTTTTGACATAGTTGAAATACCAGCTGTCATCAGCAGAAGTAGGCGACATCAGGCGGTGTTGCAACTTGCCTTTTTCATAGTGGTGATAGCGGATGCCCTCTGGCGTATGTACCGCCATAAAAACAGCGTTTGCCTGCAACGAACGTTGTGTACGCGCCATAGCCGCTTCCATCTCGGGGAGGCGATCGAGTGGGGCACCTTGTTGAATCCATTGCTGAATAAAGGTGTTATTGGTTAAGGCTTCCGAACCCGAGATTGACGCACTCAATTTTGCTTCAATCGCCTTCGCCACACTGGTTAGCTGTGCAGGTAACTCTTGTTGTTCCAGCCGCTGTAGCTGGTCTGTTCGCGATAGGTGTGATTGAAATAACACCACCACACACACAGTCAAACACAGCATCAACGCCGACACGGTAAAAAACCGCACACGCAAAGATAAAGCATGCCAAAGCACAGGAATCTCCCTCGCTATCACACAGAATCACGCACAAAAAAAGTGCACAATTTTCCTAGAGGGCCGCACTTTAGCACAAAAATCAATCTAAAAGCATAATCAAATCATTTAACATAAACAGATGTATTTGTTGATTTTGTGGTATTTATGAGTGTCATCTTACTGAAACATACCTTTTATCTTTTATTTTTCTCCTCGACATAAAAAAAACCGGCACCCAAATGGCGCCGGTTTTTCGATGGCAAGGGATGTAACTTAGCGTTTTTCCCAGAAATCTGCCTGTTGAATATCGAGTTTTTTCGGGTCAAATGTGGGCTCAACCCCAGCTTTTTGTTGTGCTTCGTAGTCCTTCAAAGCTGCAAAAGCGGGCTTCTGTAACATCAAAATGGCAAAAATGTTCAACCACGCCATTAGCCCCACGCCAATATCACCCAAGCCCCATGCCAAATCAGCTGTTTTGATACAACCGTACACGGTAGAGCTCATCAAGCCAAACTTCAACAACAGGGTCAACCAAGGACGGTCAATTTTACGGTTGATATACGCAACATTGGTTTCAGCAATGTAGTAGTAAGCAACGATAGTCGTAAAAGCGAAGAAAAACAGGGCAATCGCCACAAACACCGCACCAAAACCCGGCATAACACTTTCAATCGCCTGTTGGGTATAAATCGGGCCGGGTTCAAGCTGACCTAAACCGCTATAGATAAAGCTTTTACCATCAGCCGCTTTGACGTTGTAAGTCCCTGTCAAAATCAGCATAAAAGCAGTGGCAGAACACACGAACAAGGTATCGACATACACCGAGAACGCTTGTACCAAACCTTGTTTAACTGGATGCGATACCTCAGCTGCCGCAGCAGGGTGAGGCCCTGTCCCTTGGCCGGCTTCGTTAGAATACACGCCGCGTTTCACACCCCATTGAATAGCTAACCCTAAGATGCCGCCAAATGCCGCTTCCAGACCAAAGGCGCTTTTAATAATCAGCATCAAAGCAGCAGGCAGTTGTGAAATATTGATAGCAATAATCACGCAAGCAACGATGATGTAGCCCAAAGCCATAAAGGGCACCACCAATTCAGCAAAACGCGCAATCCGCTTCACACCACCAAAAATAATGAAACCTAACAGCATCGCTAACACCGCAGCGGAAACTTCAGGCACCACGCCAAATGCGTTTTGTACGCCTGCAGCAATACTGTTTGCTTGCACGCCCGGCAATAAGAAGCCGCAAGCCAAAATCGTTGCAACAGCAAAGATCCAAGCGTACCACTTCATGCCCAAGCCTTTTTCAATATAAAAGGCAGGGCCACCACGATATTGACCGTCCACTTTTTCTTTGTAGATCTGGGCCAAAGTTGATTCAACGAAAGCCGAGCTTGCCCCTAAAAAGGCCACCATCCACATCCAAAACACTGCACCAGGGCCACCAAAGGCAATCGCTGTGGCAACACCGGCAATATTCCCCGTCCCGACCCGTCCCGCCAGCGACATCGCCAACGCTTGGAAAGAAGACACCCCGTTGTCGGAACTTTTTCCATCAAACATCAGCCGCACCATCTCTTTAAAATGGCGCACTTGTAAAAAACGACCCCGAACCGAAAAATACAACCCTACGCCCAGACAAAGATAAATCAGTGCCGGACTCCAAATAATGCCGTTAACTGCATTGACGATTTCGTTCATGACGAATCAGCTCCTTGATTTTTGTTGTCAAACTGTGTCGGGATCTCCGACAACAGCTGAGTTTCTCTGTGTATTTCACTTGTCTGACAAAACAGCGAAGGGGGCGACTATAAGCAACTTTCGCTAGAAAAGACCAGATAAGACAGAGAAAAAAAGCACAGCATTGCGTTTTATTGCCATTTTTGTCTGGCAAGCGGCATCCAAAAGCACAATCTATGCCTAAAAATAGCCAAAACCAGAAAACCGACTTTTGCCGTCAAACATCGCTAGACAGTCTCTAAGCTGCCGCCTAGCATTAGCAGCTATCAAACAGTTGCTTGAAATTTAACCAAAGGATTGCCCAACCTTATGACTCATTTCTTAAAGTACAGCGTGATCGTTGCTGGTTTACTGGCACAACAAGCGTGGTCAGCCGATTTATTACAAACGTGGCAAGCGGCCCGCGATTACGATGCCAGTTATGCCGCCGCTCGCTATGCGCGTGAAGCCGGTAGCGAAAAAAAATGGCAAGGCATCGCCCCGTTGTTGCCTCAGCTCAATGCCAGCGCCAGCTATAGCAAAACCGATAACCACCCCAGTAAACGTAGCGCCAGCAATATCAATAGCCCAATTGGTGATGGTGATAACACCCGTAAAACACAGGGCATTTCACTGACGCAAACCGTGTTCGATTGGGCTAAATTTGCCAATCTCAGTATCAGCGAACAGCGCAGCCTGATTGCAGAGGATCAATTTCGGGTTGCCGAACAAGATTTAATGCTGAAAGTGGCGACCGCCTATTTTGATGTGCTGTTAGCAGAAGACACCCTCGCGTTTACACAAGCCGCCAAAACTGCCTTTGCGCGCCAGCTCGAGCAGGCAAAATTGTCATTTAAAATTGGCACCGCCACGGTGGTAGATACCTACGAAGCGCAAGCCAACTATGACAACGCCAGTGCCCAAGAAATTGCCGCACAAAATGATCTGGCGATTAAACGCGATGCTTTACGCACGCTAAGCAGTGTCGATCCACAACAGCTCAAACCGTTGGGAGAAACCCTGCCGCTCAGCCTGCCACAGCCAGCGCAAGAAGACGCTTGGCTCACCCGCGCCACCGCTCAGAATTTCGAACTCGCTGCCAAACAAAAGCAATACACGATTGCCAAGAAAGAAGTGGAAGTCAGCCGCGCCGGTCATCTGCCGACCTTACAAGTTAAAGCGAATTGGGGGCGTGATACGGTTGATTATCGTCAAGGCGGTGGGGCATATGACACTGATGGCCGCAGTAATAGCATTGCAGCCGAGGTGGTGATTCCGTTGTTTGCCGGTGGGGGAGTGCAGTCTCAATTGCGAGAAAAAGCCGCACTTGCCGAGCAAAGCCGTGAGGAATTAGAAGCCACTCGCCGTAAAGTGACACAAGACACCCGCGCCGCGTTCTTAAATGTCAGCAATGGTGCGGCACAGGTAAAAGCACGAGAAGAAACGCTTAAGTCGGTGAAAAGCCAGTTGGATGCGACACGTTTAGGGCGTGAAGTTGGGGTACGGACAAGTTTGGATATTTTGAATGCTGAACGCGCCTATCAAGACGCCCGCCGCAATTTGGCACAAGCACGCTATGACTATCTTAAAGCGCGTTTACGATTGGCGGCACAAGTGGGTGAGTTGAATCCTGAAGTGTTAGCGGACATCAATCGTTTATTACAAGGTAAACGCAGCTAATTTCTTCGCGAGAGCTAGCAGTGCAGTGCGTTACATCAGTAACCCAACATACAAATCCAATTTATTGTCGTGGGTTTATGTTGGGTTGCTTTCAGCATGTTTTCTACTTAATTGATGCGTTAACATGTCACGTAAACGAGGAAGGCTCACCACCCAACCTTTTCTGACAACTTCAACTGGTGGCAATCTTTCATTAGGGTGCAAAGCAAAATAGCGTTCGCTGGCATACATCAAAGCCTGAGACTCGATAGGAAACCGCGATTGCACCACCATAGCAGCCAAATGAAAGACATTGGCTTCACATTGATCTTGTGCAGATTGTGTCATCTCACGGGCAACAATAGCGCATCGTTTCAATAATCCCGACTCAGTATCTCTTGCGGTCATTTTATCCTCCTCATATTTTTATACCATGAAAATCAATCTGTTACTTTCAAAAGAATGCCTCTAAAAAATATCCCATAAAAATTCAACATAAATTGAAATATTTTTTTAACCAACTTTTGCTAGCCTGATGACAAGTCCACACATCAAGGTTTTATCATGGAACATACCCCCTTCAATGTCCTCTTTCTATGCACCGGCAATTCTGCCCGCAGCATCATGGCAGAAGCCCTGTTGAATTACACCGGCAAAGGCAAATTTCATGCTTTCAGTGCTGGCAGCCAACCCGCCGGCCATATCAACCCTTTGGTGCTCGAACTGCTGAACCAACAAAAACTGCCCACAGCCGCTTTACGCAGCAAAAGCTGGGATGAATTTGCCGCCAGTGATGCGCCAAAAATGGATTTTGTGTTTACCGTATGCGACAACGCCGCAGGCGAAGTCTGCCCAGTGTGGCCGGGGCAACCCATGACAGCACACTGGGGCATTGACGATCCAAACCGCATCACCAGCAGTGATACCGCCCAACGTGAAGCCATTTCCGCCGCCTATCGCCAACTGAGCCGGCGCATTTCCTTGTTTATTAGCCTGCCCTTCGACAAATTAGATGCAATGTCGCTGAAACATCATCTAGACAACATTGGCCGTAGCTAATTTTTCCTGACGCTTATCATCAGAGCAGCCGCGTGCTGCTCTTTTTTATTCCAACTGCCGCGTTGCTTTCATCAAATTGCAATCTATTGCTACAATAATTCAAACATTGTTGAAATGTTTAACACAAAGGGGATAACAAATGCGTGTAGGTATCAATGGCATGGGGCGAATTGGCCGGTTGGCATTGCGGGCGGCAATGGGTGCAGCACAACGGCCACTCGACGATCCACGCAACAGCAATCGGCTTGATGTCGTGCATCTCAATGAAATCAAAGGCGGTGCTGCAACAGCAGCTCATTTATTGGCTTTTGATAGCGTGCAAGGTAAATGGCGCGAAAACATCCGCGCCGAAGGGGAAGACAGCCTGTGGATTGGCGACAAAAAATTGTCTTGGAGTGCCCACGCCACTGCGGCAGAGATTCCGTGGGGTGATCTTGGGGTAGATGTGGTATTGGAATGCACCGGCAAATTTTTGACCCCAGAAACCTTACAAGGACATTTGGCACGCGGAGCCAAGCGGGTGATTGTTGCGGCACCGGTCAAAACCGGCAATGTGTTGAATATCGTAATTGGCATTAACCACAGCCAATACAACCCAGAAACCGATCACATCATCACCGCCGCTTCATGTACCACCAATTGCCTTGCACCGGTGGTGAAAGTCGTACACGAAAATTTTGGTATTAAACATGGTCAAATCACCACCATTCACGACCCCACTAATACCAACCTAGTGGTAGATGCGCCGCATAAAGACCTGCGCCGCGCACGCAGTGCAATGACTAGCCTCGCCCCAACCACCACCGGCAGTGCCACCGCGATTGCACTGATTTATCCCGAGCTAAAAGGCAAATTAAATGGCCATGCAGTGCGGGCACCCGTGTTGAATGCCTCGTTGACCGATTGTGTCTTTGAGCTCAACCGCGCGACCGATGCCGAAGAAGTGAATGCTTTATTCGCCAAAGCCGCAGCAGGCGAGTTAGCAGGGATTTTAGGCTATGAAGAACGCCCCTTAGTCAGTGTCGATTATGCACAAGATACCCGCAGTGCCATCATCGATGCACCTTCCACCCTCGTCACCGATGGTACTTTGTTAAAAGTGTATGCTTGGTACGATAACGAGATGGGCTATGCCTGCCGGATGGTAGATTTGGCTTGCTATCTGGAACAACAGGGGTTGTAAACCATGTCTCACGCTGCCCGCCACTACGCGATTGTCACCGCCACTTATTGGGGATTTACCCTATCGGATGGCGCCTTGCGGATGTTGGTTTTATTCCATTTTTACCGCCTTGGTTATTCCCCTTTTACCCTTGCCTTTCTGTTTTTGTTGTATGAAGCCGCAGGGATTGTGGCGAATTTGATTGGTGGCTGGCTGGCAGCGCGTTTTGGCATTACCCGTATGTTAAGCATTGGGTTAAGCACCCAGATACTGGGCTTTGGTTTGCTGTCTTTGCTTGATCCAACTTGGACAGCGACGCTTTCGGTGGCTTGGGTGGTGATGGCACAGGGAATCTGTGGGATTGCCAAAGACCTCACCAAAACCGCCAGCAAATCGGCCATTAAAATCACCCAAGCCGCTGCCGCAACGGCCAACGACAATGGGCAATTATTTCAATGGGTGGCATGGTTCACCGGCAGTAAAAATGCCATGAAAGGCATCGGTTTTTTCCTCGGAGGGGCTTTGCTCGAAAGTTTCGGTTTTCAAGCTTCACTATGGTTGATGGCAGGGTTGTTAGGCTGTGTCCTGATTGGTGTGGTGTTTTCTTTGCCACAGATGATGGGAAAAACGAAGGCTTCACGCTCAACCAAAGAATTTTTGGCAAAAAGCCGCGCCATCAACCTATTAGCAGCAGCACGAGTGGTGTTGTTTGGCGCACGAGATGTGTGGTTTGTGGTTGGGCTGCCAGTCTTTTTATATTCGGTCGGCTGGACTTTTAGCATGGTCGGGACATTTTTAGCCTTGTGGACCATTGCTTATGGTGTCGTACAAGGTTTAGCACCACAGATTGTCAAACGCAGCAGTAACGGTCTGCAAACAGAAGTGCCAGCGGCACAACACTGGTCGGCCATACTGATGCTGATTCCTCTAGCGTTAGCGGTTGCTGTATGGCAAGACATTCCTGCCCTTGCATGGGTGGTGGTGATCGGATTGGGTTTGTTTGGTTTTGCCTTTGCGATCAATTCGTCAGTGCATTCTTACTTGGTGTTGGCGTATGCTGGCTCGGAAAAAGCCGCTGAAGATGTCGGTTTTTATTATGCCGCCAATGCGCTCGGTCGGTTTATCGGTACCCTGTTGTCCGGCATTTTGTATCAGTATGGCGGCCTGTCTGCTGCCTTACTTGGCTCGGCATTGATGTTACTGTTGTGTTGGCTGACAACGCTTAAATTGCCAACTCAGGCTCATTCTCATGGATAAATTGTGATGCAAGAAACTGATGTGATTGCTGGGCTCGCCGCCCTCGCTCAAGAAACTCGTTTACGGTTGTTTCGTTTATTGATTGAAACCGGCACCGAAGGGATGACACCAACTGGTATCACGGAAAAACTCGGTTTAGCACCGTCGGCGATTTCTTTTCATCTCAAAGAATTACTTCATGCCAATCTGGTCACGGTCGAGCGACAAGGCCGCCATTTAATTTACCGCGCCGATTTAAATACCATGAATCAATTATTGGCTTATTTAACCACCAATTGCTGTCAGGGGGTGCCATGTTTTGATTTACCTGCGGCCCGCTGTCAAAGTCCTTGTTAATCTCACCAATACTAAGAGAGAAAAAATGGGTTTATTTGAACGGTTTTTAACCCTGTGGGTCGCACTCGGTATTGCTGCTGGGGTGGCGTTGGGTTCGCTATTTCCGACTGCTTTTCAAATAGTGGCAGGATGGGAATATGCCCAAGTGAATTTGGTGGTGGCTGTGTTTATTTGGGTGATGATTTACCCAATGATGATTCAAATTGATTGGTCGGCAGTAAAAGAGATCGGCAGCAAACCACAAGGCTTGTTCTTAACCTTGGTGATTAACTGGCTGGTGAAACCATTTACGATGGCTGGTTTAGCGGTACTGTTTTTTCAATATCTGTTTGCACCGTGGGTCGATCCCACTTCGGCATCTGAATACATTGCCGGCATGATTTTACTCGGTGTCGCACCGTGTACGGCAATGGTGTTTGTGTGGAGCCAACTGGTTAAAGGCGATGCCAATTACACGCTGGTGCAGGTATCGGTCAACGATTTAATCATGGTTGTGGCGTTTGCGCCGATTGCTGCGTTTTTGCTCGGGGTCACTGATGTCACTGTGCCGTGGGAAACGCTGTTGCTTTCTACCGTCTTGTATGTGGTGTTGCCTTTATTGGCTGGCATGACAACACGGCGGGCGCTGGCGGCGCGGGGTGGGGCGGCAGTCTCAGACTTTGTCGGTCGGCTAAAACCGTTTTCGGTGTTAGGTTTGATTGCAACAGTGGTCTTGCTGTTTGGTTTTCAGGCGCCAACGCTGTTAACACAACCGACAATCATCGCGCTGATCGCTATTCCGCTGTTGTTGCAGACTTATGGGATTTTCTTTTTGAGTTGGTGGGCAGCAAAACGGTTGCGGCTCGCACACGACATCGCTGGCCCAGCCTGTTTAATTGGCACGTCTAATTTTTTTGAATTAGCAGTGGCAGTTGCGATTTCGCTATTTGGTTTACAATCCGGCGCCGCCCTCGCTACGGTCGTCGGTGTATTGGTTGAAGTACCAGTGATGCTCTCACTGGTCGCTATGGTCAATGCGTGGCGGCCCAAATCGACCATTTAATTTTGTTGTCGGGTGAATATGCGGCGCATGTTCATCCAAACTTCCCTTAAAACCATGCCCTATACCCTCCATCAAGCCGTCCACCACACCCTGACCATCAAAAAAAGCCAGTTTATCGCCTGCGTTGAACCGATGGCAGACCGCCAACAGGCACAACAGCGCGTACAACAACTGTGGGCAGAACATCCACAAGCAGCGCATATTTGTTGGGCGTTATTGGCTGGTGGGCAGTCGGCGGCGGTGGATGATGGCGAACCCAGCGGCACCGCCGGACGACCCATGCTCGATGTCTTGCGCCATCAACAACTCGATGGCGTCTTAGCCACCGTCGTCCGCTACTTTGGCGGCGTTAAACTGGGCGCGGGCGGATTGGTGCGCGCTTACACTGACAGCGTGGCACAAGCGCTATTGCAGGCGGAAAAAATCCCCATTTTTACCCTGTCCCGCCTGCAATGTACCGTACCGTATGCGCTTGAAGGCGTGGTGCGGCGCGTTATCGCTCAACGTCAATTGAGTCTCGAACAGGTCAACCACGGCCAACAAGTAGAATTGGTCTTTAGCCTAAAAAGCGAACAACAAGACAGTATTCAACAACTGCTCAATGAACTCTGCCACGGTCAAATTCTGTGGCAGGATTAGTGCAAAACACGCGGCCCAGCGAGGGTGAATGCTGGAATTTCTGCCTCAAACTGCGTGCCATCCTCAGCCAGCATTGAATACGAACCTTGCATCATCCCAACTGGCGTTTTTAAGCGTGCCCCACTCATATATTCAAAAGTTTGCCCGGGTGCCAGCTGTGGATTTTCCCCAACCACCCCTGGCCCACGCACTTCTTCTTGATGGCCGTTTTCATCGGTAATCACCCAATGCCGCGTTAACAACTTCGCCGACACCGACCCCTCATTAGTTAAACGAATACGATAGGCAAACACATATTGCTCTTTGTCAGGATGGGAATGTTCGGTCAGATAAAACGCTTCTGGCTGAACAGCAATATGATATTTCATTTTCTCATTCATGATTTTATCCTCAGTATTGGGCTCATTTGGTCGAAAGCATCTCACATTGAGGCAAGACAAACTGCCTTCAATCTATAGCCACTTGCGATGACAAACAAGACATCAGCCCGTGCATTGCACTATGATTCGACCAGTAAAAAAGTGAGATTTAGCAAATGCGTTATATTCTGTGGGGATTATTTATTACTTTGGTCTTAGCCAGCGTAGGCGCGGCGGTGGTCGGGGTGTGGATGTTATCTGGTCGAGACGAAGCACCGTTCCGTTATCAAAACTTTATCGACCGCCCACCCAAGCCGACGGAAACCCTTGCCCCCTCCGGTGCCGTGCAACCACGATTACACACTATTGAACCCACCGCCACGGCTGAAGCCACCCCCAGTGCCTCCGCCATTGCATTAAATGAGCTATCCTCTCTTGCCGAACCTTCGACACAAGGAAATTGATGATGCAATCGGCCCGCGTGAGCTGTTTAGCTGTCCACCGTGTAGGCAATCCCACCCGCCAAGAAGCCTTATTATTGTCCGACCGCAGCGCCAGCGTCAGCCCTGCGGTGGAAAAACTGATTCTAGAAGGCTATCTACACGGGATTTGTGATAGCAAACGTCAATATCAGTTTATCCATCCTATTCATCTACAACACAATGTGCTGTATGCGCTATCACGGCAGTTTTTCCGTGCCGAGGTCGATTTTCTGACCCTCTCGCGCCAAATCGCACAACACCTCTATCAACAATCACAACATCCCAAAATCAGCGAAGGCGATGTGTTGGTGATCCTGTTTGAAGGCTTAGGCGATACGGGAGAAGAACGCGGCATTGGTATTTTTAAGGCCGAAGTTCGCGATGAATTTCTCACCATCATCGATCAACAGGGCGTTTTAGACCTAGCCCACGCCTCGGGCATTAACCCACGCTTGATTGATAAAGGCGCGCTGTTACTGGAAAGCAGCCCCACGGTGTATGCCCTCGATCGTTTTGGTAAAGAAAGCCAATTCTGGGTAGAGGCTTTTTTACAGGCTTTGCGCGTCCCCGACAGCCAATCGAGCAGCAAACTGCTGACCGAGGTGATTGCAGAATTGGCCGACACTTTGCCTGACCCACAACAGCAACAACAGTTCAAAGACGATGTTTTAGGGTTGTGCGAATCACAAGAAGCGGTGTCGATTGCCACTATGAGCGAGGTGGTAGAAAAATTTGTGCCACGGCAAACGCTGCAAGACAAACTCGATCATGCCGCAGAAAGCTATGGTTTTGCCCTCGATACCACCCAAGCCGTCCCCACTCAAGCAGTGCAAAAACGGTTACAACGGCAATGGAGCCGCATCGGCATTGGTCAAGGTATCAGCATTCTATTGCCGTCAGATTTGCATTTTATTGGGGTTGAACAGCAAGAATTAGCCAATGGTGAGCTGACTTTCTTGCTGCGTGTCGAACGAAAATAAGGACAGTTAGTCATGTTGACCACCCTCGTTTCTGCTTCACAACTGGCTGACCTTGCCAGCGATAACATTGTTATCCTCGATTGCCGCCACAGTCTGGCCGATCCACGCTATGGCGAACAAGCCTACGCCGTTGCCCATATTCACGGCGCGCATTTTGTTCACCTCAACCGCGATTTATCAGGGCCTTGCACTGGTAAAAATGGCCGCCATCCGCTGCCCGATATTGGCCGCCTTGCCAGTTTATTTGGTCACATCGGCATCACCGCCGATAAACAAGTGATTGCCTATGATGATGCAGGTGGTATGTTTGCCGCACGGGCATGGTGGTTGTTGCGCTGGCTCGGCCATGAAGCGGTGGCGGTGTTAGATGGCGGTTGGCAAGCATGGCAACAGGCACAAGGCCAAATTGATGGCCTACAGCCCAACCGTAGCGGCAGCCAATTTTTATTGCGTCCGGCACTGGAACAGGTGGTCAACGCTGCTACGGTGTTACAGCAGTTATCCCAACCTGATTTATGCCTGATTGATGCCCGCGCCCCCAACCGTTTTGCCGGTCAGGATGAAACATTAGACCCCGTTGGCGGCCATATTCCCAGAGCAAAAAATCGCTTCTTTCAACACAATCTGACAGGAGAAGGCAAGTTCAAACCGCTGTCAGAACTACGCGAAGAATGGCAAGCCTATCTCACACCACACACCGCCAAACAGGCTATCCACCAATGCGGCTCGGGTGTTACTGCCTGCCATAATTTATTGGCACTGGCTCATCTTGGTTGGCACGGTGGGCGACTGTATGCCGGTTCGTGGAGCGAATGGTGTAGCGATCCAAGCCGCCCGATTGCCACCGGTACTGCGGCTTAAAACCCTGCCACCACCCCCTCACGGCGGGGGTCTGCCCCGCCTATCAAACGACCATCGGCTTGTTTGGCAATGATCGACAAGCCGCTCGTCATCGGCAACAACTTCACGCTATGGCCGCGTTGTTGTAGTGCCTCGGTCAGCGTGTCTAAGCCTTGCCCTTGTTCCAGCTCAGTAGCGGCATTGCGGCTACCATAGTGCGGTAAATTTGCTGCTGCCTGTGGTGTGAGACGCCAATCGGTCAAGGCCAAAATCGCTTTTGCCACATAAGGAATAATCAAACTCCCCCCCGGTGAACCCACTGCCATCACTGCCTCACCCTGTCGATTGAATAACAGCGTCGGCGCCATGCTGCTGCGTGGACGTTTGCCCCCTTCGAGACGATTTGCCACCGGCACCCCGTCTTTTTCTGGCAAGAAAGAGAAGTCGGTTAATTGATTATTCAATAAGAAACCGCGCACCATAATGCGACTACCAAAGGCATCTTCAATCGAGCTGGTCATTGATGCCACGCCACCTTCAGCATCAAATGCCACCAGATGGGTGGTGGAAGGCAAATCGGCGGAATGATTTTCCGCTAGTGCCGTTTTCACCCCAGCCGGTTGACCGGCCGGCTGGCTGCCGTGGCTACGCACGGGGTCAATGCGTTGGCTACGCAGTGCCAAATAGATCGGGTCTAATAAAGCCTGTTGCGGTACGGCGACAAAATCAGGATCGGCAAGATAACGCTCACGGTCGGCAAACGCTAAACGCCCTGCTTCGCTGAATAAATGCACCGCCTCTACCGACACAGGGGAGTATTTCGCCATGTCAAACCGCGACAGCACACCCAACATTTGCAATACCGCGACCCCACCGGAGCTGGGCGCAGGCATTCCGCATACATTCCATTGCCGGTAAGGAGCACACAAAGGGGAACGGATTTTGGCTTGATACTGTGCCAAATCTTGCAACGACAAATCACCGGCTTTAGCGTGATTTTTCACGGCGGCGACAATATCGCGTGCCACCTCACCGTGATAAAACCCTTGCGGCCCACGCGCAGCAATCCGGCGCAAGGTGTCGGCATACGCCGGATTGCGTAACAACGTCCCGACGGGGTGAGGCTTTCCTTCGGCAGTGAAAAAATAGGCACGCGCAGCAGGGTCTTGCTGTAAGCGAGTTTCTTTACTCAATAGCGTATGCAAACGCGGCGATACCGGAAAACCAGCCTCGGCTAGACGAATCGCAGGTTCTGCTAGCTTGACCCACGGTAATTTACCTTGACGTTGATGCGCGGCATACAACATCGCCACCAAACCGGGTGTTCCAACGGCTTGACCACTGGCAACCGCCTCGGCAAAGGGCAGCGGTTGACCATCGGCTTGTAAAAAACGCTGCGGTGTCGCGCTGGCAGGGGCGGTCTCGCGGCCATCCCATGCCGTCAACCCTTCACGCAGATGATGCGATAACAAAAAACCGCCGCCCCCGATACCGGAAGATTGCGGCTCAACCAAGCCCAACACCCATTGCGCGGCAATCACCGCATCCACCGCACTGCCGCCTTGTTGCAAAATGGTTTTCCCCACTTCGCTGGCTAAAGGATGGGCGGTCACTATCATGGCTTTTTCGGCCACGATAGCAGCTGATTTTTCTACACGACCACTGGCAGCCTCGGGTGGGGGTGAGACATCCGCCAACGCCCATGAAGACAACACACAACTCAATAACACCAATAATTTTTTATATTGCATTCGATCACATCCTTTTTATTGTTCGCTGTTTGCTTCGTTTGTCGGTTTGGTTTGGCAACGCAACAGCCATTCATGCCCATCACGGCCAGCAATCAAATAACTTTCATGGCCTTGACCAAGGCGTTCCCCTTCCACCAAACGCGCTTCCCATTCTGTCCCCCGATAGCGCACCCGTGCATGCTGCTCATCGCGCCACAACACCACCTGCACCGCCTGTCCAATATCAGCATCTGGCAATGCTGCCACCAATTGTTTTGCCTTGCGCCGCCGCCACAACAGGGAAAAACCAGATAGCATCACGGTCGAAGCCACCCACCACGGCAATTCCGGCCAACTGTCGCCGGCGACCCATGCCGCCGCCCCAGCCGCCCCAAGGCCAACCGCCACCACCAACATAAAAAATGCGCCGCTAAAAAGTTCAGCCACCACGGCCAACAACGCCGCCGCAAACCAAAAATAGGCCATTACTTGTTCCCCCATTGTTCGCTGATGCCACATTGTGGCAGCCTAAGGCAAATGAAAGTTGGAATGAGACAAAGAAAAGGACATCCCATGCGTGCCATTGTGCATCAAGCGCCCTGCACCGCAGGCGATTTATCATTGCAAGACCTACCCCTGCCATCGTTCAGCAGCACGCAGCTCTTGGTAAAAGTCGCTGCCGCCGGTGTGAATCGAGCAGATATTGTGCAACGCCAAGGACGTTATCCGGCGCCAGCCGGTGCCTCGCCTTTATTGGGCTTAGAAATTGCCGGCGAAGTGGTTGCAGTCGGTGAGGCAGTCACTGACTTTGCCATCGGTGACGCGGTGTTTGGTTTAATCGGTGGCGGTGGTTATGCTGAGTATGCGGTATTGGACGCGGCGTGTGCCATTCACAAACCAGCCGAATTGTCATGGCAAGAAGCCGCCAGCCTCCCCGAGGCGTGGATGACGGCGTGGCTCAATTTATGTGAATTAGGCCAATTACAAACAGGCGAAACGGTATTGATTCATGCTGGTGCCAGTGGCGTTGGCAGTGCTGCCATTCAATTAGCCAAATGGCGCGGGGCCAAAGTCATCACCACCGTTGGCAATGCAGAAAAAGCAGCATGGTGCCGTGAATTGGGCGCGGATATCGCGATTGTTTATTCAGAACAAAACTTCGCCAGCGTGGTACGCGAACAGGGACGAGTAGCATTGATTTTAGACTGTATCGGCGGCAGCTATTTACAGCGCAATCTGCAATGTCTCGCCACCGATGGCCGCTTGATTGTGATTGGCGTGATGGGCGGCGCAAAAGCGGAATTGGATTTGGCAATGTTATTGGTCAAACGTATCCGCTTATTGGGTTCGACGCTGCGCAGCCAAGCCTTGCCACAAAAACAGCATCTGACACAGGCACTGCGCGAACAGATTTTGCCAGCCATCAGCAGTGGCACAATTCGCCCCACCATTGATTGTTGTTTTGCGCTCGCTGATGCCGCCGCCGCTCATCGCTATCTCGAAGAAAATCGCAATTTGGGCAAAGTCTTGCTAAATCCTTAAACCATCGGCTTTTCGCGAAAAATCGCCGATCAGCCAATCGGTTTTTCGACTTGCCGCATCGCGAGTGCGCCAAGCGCGTCCATTGGTGTAAAATCAACCGGTTTAAGTTCGTGCTAACACTTGTGCTGTTGGCACGGCCATCACTCTTTTTTTGAGCAGGCGAACCAAGTGCGCCATGTCAACCACCCTATTGATTAGAGAATGTTATGAAAGCTGCTGAAATTCGCCGCAAGTTTTTAGATTTCTTTGCCTCCAAAGGCCACCAAATCGTCAGCTCAAGTTCATTGGTTCCCCATGACGACCCGACACTGTTATTCACCAATGCGGGGATGAACCAATTTAAAGATGTGTTTTTAGGGTTTGATAAACGTCCCTATACCCGCGCCACCACTAGCCAAAAATGTGTACGGGCCGGCGGCAAACATAACGATTTAGAAAATGTCGGCTATACCGCCCGCCACCATACCTTTTTTGAAATGTTGGGCAATTTCAGCTTTGGCGATTACTTCAAGCGCGATGCCATTCACTATGCGTGGGAATTTTTGACCAGCCCAGCGTGGTTAAACCTGCCTAAAGACAAGTTAATGGTGACGGTTTATGCCACAGACGATGAGGCATACGCTATTTGGCACGAAGAAATCGGTGTCCCAGCAGAAAAAATTGTCCGCATTGGCGATAACAAAGGCGCGCCGTATGCCAGCGATAACTTCTGGCAAATGGGGGATACCGGCCCATGCGGCCCATGTACCGAAATTTTCTACGATCATGGCGCGCATATTTGGGGTGGCCCTCCCGGAAGCCCGGAGGAAGATGGCGACCGCTTTATTGAAATTTGGAACAATGTGTTTATGCAGTTCAACCGCACCGAAGACGGTGTGATGCATCCCTTACCGAAGCCATCGGTTGATACCGGCATGGGCTTGGAACGTATCTCGGCGGTGTTGCAAGGCGTTCATGCCAACTACGAAATCGACTTGTTCCAAAATCTGTTACAAGCCGCTGCACGTGAAGTCGGTGTGCCATTCAGCATGGACGTCCCATCGCTGAAAGTGATTGCCGACCATATTCGTGCCTGTTCGTTCTTGATTGCCGATGGCGTGATGCCATCGAATGATGGTCGTGGTTATGTGCTGCGCCGCATTATTCGCCGCGCCATTCGTCATGGCTACAAACTCGGCCAAAAACAGCCGTTTTTCCATCGTTTGGTGCAAGATTTGGTCAACGAAATGGGCGATGCCTACCCAGAGCTGCGCCAGCAACAAGCCCAAATTGAAGATGCACTGAAACAAGAAGAAGTGAAATTTGCCGAGACCTTAGAAAACGGCATGGTGTTATTAGAAGCGGCATTGGCAAATCAAGCGACCACCCTTGACGGTGCCACCGCGTTCAAACTGTATGACACCTACGGTTTCCCTCTCGATCTCACCGCCGATATTTGCCGCGAACGGGAAGTGACCATCGATCAAGCTGGTTTTGATGCGGCAATGGAAGCACAACGTGCCCTGTCGCGTGCCGCATCTAGCTTTAAAACCCAAGGCCAGTTGGAATACAGCGGCAGCGACACCCGTTTTGAAGGCTATGACAACAGCAGCGTCGATGCCCATGTTTTGGCTTTGTATAAAGACGGTCAAGCCGTCAACAGCCTCAACGCCGGTGATGAAGGCGTGGTGGTGTTGGATTGCACCGCGTTTTATGCCGAAGGCGGGGGTCAGGTCGGTGACCGTGGTGAAATTGCTGCCGCCGGTGGTGTTGGCGCGTTGTTTGATGTGGTCGATACCCAAAAAGTAACCGCAACAGCCTTTGGTCATCATGGCACTTTGGCACGCGGTCAGTTGCAAGTGGGCGACAGTGTGCAAGCCACGATTGATTTACACGCACGCCGCGCCACCGAGCGCAACCACTCCGCCACTCACTTATTACATGCCGCTTTGCGCGAAGTATTGGGTAAGCATGTGCAACAAAAAGGGTCGCTGGTGAATCACGAGCGCACCCGTTTTGACTTTGCCCATACTGGCCCAGTCACCGCCGATGAACTGGCTGAAATTGAGCGCGTGGTCAACCGTGTGGTGTGTGCCAACTATGCCGTTGATTGCCGTTTGATGCGACATGAAGATGCCATCAAAGCCGGCGCGATGGCGTTGTTTGGTGAGAAATACGGCGACGAAGTGCGTGTGTTGAAAATGGGTGAATTCTCCACCGAATTGTGTGGTGGTACGCACGTCGAGCGCACCGGTGATATTGGCTTGTTCAAAATTGTGACCGAAGCCGGTGTTGCGGCTGGGGTGCGCCGGATTGAGGCGGTAACCGGCGAAGCGGCGGTTGCTTATGTGCAAGCGCAAGACGCTTTGTTACGCGATGCCGCTAACCAGTTAAAAGCGCAATCGACTGACGATGTCGGCAATAAAATCCACGCCTTGCAAGATCACGCCAAAGCTTTGGAAAAAGAAATTGCCCGTCTGAAAGGCAAATTGGCCTCTAGCATGGGCGATGAGCTGACAGCACAAGCCCAAGATATTCAAGGGGTGAAGGTGTTGGCAGTGGAATTAGAAGGCGCCGACAGCGCCGCCCTGCGCGAAACAATGGACAAGCTGAAAGACAAACTGAAATCAGCGGTGATTGTTTTGGCTAGCCGCAGCAGCGATAAAGTCCAATTGGCTGCGGGTGCAACGGCGGATGTGTGCAAAAAAGTGAAAGCCGGTGAGCTAGTGAACTTTGTTGCAGCCCAAGTGGGTGGCAAGGGCGGCGGTAAACCCGATATGGCCATGGCTGGTGGTAGCGAGCCAGCAAAATTGCCAGCCGCACTCGCCAGCGTTGCCGATTGGGTCAATAGTCAGTTGGCAAAAGCATAACACCGCCTTTACAATACTGTTTGGATGCGAAACACGCCGCAAATTTATCAATTTGGGGCGTGTTATTACGCAAGTGCAAAGTAAAATCAAGCGTATAGCAAAAAATCAGCTATGCTAAGAAGTGTGTCAGGGGAGAATGTATCATGCGTGTCGAAGGATTATCTGCCGTCACTCCTGCTGCAGTCATAACGCCTGCACGCAATAGCACGGCACAAGCAACGTCAGAACAAACCTCATTCTTTGCGGCTTTGAGTCGTATTGGTGAATGGCGTAATGCGTCTGGCAATCAAAACACCAGTGCAACGGTGGTGGACAATCGCGGCAAACGCGATGTAGACAGCGACGACAGCCGCAATGCCAGCACCAAAACCACCCTAACACCAGAACAACTGCGTGAAATACAACACCTTGCCTCAACCGATCGCCGTGTGCGGCAACATGAGCAAATGCACATTGCAGTTGGGGGTGAGTTGATTACCAGCGGCCCGACTTATGACTATAAGAAAGGCCCAGACGGTAGGCACTATGCCGTAGGTGGTGAAGTCGGTATTGATACTTCGCCGGCACGGACCGCTGAAGAAACCGTACCAAAGGCACGGAAGATTCGCGCTACCGCACTCGCGCCGCCCGATCCATCGCCACAAGACCGCAGTGTTGCCGCCCGCGCCACTCAGATGGAGTTGCAGGCACAGATGGAAATTAGCCTGACTCGTGCCCGTAGCCTGCGCAGCAGCAATGCTTTTACCACAGAACAACCGCAACAACTGGCAGCGAACATTCCGCCGACCTATGCTAGCCGCGCCCTGCGCACCTATGAACATTTTTCCGGTGCCAGCAATCGCGAGGTGTTTAGCTTATACGCCTAACCAGCAAACGAGGCTGTTCTCTCACCACTCACGGCGTTGGCAGATCACTTCTGCCACGCCGTTGTTGTTTTTAAGCGCCGCCACCAACGCCGATAACCGAGGTTCATCCGTTGGTGTCATCGTCGCTGGCAACATCAATACCACCGATACTTGCCCTGCTAGATAATGTAACAACAGCTCAACCTGTGCCGCATCGTCGCCAAGATGAGCGTGCAAAAGGGCCTCGATTTCGCTGCGGTCGGGCAGTTGTAAACAAGCAGGGCTACCCTCGTCATCTTCAGGGTCGATATGCACCAACACATCCAACACCGTGGGACACTGTTGTTTCACCCGTTGTCGTGCCAGCGCCGCAATACGATGGCCTTCTGAGACACTGATTTTGCCATTGACCAAAATATGGGCATCGACTAAAGCCTGATCGCCCATTTTCCGCGTCCGCAAGTCATGCACCCCCAACACCCCGGATGTCGCCGCCAATGTTTGTTCAATGGTTTGCACGGTGTTGTCATCCACGCTTTGGTCCATTAAATCGGATAAAGCGTGCCAAGCAAATTTGCCGCCGGTGCGGGCAATCATAAACCCCACCAACGCCGCCGCCAGAGGGTCGAGAAAGGTATAACCGGCCAAATTGCCGGCAATCCCGGCGGCGACCACTAAGGATGAAGCCGCATCCGAACGCGCATGCCACGCATTGGCAATCAACATATTTGATTGCACTTGTTTCGCGATGCGTAGCATATAGCGGAATAAAATTTCTTTGGCCGCTAAGGTAAACAACGCCACCCACAAGGCGGCGACATGCACCTCGGCAATGGTTTCTGGATGTTGGATTTTTTGTGCCGCCGACCACAACATCCCCAATCCAGCCACCAACAGAATCGTGCCGAGAAACAGCGAGGCAGCAGTTTCAAAACGGGCATGACCATAGGGATGGCGTTGATCGGGGTCGGCGTGGCTAAAGCGGTTGACAAACAACACCACAAAATCGGCCAGCAAATCGGACAAAGAATGGAGGCCGTCGGCAATCAAGCTCTGCGATTTTGCCCAAAACCCCACCACAATCTGCAAGATCACCAAAATCAGATTGACGACCACACTCACCCAAGTGGTGATATGGGCAGCGCGTTGTTTGTCGGCAGGGGTAAAAGACATGCGGTATCAGCTCCTTGATGCGACAGGCTAACAAGTGATGTTCAAACGGAGATTAAGCGGCGGTTTTCGGTTTGTGGTTGACCCACATCACCCCACCCAACACCAAGGCCGCACCAATCAGCTGTTGTGATGACATCGCCTCACCCAAAATCACCCAGCCCATCAATAAAGTCATCACTGGGCCGAGGGTGGACACCATCGCCATTCGCGAAGCCCCAATCATTTCCATCGCTTGGTTCATCAAGAGCACGGGCAATACAGTGCTAAAAATCCCCATCAGCAAACCATAGAAATAGACCGGCATCGGCTGTACCAGTTGGCCGAGATCTTGTGTGACTAAGAAATGCGCTACTACGCCGAGGGTGGAAATCATCCCCGCCCACGCCGCCATCTGCAACGGGCCGATTTGTTTCACCAACTCGCCAGCACCGACCAAGTATAAGGCATACGTTACCGCACACGCCGCCACCCACGCCACGCCCAGCAACACATCTGGGCCTTCGCTGGCATGTTGCCAATCGTGCGCCACCGCCAACCCGATACCGGCATAACACAGCAACAACGCGCCCATTGCTTGGCGGCTAATGCGTTTGTGCAAGAAGATGGCAGAGAAAATCAGTACAAAAGTGGGGTAGAGGTAGAGCACTAGGCGTTCGAGGGCCGAGGAAATATATTGCAGGCCAATAAAGTCAAAAATGCTGGATAAGTAATAACCACCGATCCCCAACAAGAACAACTTGCCCCAAGTCCGGCGGCCGAATTGCGGCAACGTGCCGCCTTTTTCTGCTGTCCACGCCATCCACATAAAGAACGGCAAGGCAAACAACATGCGTAAAGTGAGTAAGGTAACGGGGTCAACCTGATAGCGATAGGCCAATTTGACAAAAATCGCTTTGGCAGAAAACCCCAATGCAGATAACACTGCCAACATCACACCTCGGCCAACAAAGGTACGCGGCATGTGTGATAAGGCCAAAGAAACAGGACTCATAATAAGGTACGCTTGTCGATGAGTGAATTGAGGATGGCGGATTGTGGAAGATTTCTGCCATTTCCACCATGCGGATTTGTTACAGTAAGCCTTCGCGGTTGGCGAAGGCTGAGATAAAGGATAGCGTGGTGAGATTGCATTACGATTTCACAGATTTAAGATTGTTTATTCATGTGGCAGAAAGCGGCAGCCTTACCGCCGGTGCTAGCCGCTTGCCGTTAGCGTTGTCGGCGGCCTCGGCACGGATTCAAAAATTGGAGTCGAATGTCGGTTGTCGCTTGTTGTGGCGAGAACGTGAGGGCGTAACGTTAACACCGGCTGGCGAGGTGTTTTTAAACCATGCCCGTAATTTATTACAAGAAGCGGCGACCTTACACGAGGCAATGGGGGCATTTGCCGAGGGATATGTGACAGAAATTCGGCTGTATGCCACGACAGTGGCCTCAACGGAATTTTTGCCAGATGCGTTAAGCCGGTTTTTAAGTGATTTTCCAGAGGTTACAGTCGAAATCATCGACCGCCCAAGCCGCGATATTGTCAACAGCATTGCCGCCGGTGAAGTGGAATTGGGGATTGTCGATCATAGCGTGGGTGCCGAGCGGTTAGAACGGCAGATTTGTGCTCATAATCAGTTGGTGTTGGTAGTGCCGAAAGACCATCCCACCGCTGCCATGAGTGAAATTCCGTTTTCGGCGGCGTTGGATTATCCGTTTATTGGCGTACATCCGGCGAGTGCGATGCAGCAATTTATTGAGAAAGTAGCGCGGATGCACGGCACCAGTTTACGGCTGCGCGTGCGGGCGCATAGTTTTGAGGCGGTGCATTTGTTGATTGCCAAGGGGGTTGGGATTGGGGTGTTGCCGTTATCGGCGGCGGAGCGGTATCGCAGTCAGGGAACAACGCAGATTATTACCCTCACCGACCGCTGGGCAAAACGCACCCTTACCGCCTGCGCTCGTCATTTTGCCAGTTTGCCGACGGCACATCGGATTTTATTGCAGTATTTAAAGGGAGATTCGCAATGAGAAATGGTTTGTTATGTGCTGGATTGGCTTTGTTGTATGGTTGCAGCCATGCCCAACCCCCAACCACACCACCGGCGCGGCATGATGTGCATTTTGTGTGCGATCAGGGGGAAACATTGTCTGTGCGCTTTTTTCCGCAGCAGGGGGTGGCGGTGTTGGTAAGGCATGGCGACACCATCGAGCTGCAACAACAGCCGAGTGGGTCGGGTTTTATTTACAGCAATGGGCCGAATACGATTCGGGGCAAAGGCTCGGCATTGCGGGTGGAAATTGGTCGGATGCGGGCAATAGAATGTGAGGCGAAGAAATAACGCGACTTGGCTAAATCAGTGGGCACAAAAACCGTGCCTACTCTGCTACGCCCTAATTGCCCCTTGTTTAGTCATCTAACGCTTTTCTCAACCCCGCCGCCAATCGCGCTACCCCAATTTCAATCGCCTGTTCGCTGGCGTGGCTAAAGTTCAAACGCAGATGACCAAGCTCGACTTGGTTTTCTGGATAAAACGCCTCACCCGGCATCACCGCCAAGCCTTGTTTTAACCAATCGGGCAGCAATAAGCGCGTGTCTAAACGCTCTTTTAAGGTCAACCAAAAGAACAAACCACCGGCAGGACATTGCCAATCGGCGATATCTGACAACTCGGCTTGCAGTGCGCGTTGCATCACATCACGTTTTTGCCGGTAGTGTTGTTGTAGGGTTTGCAGGTGGCTTTGATAGCTGTCCGAGCTTACCGCTTGCAACACCAAATATTGCCCAAGGCGGCTGCTGTGCAAGTCGGCGGCTTGTTTTAAGCGCAATAAATGAGGCAATAAATCGGGCGAGGCAATTAAAAAGCCAATCCGCAGACCTGGGGCGAGGGTTTTCGAGAATGTACCGAGATACACCCAGCTATCATCCGCCGTCATCTGAGCACATAAAGGCCGTCTTTCCACTTCGTCATATACCAAATCACGATAGGGGTCGTCTTCAATCAACGGCACCCGCGCCGCTTGTAAGGCTTGTACCACCTGTTGCCGATGTTCGGCATCGTAACAACTGGCAGCAGGGTTTTGAAAAGTCGGGATTAAATAGGTAAAAGCGGGCTGTTGTTGTAATGCCTGTTGTAAGCGCGGTAAGTCGATCCCCGTCGGCGACAGCGGAATCCCTGTGATATCCGCGCCAAAAAACTCAAAGCACTGCAACGCTGCCAGATAAGTCGGCGATTCGGTGATGATTGGGGTCTGGGGATCGATAAACAGTTTGGAAACCAGATCAATCCCTTGTTGCGAACCAGACAAAATCAGCACTTGCTGTGCCTGACAGTCAATGCCCAGTTGTTGCCGTGCATAGTTGGCAACATATTCACGTAATGTCGGTTCGCCTTCGCTGGGGCCATATTGCGCCAGTTGTTTAGGTAAGGGGGATTCTGACTCATGCCAGAACAACAAGGCCGGATCGGGCAAACCACCGGCAAAGGAAATCACATCTGGTTGTTGTGCTGCAGCCAAAATATCGCGGATTAAAGAAGATTTGAGTTGTGCAACTCGTTGGGAAAACGCCATCATCTCACCTTTTACGTCAACTTAATTGACGTAATAATGCGGATAATTGAAAAAGAAAGTCAATATGCTTGACCAAAATTCCCTCCATCACCCAAACGAGCCCGACGAGGCAATTGAACTGTTTTTTTATGCTTTTAGAAATTTTACTGCTAGAGCAGATGAAATATTGGCAGAGTATGGCTTACAACGGGTTCATCACCGCATTTTATTTTTTGTCGGTCGTTATCCACAGCTCACGATTCAACAGCTACTGTCAATTTTGGCGGTCAGTAAACAAGCTTTGCACGCACCGCTGCGCCAGCTCACTGAACAAGGTTATATCCTCAGCACCGCCGCCGAGCACGACCGCCGCAGCAAACAACTCACCCTCAGCCCACAAGGCCAAACCCTCCTCACCCGTCTTAGCGCAGAACAACGCGGCTTATTAGAGAGTGTGTTTG
>NZ_ATVC01000006.1 GCF_000420525.1 Aquaspirillum serpens DSM 68
GGCCATAGCGAGTTGGTACCACCCCTTCCCTTCCCGAACAGGACCGTGAAACGACTCAGCGCCGATGATAGTGCAGATCCCTGTGTGAAAGTAGGTCTCCGCCAAGCCCCCCATATCAAACCCCCTGCTACCAAGTAGCAGGGGGTTTTGTTTTGTCTGAAAAACATTGTGATTTCGCTAAATTTCCCCATATCGTGTTTTTATCGTCATTCTTGTTTAGGGGAGTTTCATGGGATTATTTGATCAAGTTCTTGGCATGGCAGGGCAATTGACCGGTGGCCAAGGCGATATCGTGCAATCGGTGGCGCGTTTGATTGAAGAAAACGGTGGTTTGCCAGCCTTGGTAGAGCAATTTCAAGCTGCAGGTTTGGGTGAAGTGATTGCTTCGTGGATGGGTACTGACGCGAATTTGCCAATTACACCTGAACAAATTGGACAAGTTTTCTCTGAAACGCAGTTAGGCGCATTTGCTGAACAGTTTGGGTTAGATGTTGCTCAACTGCCATCCCTGATGGCGCAATTCCTTCCCTCCATTATCAGCCAGTTGGCAGAAAATGGAGGTCAGGATATTGCCAGCCAAGGTTTAGGTTTACTGGGCAGTTTGTTCAATAAGGGTTGAGCAAGGTTTTAATCCAGCGATTTAACACCACTGGAATGTGCTGTGCAGTGCGGCTGGCTGTTAAACCAAGATAGCCTTCCGCCTGCGCTGCCAGTTGGTCTGCGGCTGTGGCATGGACATGTGCTGCCAAAGTCGCCGCAGTAAACAGTGGCAATCCCTGCGCCACTAAACCACCTATAACCCCACTTAATACATCTCCCTGCCCTGCACTTGCCATACCCGGATTGCCGTTTGGATTCAGATAGTAATAGCCTGATTGCTGCATAATCAGACTACCCGCCCCTTTCAACAGCACATGGCAATGGTAGCGTTGTCGCAGCGCATGACATGCTGCGATTCGATCCTGTTGAACCTCAGCAATACTCCACCCCAATAATCGTGCCGCTTCCCCTGGATGAGGTGTGAGCAAGGTCTCTGCTGGTCGTTGTGCTATTTGCCTCGTTGCCTCTGGATTTTGTGCCAGTAAATTTAATGCATCGGCATCTAATACTAGCGGCACATCACTGGCAAGTGCCTGTGATAATAAGGTAGTAGCTTGTTGACTTTGTCCTAATCCCGGCCCAACTACATAACAATCAGCACTGACTGGTTGATTCCCTTCGGCCTCTTGGATCATCAATTCTGGATATTCGGCATCGTATGTCAGCGTTGGTGCGACACAATAGAGTTGAACTTTACCGCTACCAGTGAGTAAAGCGGCTCGTCCTGCCAAAATGGCTGCGCCAGTCATGCCATGACTGCCGCCAATAATCGCTGTCGTGCCGTGGCGTCCTTTGTGTGAAGCGTGTACGCGCACCAGTTGTTGCAAACTACTCAGAGCAGGGCGGTTGATTTCCCCTTCTGCTAACGCTGGATTTTTATCCACCGACAGCACGAATACATCAATCTTGCCACAATAATCACGTCCTTCGCCGGTCCACAACCCTGGTTTTGCTGCAAGGAAAGTGAGCGTATGTTGTACACGCAGGGTGGGCGTGTTGGCTATACCACGCCAAGCATCGAGGCCAGAGGGAACATCGATCGCTATTTTGGCGCTGGTTTGTTGATTGGCCCACGCAATCAGTTGTGCCCATTGTCCTGTTGGAGCACGTTGTAACCCAATCCCGAATAAACCATCCAAAATCAGTTCGTGATCGTAACAAGGAGGTTGCCATGTTTGGTGTAACACCACGCCAGCGAGTTGTGCCGAGATTAGGGCTTGTTTGGCTTCTTGGCTTTTCGGTGGTTGTGGCATCCAGGCGGTAACTTGATAACCATATTGGCGCAGTTCGGCTGCAGCAATGAGCGCATCGCCACCGTTATTACCCGGCCCAACGAGGGCGAGAATTTTTGAAGGTTGGGGATAATGTTGTTGTATCCATTTCGCGATACAACTGCCCGCTTCCGCCATCAGTTGTAAGCCTTGTGCCGTCGCTTGTTCTTCCCACTGCCGTAAGGTGGCTGCTGAATATAGCAACAAACTTTCTTCTCTTTCCATCAATTTTCCCCCCACCGTGCTTGTAATTGATGCGGTATGTCGAGCTGGTCCAGAATTCTTGCCACAACAAAATCAACCAAATCTTCAATCTGTTGTGGATGATGATAAAAACCTGGGCTCGGCGGCAAGATCACCGCCCCAAGCTGAGATAATTTCAGCATGTTTTCTAAATGCAAAGTAGAAAACGGTGTTTCTCGCGGCACGATAATCAGCTTTTTACGTTCTTTTAAGCAAACATCCGCCGCCCGTTCAATCAGATTGTCAGATAAACCATGTGCAATCGCCGCTAACGTGCCCATTGAGCAAGGGCATACCACCATCGCTTCTGGTGGATTCGAACCACTGGCAACCGGTGCAAACCATGCCTCTCGTCCAAATACCCGTAATTTCTCTGGCCCAACTTGATAATGTTGTTGCCACTGTTGTTCAAGATCAGCCGCTCGGCTAGGCAGGGTCAATCCCATTTCTTGTTTGGCGACCACCTGTGCCGCTTGTGAATATAAAACATAGACGGGGACACCGCTGGCAATTAAACATTCAAGCAAGCGGATGCCGTAGGGCATTCCAGATGCGCCGGTGAGGGCCAGCGTAACATTACGAGGTAGGGGCATGATGAGGGTCCAAAAATCGTTGGCACAGCCAGCCATTGATGATGGCGGTGCACCAAGCAGACAGGGCAAGAAAAGGCAGGAAATACAATAACCCTTGGCTGGGCAATAGCCATAGCCATGCCAGTAGGCATTGTGCTGCGAGATGACCTGCTGCAGAAAATAAACTCAGACTAATTAAACCAAACCAAGGTTTCGGTAAATATTGTGCAATACCAAGTAATAGTAAGCTGCCGCAGGCACCCGATAATGCCAAGAAAAAACCAGGGGTAAATAAACTGCCCAACCATAAGGCGCTGGCAATCACGCGAATTAAATTCACTGCGACTGCCGCCCGCCAGCCTAATTTTTCTAAGGCAAGTAAGGTAACTAAATTGGCTAACCCAGGTTTGACACCCGGCAATGGCGAAGGAAAATAGGCCTCGACCACACTCAGCACAATCCCTAGACAGGCCAGACGAGCAATGTATTGATCTTGCTGGCTGGGGGCGAGATTAGAAACTGAGACTGTCATGGGAATGTGTCGCTGTTGGCAGTTCGATACTGACTTGATTCGGTAAACAAATCGCGGTTTGTCCAGCGCGATGCAACCACCCTTGCTGCACACAGTATTGGCGTGGGCTGGGGTCGCGGCTGATACGAATTTGACCGTGGCGGATTTCGATTTCTGTCGGGCCTAGAGCGCCGTTGACCGTCACGGTTTGGTTTAAACGTAAAGACAGGCGGTGTTCGATTTTACCGCCAACGCGGACGATGGCTTCTTGTGCAGGGACGTGTTGCCAGCTCCAATTGAATAAGCCTAATACCACAGCACCAAATAACAGGATGCACAACACATCACCCAAACCGAGGGGGTGTTTCATTCTTGCGCAGGGGGTAATTGCCGATGGCGCAGTAAAACCTGTTCATTTGGAAAAGCGCGGCTTAGCCGTTCTGCTAAATACACAGAACGATGTTGTCCGCCAGTACAGCCAATCGAAATAGTAAGATAACTGCGATTGTCATGATTGAACTGTGGCAGCCAGCGGTGCACGAATTGGTGAATATCTTGGTACATCTGTTCAACCGTCGCTTGTTGGGCGAGGAAGGCTGCAACAGGCTCATCTTGGCCGGTTAAAGGCCGCAGAGTGGGGTCATAATAGGGATTGGGTAAGCAACGCACATCAAACACAAAATCTGCATCAAGTGGTACGCCGTGTTTGAAGCCGAATGATTGAAATAAAACTGTCAGTGGTGCGGTGTCGGCATCGGCAAATTGCCGGACCCAACTTCGCAACTGATTGGCGCTTAAGGCGCTGGTATCAATGCGGTGCCCTAGCGAATGTAGATCGCCTAACATATCGCGTTCTTTGGCGATACATTCGGGGATGGTTAAGCCTTGTTGTGATAACGGATGGCGGCGACGGGTTTCCGAGTAGCGTCGGATCAGCGTGGCATCTTGCGCATCTAAAAATAATAAACGTACATCAAAACCATGCTTACGCAAACTGCTCATGGCGGCTGGTAACTGCGATAGCATCGGGGCGCTGCGGGTATCGACACTGATGGCAATGCGTTGGTAATTGTATTTTTGATAGAGCAGGATAATGCGTGCAAGAAAACCGGTGGGGAGGTTATCAACACAGTAATAACCGAGGTCTTCTAGCATGTGCAGGGCAACCGATTTGCCTGCACCCGATAAACCGCTAATCAGAATCAGCTGCATAGTCTTGTTCACGCATCATACGGGTTTGCCGATCAATAAAATCTCGGGTGCTATCGATGCCGCGCAACTGCAAAATATAGTTGCGTACCGCCGCTTCAACGAGCACAGCAAGGTTGCGTCCTGCTGCCACTGGGATGGTCACTCGTCGTACTTTCACCCCAAGAATATTTTGCGTCTCTGATTGAATATTTAAGCGGTCGAGACCTTGCATCACTTGGTCATTTGCCTTCACCAAATGAATAATCAGCTTAAGTGCTTTTTTCGGGCGTACGGCGGTTTCGCCAAACACAGAGCGAATATTTAAAATCCCCAAACCACGCACTTCCAAAAAGTCTTTTAGCATATCTGGACAACGTGCTTCGAGTGTTTCGGGGCCAATACGATAGAGCTCTACTGCATCATCAGCGACGAGACCATGTCCGCGTGAAATCAATTCAAGGGCCAGCTCACTTTTCCCCATCGCGCTATCGCCAGTAATCAACACCCCAATTTCCAGCACATCGAGGAAAACGCCATGCAAGGTGGTCGAGACGGCCAAAATGCGCGCCAGATAAATCCGCATCACATCCATCAGATAGGGCGAAGGCTGGGTTGAAGCCAATAGAGGCACGCGATAGCGTTCGCAATATTGCCGCAACTGCGAGGGTACTGGTTCGCCATTGGCAACAATGACGGCTGCCATGCTGAGCGAAAATAGCTGATCGAGCATTTGACGCCCAGCCTCGGGCGGTAATCGGTTGAGGTAATCGATTTCAGCCACCCCAAAGACTTGAATCCGGTTGGGGTGAATGAGGTTGATATGTCCAACTAAAGCGAGTGTTGGGCGTTGCTCATCATTGCTAATTCGATTATCCGTTCCCGATGCACCGGCAACCCACGCCAAATTCAATTTTTGACAGTTATCTTGGTACAGCTTGCGAACGGTAATACTGGGCATGGTTAACGTCGTTCTGTGAGCAGCTGGTAAGCCGTGGTGGGGGAATCTGCCGCCAACAGGGCCTCGCGTAGCTGACGGCTGCTGAAAAGTTGAGCTAATTCGGAGAGGACTTGTAGATGTAAGTCAGTGGCTTGTTCTGGCACTAACAAAACAAACAAGTTTTGTACTGGCTTGCCATCGGGGGCATCGAATGGGATGGGTGTTCTCAAACGCACGAAAGCACCAGCGGCCTCTTTCAATCCCTTAGCGCGGCCATGTGGAATGGCGACACCCTGTCCTAAACCGGTCGAGCCGAGTTTTTCGCGAGCAAACAGGCTGTCAAAAACTTCGCTACGGGCAATGCCATGGCTGTTTTCAAACAGGATTCCCACTTGCTCAAAAACCCGCTTTTTGCTTGCCACATCAAGGTCAAGCACGATGTGGTCGCTTGGCAGAATCTTGGCGATAAGGCTCATTACGAACATCCGAATCAGAAAAACTGCTGGATTGTACGCCGGTTTTCAGGGATTGGCAGCGCATAGGCAAAGCGGGAACTCATAGTTCCCGCTTGTCATGGTGCGGCAGACTAGACCGGCACCTAAGAATTCACCGTGAAATCAGGGCTTACACAGAAGAATCCATCACTGGCCGCTCGGCATGGTGTTCAGTGATTTTTTCTTTGTGTTTCAACACTTGGCGATCGAGTTTGTCTGCCATCGCATCGATAGCAGCATACATATCGCTGTGGGTGGCTTCGACATGGATATCTTTCCCTTTCAGGTGCAAGCTTGCACCGACTTTCTGATCCAATTTCTCCACCGACAAGATCACGTTCACCGCAATCACGTTATCAACGTGGCGAGTGATACGGTCGAGTTTGGACACGATGTAGTCGCGCAGGGCGGGAGTGACCTCAAGATGGTTGCCGCTGATGTTAAGATTCATGTCCTTTTGCTTTCCAAAAAATGCGCTGTTGTTCGCACTGTTTTGTTCCTGTCGTAAGTGCCGAGAGGCAAAGGGTAATTGACAGGCTTAACTTTCCCGACTGCATGAGGAACCCTTCCAAATACAGCGCCGTCGTTACCGAGCGGACTTGCCACGGGTAGCGCAGTTAAGGTTGCGAGCCTAGGAAGGGATAACCTTAACGGTAACACGGTGAGGTGGGGTTCATCGTTTTGAACAGACCACACACAGGTCGTGAGTGCTTCAGTTGTCTCTTCCGCTACAAGTTGAACATAGGTGGCGGGGTTCAGATGCGCAAGTTGCGCGCTGCGGCCTACCTTGTGTTCATCATGTTGCTGGTTGCCAAACCATGCCCAAAAATCTGTATCAGACTTGGTATTGGCGGTTGTGATGCATTATCTGGCTAGAGTGCTTTACGCTGATTGGCCGGCGGCAGGTGCAGTGCTTCGCGGTATTTTGCGACAGTGCGCCGTGCTACTTGGATGCCTTCACGAGACAGTAACTCAGCCAGTGTATTGTCTGACAGCGGCTTTTTTGGATCTTCAGCCTGTATCAGTTTCTTTAATCTTGCCTTGATCGCGGTGGCAGAGCAACTCTCCCCACTGTCTGTTTCAAGGCCACTGCCAAAAAAGTATTTCAATTCAAAGAGTCCACGTGGACACAATAAAAACTTTTGTGAGGTGACGCGGGAAATTGTCGATTCGTGCAAGCCGAGTTCTTCGGCAATTTCGCGTAACACCAGTGGCAACATCGCTTCTTCGCCATATTCAAAAAAAGCTTGTTGCCGGATCACAATGGCTTCTGCAACGCGGAGGATGGTGTCAAAACGTTGGCGGATATTACGCACCAACCAGCGAGCTTCTTGTAGCTGGCCATTGAGGGCGTTTCCGCTTTCGCGTTGTTGTTTGAGTAGATTGGCGTAGAGGCTGTTGACGCGGAGGCGTGGCATCGCAGCTGAATTGAGACGAGCAACCCACGTTGCGCCGTGTTTTTGGACCACGATATCAGCAGCCACATAGCGCGTTTCTTCTCCACCAAAACCTGCGGCAGGGTAAGGATTCAAACTGGCAATGAGCTGCTGCGCGGCTTTAAGGGCGTTATCGTCTTGTCCTGTTAGCTTACGCAGGCGGGAAAAATCCCTGTTAGCTAAGAGATTGAGATGCTGTTGGCTGATTTCAAGAGCTAAATTACGAATCGATGAAGGAGGCTGTGCTTGCAACTGTAAACGCATTGATTCATGCAAATTGCGTGCGCCAACGCCTGCTGGTTCAAATTGTTGCAATAGTGAGAGCCCAACTTGTAACTCACCTAGTAATTCATCTGCCTCGGTGGCGAGTTCTCCTGATAGCTCGGCTGCAAGACTATCTAAACCATCTTCTAAATAACCTTGTTCATTCAACGCTTCAATCAACAACGTCACGATGGCGCGATCACGTGCGCTGAGCACATGCTCGGCTAATTGGCTTAACAGATGTTCGCGTAAAGTGGGCTCGTGATAAAGCCGACCATGAGGGTCGAAATCTTCATCCTCATCACGGTTTCCCCCTCCACCATTCCCCCATTCCCCACTGTAATCAAATTCGAGCGGGGTATCGGTGTGTTCGTCTTTGTGATGATCGTTGCTGTGCTCGAGTGGCTCGGTCGGTTGATCGTGTTGTGAATGGGGCGGTTCGATGTTGCTCGATGTTGCTGGGCGTTTCGTTTCATACTCGTCAGCTCGTTCCAACATCGGGTTTTGTAACAAGAACTGCTCGATTTCTTGTTGTAGCTCGACCGTTGACAGCTGTAACAGACGAATGGATTGTTGTAGCTGTGGGGTAAGCGTCAGTTGTTGGCTGAGTTTGAGTTGTAAGCTTTGCTTCATCGAGGGCCAGATTCCTAGAGGTGGAAATGCTCGCCTAGATAGACACGGCGGACTTCTTCGTTATCAACTAACTGTTGTGGTAAGCCAGCGGCCAAAACGCTGCCATTGCTGATGATGTAGGCGTGATCACAGATGCGTAGTGTCTCGCGTACATTGTGATCGGTGATAAGTACGCCAATGCCACGGCTTTTCAGATAACTGATGATTTTTTGAATATCAATCACTGCAATCGGATCGACCCCAGCAAAGGGTTCATCCAACAAAATAAAACGTGGTCGTGTGGCAAGTACTCGCGCAATCTCAACCCGTCGCCGTTCACCGCCAGACAAAGACAGCGCACTGTGTTCTCGCAAATGGCTGATGTTGAGGTCTTCCATCAGCAATTCGAGCTGGGCATGATTGTCTTTTTGGTTGCCGCCAGCGATTTGTAAAATCGCCAAAATATTTTCTTCAACGGTCATTTTGCGAAAAATCGAGGCTTCTTGCGGCAAATAACCGAGCCCAAGACGGGCGCGTTGGTGCATGGCTAGGGTGCTGATATCGCGCTCATCTAAAAAAATATGGCCAGCATCCGCTGCCACTAAGCCGACGACCATATAAAAACTGGTGGTTTTACCGGCACCATTGGGGCCCAGCAAGCCGACAACCTCACCACTTTTGATGTCTAAAGACACATCCTGCACCACAGTTCGCTTTTTATACGTTTTGCGTAGGTGGCGTATGGAAAGTACGCTCTGTGGGGTCATGGTTTACTCTTTGGCTGCAAAATCACCGTGACGCGGCCATTTTTGCCCCCGCCATTGACCTGAAACACTTCAGTTTTGCCGTGATAGCTGATGCTATGGCCCACGGCGCTATCTTGACCGCGCTTAATCCGCGCTTGTTCGACCAGCCGCACTTCTTCGCTGCTGCTATCGTAATCAATCCGTTTGGCTTGGCCCTCAACCCATTCTGCCGCCTGCCCGTCTTTGGCATCTAAGAGTTGTTTAAAATACGCGGGACTGCCGACGGCGGTGGCTTGTTGTTGGCCGTTACCTTTATCTGTCGCTACGATTTTGCTGGCTTTGAGCAAAAGACTGCCCTGCGTCAAAATCACATTGCCTTCGTACACCATTTGACCTTTTTGTTGATCTAAATTGGCACTATCGGCTTCGATCGTAATCGGTTGTGTGCGGTCAGCCTTTTCTGCCCATGTTGCTGCACTGCTGAAACAGGCTGCCAGACAAAGCAGTTGGCCAAACTTAAGGGGAAGGTTTCGGTTCATGGATAATCTTTACCCGCGATTGGGGACGTGAAGAAAGGCTGACTTGTCCTGTGGCATCATGGTAGATGAAACCAGCAGATTCGACGGTGGAGCCGGCCTGACGGAATACCGACTGCTGTTTAGAACGGGCGACCCGTTTTTCAACATCCACTTCTAAAGCTTGGGTTTCTAAGATTGCCTCGGGACGGCCAGCATGGGCATGACGCACTAAGCGTGTTGCGCCGTTAAATTCAGCCGTTTTTTGTTCCGTGTGATAGCGCGCTTGTTCGGCTGTTAATTCACCGACCAATTTACCTTGTTCAAAGCGGCGATAGTGTGGTGCGGCAAAATAAATCACCTCTTGTTGTGGAAATTGCCAAATTGCCTTGCCATCTAAGCGTTGGATGAGCTGGCCATCGAGTCCAAATTCACTGGCGCGAAAGTCTTCAATGCGATAGGCCTCGGTATTGGGGCTGTTTGGCGGTGGGCTGATCGCTAACCATCCAATCAGGCTTTCTAGGCCAAACGTGATGGCTGCCAACAATGCAACCAACAGCAACGGAAAAAGACGCGGCGAGGCTTGCAACATAATTTAAGCCAAGTAGGGGGCCAGCGCGTGGTCGAGCGTGCCCTGTGCTTGCATGATCAATTCGCATAGTTCGCGCACCGCGCCACGGCCACCGGCGGCGCCCGTTACATAGTGAGCATGGCTGCGGACGATGTTTGGGGAATGTGGCACGGCAACCGCCAATTTCACCTGCCGCATTACCGGTAGATCAATCACATCATCGCCGATATACGCACATTGTTCTGCATTCAGCCCTGTCTGTGCCAGCAAATCGGCAAAAGCACTGCGTTTACTCTCATAACCAAGATAGAGATGGGTAATGCCAAGATTACGGGCGCGATGTTCAACACAGGGGGCGCTGCGGCCACTGATAATGGCTAGCTCGACCCCGCTGTCTTTCAACATTTTCAAGCCGTGCCCATCCAAAGTATTAAAAGCTTTGATTTCTTCGCCTTGTGGCGTGAAATAAATCGAACCATCGGTTAGCACGCCATCGACATCAAGAATGAGCAATTTAATATCGCGAGCCAAGGTATATACAGATTGCATTGCTTATCCAATCACAACAAAAAATGTCTTTATTACACAATGCCGGCACGCAATAAATCGTGCATGGTGAGTGCGCCCAATAAACGCTGTTGTTCGTCACACACCAAGAGGCTGAATATTTTATGGGTTTGCATCAGTTGAACTGCTTCGGCTGCGAGACGATGCGGGGCGATGGTGCGTGGGCGGGTAGTCATCAATTCACCGACCAAAGTGGCGTGTACATCCGCATGATGATCGAGGGCGCGGCGTAAATCACCATCGGTGAACACCCCCAATAGCGTACCGTGCTGATCGGCCACTGCCGTCATGCCCAGCCCTTTACGGCTGATTTCCATTAACGCATCGCGTAACAGGGTGTCTGGTGCCACGACAGGCAGTGCATCACCTTGATGCATGATGTCTGAAACATGTACCAATAAACGCCGTCCCAAGCTACCGCCGGGGTGCGATAGCGCAAAATCTTCTGGCTGAAAGCCGCGTGCATCGAGCAACACCATCGCCAAGGCATCGCCGAAGGCTAAAGCGGCGGTGGTGCTGGTAGTGGGGGCAAGGTTGTGTGGGCAGGCTTCGCGGTCAACCGCTGCGTTCAGATGATAGTCGGCTTCTTTGGCGAGCGTGGATTGTGGCCGGCCAGTCATCGCTAATAAGGTGATGTTTTTACGGCATAGACTGGGGAGAAGGGCGACGATTTCTTCTGATTCACCCGAGTTCGACAGGGCCAATACCACATCTCCATCGGTAATCATCCCCAAATCGCCATGTGCAGCTTCAGCCGGATGAATAAAAAAGGCTGGTGTGCCGGTTGAGGCAAGCGTGGCAGCAATTTTGCGTGCAATATGACCCGATTTCCCCATTCCCGTCACAATCACGCGACCTTGACACTGCAAGATGGCTTCGATTGCGGCTAAAAAAGTGTGATCTAGGCGTTGTGCCAGCACGCGAATAGCGTCGGCTTCGGTATGTAATACCTCTTGTGCAAGATGGAGTCGGTGTTGGGCCAAAGAATCGAAGTCAGTCATGCAAAAGTCGCTGTCTATAAAAGGAATATGCTGTCACGCGGCCTATTATACCAATTTTAATTCGGTCGCCGTGTTTGGCACTGGCATCGTTTCTGTGCATTGCCAGTATAATTTGCGCCATTCTTCTTCTTTTCTCTATTGGTTGTTACTTCATGCATTCTCTTGCTCCCGTTGTCGTCACGCTTTTAGCTGCAGTATTGGTGATTACAGTCTGCCGTGCCATACGGATCCCTGCGATGTTGGGTTATCTGTTGGTTGGTTTGATTGTTGGCCCCGGTGGCTTGCGGCTGATTGACGAGGGGGCAGACACCGAGTTTCTGGGTGAAATTGGTATTGTTTTTTTGATGTTTACCATCGGGCTAGAATTTAGTTTGCCCAAGCTGCGTGCAATGCGGCATCTGGTATTTGGTTTGGGGATTGCCCAAGTTGGGGTGACGTTATTTGCCACCTTGGCCCTGGCATGGTTATTAGGATTTTCTCCGCTGACAGGTTTTGCCTTAGGTGCGGTTGCGGCCTTGTCGTCAACGGCGATTGTGTCGAAATTACTTACCGAACGGCTGGAGTTAAATGCACCACATGGTCAGATGTCGATTGGGGTGTTGTTATTTCAAGATTTAGCAGTGGTACCGCTGTTGATTTTGCTGCCTGCTTTTGCTGGTAATAGTGAAACCCTGTGGATGGATTTGGGGCTGGCGCTGTTAAAAGTGATGGTAGTGATGGCGCTGTTATTTGCCGTGGGGCAGCGAGTGGTACGGCCTTGGTTTCACATGGTGGCACGACAACGCTCTAGTGAATTGTTCATGATCAACGTGTTGTTAGTGACGTTGGGTGTGGCGTGGTTGACCGAGCTGTCTGGGTTATCGCTGGCCTTAGGTGCGTTTGTGGCGGGGATGTTAATTGCTGAAACAGAATACCGTTATCAGGTTGAAGAAGACATCAAACCCTTTCGCGACATCTTGCTAGGCTTCTTTTTTATCACCATCGGTATGCGGCTTGAGCTGTCGGTGTTGTTAGATCAATTTTGGTGGGTGGCGGCTTTGTTGTTGTGGCTGATTCCCGGTAAGGCCTTGTTGGTTTACATCATTGGACGGATAGCGCGTTATAAAGCGGGCGATACCCTGCGCACCGCCTTGGCCTTGGCACAAGGTGGAGAGTTTGGTTTTGTATTGTTGGCTTTGGCTGGCAACCTCAGTTTATTACCTCGCGAAATTGAACAAGCGGCGATTGCTGCGGTGACGTTGTCGATGTTGGCGTCTCCATTCTTAATTCAACAATCTGACCGGATTGTGCGCCGTTTAATCCGTAGTGATTGGGTGATGCAAGCCGCCGATCTACACCATATTTTGGTGTCGAGCATGATGCGTGATGAGCATGTGATTATCTGCGGCTATGGTCGCAGCGGCCAAGCCTTGGCCCGTTTTTTAGAGCGTGAGGACATTCCTTTTTTTGCATTGGATTTAGACCCTAGTCGGGTGAAAGAAGCTGCCGCAGCTGGTGATGCGGTGGTGTTTGGTGATGCCGCGAAAAAAGAAGTGTTGTTGGCGGCAGGTTTGATGCGTGCCAAGGTGTTGGTGATTACGTATGCCGATACCCATTCCAGTATCCGGATTTTGAATGTGGTGCAAGCCGTACGGCCTGATTTGCCGGTGGTGGTGAGGACGATTGACGATAGTGATATGGATGTCTTGCGCCAAGCGGGGGCCGATGAGGTGGTGGCGGAGGTGATGGAGGGCAGCTTGATGCTGGGCTCTCAGGCATTGATGGCAATGGGGGTGCCATTAAATCGGGTATTGCGGCGGATTCGCAGTGTGCGCGAAGAGCGTTATAACTTGTTCCGTGGCTTTTTCCGTGGTGTGACCGATGACAGTTTAGCGTTAGACGACAATAAGCAACCTCGTTTAGGGGCAATTTTGTTAACCCCTGCTGCCTCTGCGGTCGGGAAGACATTACAGACCTTATATCAATCTGGTCTTGATGTTGAAATCAGAACGGTGAAACGGCGACAACAGCGTTATAACCACCCTCCAGCTGATTTTGAGCTGCAAGCCGATGATGTCGTCGTCCTCCTCGGCCCCCCCGACCAACTCGCCGCCGCTGAGGCGTTGTTGTTGGAGGGGTGAAATAATAGGGATTTTTTCAAATCTACTCACGTAGGGAAACGAACTGGTTATTCGGTCCATCTGACCGCAAGATCAGGTTTGCGCTGTTCGATACTAGGTAGGCCAGTGACTGTGTCAGCGTAAATGGGTACAGCACTGGTAGCGATTGCAGGCTCGGTACGGAAATGGGCTTGCCAGCGTAGCGCACCGCCGCTTCGATCAACCATGTGGTGAGTTCGTTGTTGTCGATGGACGTTGTTGCCAATCTGATGATGCGTTTGCCTTTCTCGATGCGTTCGATCGCACCCCAGTTAGTCTGACTCTGGATGATCATATTGGTCATGCGTCGGGTGCCTTCGCGTTCCCCGTAGGTCTCGCTCATTCGGCGATGCACTTCGGCAGAAGTGCAATCCCCCTGAATCGCGGATAGCCGGCCCACCAGCTCGGTTACCTTGCCAAAAAATGGGTATGTCGCCACGGACATGCCCCAGCACAGCGCGGCGACCGGCACGTTCGGATGCGTCTTGTGGATGGCCATGCCACGATCCGCGTAGTCGACCAGCTCGGCGCGGGGCTCCAGCCACAGCCGGTTCAGTACGGTGCGTGTTTTCTTCTTGGCTTCCGCGCCAAGTCCGGCTGCATCGAGCAGTGCATTCAGATCATCTAGTCCAGCCGCGCCAGCGCGAACATTCAGCGCCGCAGCCGCCCAATCAAGCTGAATGAACCGATCAAAGCCTATCTTTGGGGCTGATGAATTCATTCGGTACCAATCACATAACTGACTTTCACAAAGGGCACGATCAACTCTTCGATCGACACCCCGCCGTGGACTACCACCTGCTCGCCCTCAGGTACAAAGGCGGTTCGTCCGCCTGCGAATAGAGGCATGAAGTTCGCGGGTAGTCCAGCGATGTCCAACCTGACTGTGTTGGGATAGGTCGCAGTGGAATCGGCGAGCAATGGCTCGCTCCGATAGACCCGGACGCGTTCGCCGCGAGTCTCTGCAATGACGCCCTGATTGGGTCTGCCGACACCGGTGGATTCCACGTTGCCGTGGTCCGCCGTCAGGTAGATGTGGTATCCCTTGTCCAGCAATAACGAGAACAGCCGGTCGACGAAACCGGTCGTCAACCAGTTTCCGATCCACATCGCCACGTCCTTCTTCGATCGCTCCTTGTGGAGCCGGTCATCCACCTCATCGATGACCAAGCCCACCACCTTCGGGCGGCGGTCGATCAAATCTGCCTCCAGCGCGTCGAGCTGATGGGTATGACGCAGCGCACGTCGATACATCACCTCATTCGCGTTGACGCCTTCGTTCTGCCAGTACGTTTTCCACAAGGATTCCTCCTTGTCCGTCCTGTCGATCGAGTCGTCGAACTCACGTGGCTTCAGGCTGGAAAACAGTGCCTGTCGCGATACTGATGTCACTGTCGGCAACCAGGCGAATACAGTGCCCTCATCAAATGCGAATCGCTTTGTGGTTGCAACAAGTCGTTCGCGGATCTGCACCCATTGATCAAACGCTAACCCGTCGAATACCAGTAGAGCGACCTTGTTTTCCCCTGCGGATCGTCGATGGCGCAAGAAGCGTGGCACGTGATGCACCATCACCGGTCCTTTGGTCACCGGCTGGAGGATCAGGTCAGCGTAATGCTTGGCCGCGACCCATGCTTGCAGGCGCTCGTCTGACAGCACTTGTAAAACTTGGATGCGCTCTCGAATCAACTGTAAGTGTTCGCTGTCTTCCGTTCCTGGCAAAACATGCGTGCGGGCCAGGATCTCTCCGTAGCGCTTGGCGAATTCGCTCCATTCCTTGTGCGACGAGGCTGCCGTTGGGGTTGTCTCGATCAGGCCGTCGATGCCTTTGAGCACCAGGGTCTGCATTGCAGCGGGGTCCTGGACAATGCCGGCCTTGATCCAACTCGGTATCCCGGTCGCAACGCTGTGTACTGCCAGCGGATGCAAGCTACCATCGAGGAACATGGAGTCGACCAGTAGCTGCACATCAGAATGATCGAATGGTATCTCCACCTTGGCGATACCATCTGTTTCAAAATAGGCCTGTGGTGGCTCCGCTGTACGGGTACCATCCAGTCCCAATTTCGATAAATATCGGTACCACGCGTCCTGTACCACCCGTAGCAGCGCGCTCTTGGATGCCAGCCAGGTGGCGACGGGCAGATCCGTGAGCAGTCCCTTGCCTTGTATGACGCCTGCCGCATACTGAGCGAATGGGAGTGGCAAGGAACGGTTGGCAAAGTGCATCCGAAGCAGCTCACGCCAGAAGTCGATTGGGCTGCGAATCGACCTCGGCATCAATTGGTAGACATGTTCGAGGATGAAGTCCCTCGACTCGTTTTCTCCCCTGGCCGACTGCAGCTCGGTCTGATGGGCAAAAAACAACCCGGCTAAATGCTCTGGTTCTACTTGCTGTACTGCGCTATAGGTCAGCTTCGGGAATAGATCCGCAAGACTCAATCGAACCACACGTCCGTGGTACACGATGTCCCAAGGTAGCTCATTTGCATCGGCATTGCGCAGATGCAGAATCAGTGAGGGCGCTGGCCCGTGCTTACCGCGATCCCATGCAGCGCGGTAACGCTCCTCGTATTCCGCGCGGAAGGCAAACGGGTCCTCGTACAGCATCACCTCGAAGCCGCGACTGCGCAGCTCGGTCAACAGCCTCTCATCGAGCAACACATCATCAGGGTCGCACGCCACCCACAGCCGGGTGAGATCGGCCGTGAAGTCGCTGAGAATGCGTTCTGACCACTGGCTCATCCCACCTGTCCTCCGGGCATCATGCTGCCTCCGACGCGCACCATCATCACGGCATTTAAATCCGGCACACTGGCCTCCATGTCGTCCAAGGCGACCATGCGTGCATCGTGTTCCTGTTGCAGCCGCTTGCGCCGGTGCTCGCGCACGGCGGGCAGGCCGATTCGTCCAATCGCCTGACCTCGGGCTTCGAACGCATACAGCGCACGTTCGCGTTCTTCTTTCAGCCGGGCGCGGTGTTCGGTCAGCAGTTCGGTGAAGATCTGTTCACCTTGGGTGCTGGCAGCAGAATGCGATGCCTCAAACCACTTCACCGATTCCCCTGCGCCCGTCACGGCGTGCACGTCTACGGTCTCAGTAAGCAACAGATCCCAGACGCGCTTGGCGGTCGGCATGAAGGATCGACCTTCCTCGTTGATGAACACCGGCAGGAAGCGCTTCCGGCTCAAGCCTTCAGCAGCCAGACTGATCTCCCACAACGACCAGATACCGCGCACCGAATCCGGTAGACCAGAAACACGGATCACCGGTAGCGGCTGGCCGGCCACAAAGCGTGGCAGCTCGCTGATCACAGCTCGGGCGCGTGGGTCTTCCATCGTGACCCATTCCAACTCTGGATTCTCATCCGCTGTGCGGGCGTCGAAACAGGCCTGTGGCGATTCGCTACCGTCGGCCCACTTCACCCGCCACGCCTTCCCAACCTTGGTAGCCGAGCCGCCGCGCGCAGCCAATCCGCTGGTGATAGCGCGCTCCAGCCAGAACTGCGCCGGGTGGTCACGCCACTTACGGGCGTCGTCGGTATCAAGATTGTGTTCGGTGGTGAGCAGATCGCTGTTCTTCTTCGACTCCGCCAGCGTGGATCGAAGCTGCGACACCACCGCATCGCACTCCTGTTCAATGGCGTCTGGATTTTGTAGACCATGTACGAATAGTTCGTCGAAGATTGGATCGGCCTCAACTGAATCCATTACGTCCGCAGCCTTGTCGACGCCGAACTCTTGCGCAATGACCTCGAGCTTTTCTTCCAACACCTGGCGCACGCGATGCTCGACGGTGTCCTCAAGCACGAAGTTGATCGCACGCACCACATGCTTCTGTCCGATACGATCCACCCGACCAATGCGCTGTTCGATCCGCATCGGGTTCCACGGCATGTCGAAGTTGACGATGATGTGGCAGAACTGCAGGTTCAGACCTTCACCACCGGCATCTGTCGAAATCAGTACGCGCACATTTTTGGAGAATACTTGCTGCGCACGCGTCCGGGCTTCGAGATCCATACGGCCATTCAGCACCGTCACCGAGAAGCCACGGCTCTCCAAGAAATCGGCCAGCATAGCTTGCGTAGGTACGAATTCGGTGAAGATCAGCACCTTCAGCGTCGGGTCGCCTTCCTCCTGCTGCAGCTTGTAGATCAGCTCCAGCAGCGCCTCGGCTTTGGTATCGGTGCCTGCGGCTTCGGTTTCCCTCGCAAGCTCCAGCAGCATCTGGACTTCAGACTTTTCCAGCTCCAAACCGCTGGACTGTATGACTAGATCTACCTGGGACTGGCCGTCCAGCTCTGCCCACTCATCTGCGTTGGTGTTTTCAAACAGATTAGCCTGAGGCTGCGGTGCATCGAGCAAAGCTTGGCGCTTCTCCAGCGTGGTGCGGATGGCTGCTGTGCTTGATGTCACCAGCCGTTGCATTAGGATCATCAGGAAGCCGATGTGGCGCTGCTTGGCCGCCATGGCCTGGTTGTAGCCGTGGCGCACATAGTCGGTTACCGCCTCATACAGGCGCCGTTGTGCGCCATGCCGTGCCTGCCAGGCCACCGCCTGCAGCCGGGTAATACGCGGCTTGAACAGCGGTTGGCCCTCGGCATCGATGGACACACGCTTTTCGGTGCGAATGACGAAGGGCCGTACCCGGTCGCAGCTGACGCTGCTCTCATCCGGGAAAGATTCACGGTCCAGCAGTTGCATCAGCCGCATGAATTGGTCGGTCTTGCCTTGGTGTGGTGTGGCGGAAAGCAGCAACAGATAGGGCGAGGCCTCCGCCAGCGCAGCGCCCAGCTTGTAGCGGGCCACCTGTTCAGTGCTACCGCCCATGCGGTGGGCCTCGTCGATGATGACCAGATCCCACGACGCCGAGACCAGGTCCTCGAAGCGCTCGCGGTTGTAGGTATTCAGTTGCGCCAGACTCCAGCCACGACGACTTTCCATTGGCTTCACCGAATCCAGCGAGCAGATTACCTGGTCATGCATGCGCCACAGGTTTTCTTCTTCACCGGCGCCACCGCTGCGCCACTGCCGGAAGGCTGCCAACTCAGATGGTTCGATGAACTGGAACTTCTCGCCGAAGTGCAGGCGCATTTCCGTTTGCCACTGGCGCACCAGTCCCTTGGGCGCCACCACCAGGATACGCTTTACCCTGCCACGCAATTTCAACTCGCGCAGCACCAAGCCCGCCTCGATGGTCTTGCCGAGGCCCACCTCATCAGCCAGCAGGTAGCGAATGCGGTCGCGGCTCACCGCGCGGTTCAGCGCATAGAGCTGGTGCGGCAGCGGTACCACGCTGGACTGGATCGGTGCTAGCAACAGATTGTCTTCCAGCGCGTCGAGCAGCTTGGCCGCCGCCGTGGTGTGCAGAATCTGCTCCACGCTCGGGCGCACGCTTTCCAGTACAGCAAGATCTGCTGCTCGGGCACGTAAAACGGTGTCCTTGGCCGGCAACCAGACGCGATAGGTAACTTCGCCCCACACGTCCTGCCGCTCGATTACGCGGCACGGCGATGCCTGCCGGGTGAACCAGCACCATTCACCGATGGTGAAACCGCTCTCGGACACGCCTAAATAGCCTCCGCAACCAAGCGCCGTAGTCCATCGCGCAGCTTGCCAAAGCTGGGGGAAATGTTGCGATCAGGCTCCAAAAGCGGCCCGATCTTCTCCGCCCATTCGTGTTTTACCTGCCCCGGCAAAGGCCAGCCCGCTTTCTTGATCGCGGCTGATCCACCGGGGTAAATCGCATCAGCCAGCATCTCCCAAGTACCGCAAACACTGTCCTGGATATAGCGTTGCAGCACATCGACCTTGGCTTTCGGGTAGGCTGCTGTGAGTGCTTGTTGGTCACCAAAATACCAAGCCTCCATTTCCTCGATAGCGATACGAAACAAGGTATTCGGTTTTCGATTGCAGCTTGCTGCCAATGCTTTCAGTTCTGCTAAAAAATCGACACAATTTTTCCGGTCGGAGTCAAGCACGACCACCACGGCATCGATACCCGGCGTTTTGCCATAGCCACTTAGCAGCTTGGGCAACTGATTCAGAAGAATTCGTTTGGCGGGGTCACCTCCTGCGTTCAGGTTTTTTGGGATACGCCCTATTCCTTTATAACCATGAATCCGCCAGGTATGCGGATTGCTATACGCGCCGAATAATTTAGGCAACAAAGCCTCTAGCAGCTTCTCACCAGAAGCATCCTCTACAAGTATCTCAATGTGCATGCTTACCTCGTTTCGAGATAGTCGCTGTACCAGAGCCCACCAAGCGGGAGTCCTTCGGCGACAAGGTTTTTGACGATCTCCAGCTCAGAAACCCGGCGAATGGTCGAGTAGCCATCCTGCCCCTTTTCCAGAATCCATACCTCTTCTGGCGACAGCGCATCCACAAAATATGGCTGATGTGTCGTTACAAAAATCTGTGGCGCATTCTTCTTGCCTGTTGCGTGGCTACGAAATTCCTGTGCCAGCGACTCCAGCAGCTTGTGGTATAGGCCGTTTTCAGGCTCCTCGATGCAAACGAATGGGGGCGGCTCTGGGTCCTCCAGCAGCAACAGATACGCAAATACTTTCAGTGTTCCATCCGACATTTGCTGTGCAAAAAACGGGTCGTTGAAAGCGCCATCGTTGAACCGCAGCAACACACGTTTGTCAGCAGTCACCTCGGTATCAATTTTGGCAATACCCGGAATTTTGCTGGCAATGCGCGCCAGGATACTTTTGAAGCGATCCTTGTGCTCACGCTCCATGAACTGCACCACATTGCCGATGTTGTCACCATGCACATTCAAGTGACGCTGCGGCCCTGCGCTGGGCAGGCTGCGTGCTGCATCAGGATAAAAATAGGAGAGGTACCAGCCCTTCAGAAAATCCCGAAACCGCTTGATACGCGGATGTTCCTTCAGTGTGCCCAGCGTAGCAATGCCAAGCTGGCGCGGATCTGTCAGTTCGACTACCGCCTGTGTGCGATCTTCCTCACCTTCAATCTCCACAGCTTCTTCGCCCGCCCAGACTGAACCCTTGCCATTGATTAAGCGCAGGAACGGAAAAGGCTGCCCGTGCTTGGCGCCCTTGCGGCGTTGCTTAAGCACCTCGGATTCAACATAAGGGCGACCCGATTTATCCAGTCCAATTGAAAGCTGATAAGTGATGGGACGTTCTTTTGATGCCTCACGGTAATAAATTTCGAAGCGAATCGGCTCCTGCACGCCTTTCGACCTTAAGCGTTCAAAACCGCCACGCTGTTTCATGTCGCAAGCAGTTTCGACATCTGTTGCCAAGCAATCCGCGACAAAGCCAAAAGCATCGAACAGCGAGCTTTTTCCCACGCCGTTCTTGCCGATGACTACTGTGAAAGGAGTCAATGGTTCCCCGTGTGTTTGCCCCGATAGTTTGCCTATTGAAACGTCCCGCAAGGCTCGAAAATTTTGTACTCGGAATCCTTCTATGATGGCCATTTAGTTCTCCTTTTCTCGGCTGACTCTACTGGCAGGTATATCTGTCAGGGTTCTATTCCAGGCCGCAAAATTCATCACTGCACAACCAGCCACAAATGGCTTTTTCCATGGCCGATTATTGGGGCCCTCTACAGGTAGCTGGCGCTTCAAGGCTTCAGTGCGGGTCAACAAGTCCGCGTCAGATAACGAACTGGCTCCAATCAACACCAGATAGTAAATGGGCTTCTTCGCCCGCCCTTCGGCGTACTCGTATAGCCACGAATCCCGATATTTGGTCTTGAGGTCGCTATCAATGGCTCCACTCATGAATTTCTTGAGGAAGGCTGCTCTGTCCTTGGGATTGGCGTTTGGATTGTCTGGGTCCTTGAACTCAACAAAGAGTGTCCTGTCTGCCAGCTCAATAATAAAGTCCACCGCTTTCATACAATGACTCAGGCCGTGGCTCGTTTCATCATCAAACTTACGGCCCGTTATGCCTGTGGGCAGAGATATTTGCAGATCATCTTCGGCGAGCACAGTCACAGCTTGATTCCTCCGAGACTGCGCTTGAGTTCGCGGTCATAGAGATTACTGAATGTTGCCGCAATTGCATTAGGATCAACGCCCAGATAACTATCACTGGCTTTGGAAAAAACAGCTCCCGACTCATCACGGAATAGTGATAGGTAGCGAATTTGGTCATCTTTCTGCTTGCGTAAGTCAAACTCTTTAAGCAAGACATAGTTATGAGTTGTCAGGAATACCTGCACGCCCATGCGCTGCAACTCTAGGATCACCTCGACCACTTCGCCCATCAAAGCGGGATTCAGGTTGGCTTCAGGTTCATCCCAGAACAGCACCGAGCCCGATAGCAAGGTGCCGTTCTGGATCAGCAACCAGATCAAGGCCAGCTTACGCATGCCTTCGGCCAACAGGGTGAACTCGAGATCACCCTGCTTGTTCTTGAGGAAAAAGTGTTCGCCTTTTGCAACCACCTTGCCATCAATAGCTTTCTGTAGCGCCATCAGTAAGCGTTGACGATCTTTGTCCGCAGGTCCCATCAATTTGGGCAGGAAGGCTCGCTTGATGATGTCCACGTAGACCTCTTCAAAGGCGATTTCCCGCTTGGCTGCCGTTGCCAGGAATCCTGGCGCATGAGCGAGCATCTCCTTGACTGGGATGTAGGCGCTGCCTAGCTCGTCCTTGGTCCAGGCAGTTACGCCTGTGACTTTCACATCGTCCGGCTTGTTAGTGTGATTGGAGAACTCAGCAGATATTTTTGCGCCACCTTCACGGGTTACCACCGCCTTGGTTTTGACGCTAGTTGATTGCCGGCGCGCCAGACGACCCATCCGGCCCTCATAAGGGTTAAATACGTTGCGCAGCTTGAGCGCAAAGCCCTTTTCTTTGTCTTCACCCACGGTCACGGCGCACGCCGCGTACAGCACCTTGAGCAAGTGAGTCTTGCCCGTGCCATTCTCTCCAATAATGATGTTTACGCCTTGCGAAAACGCTTGATCCAGCCCAGCAAAGGATGTGAAGTTATCCAGCTTGATGTGCGTGATCTTGCTCATAGTCCATCCTCGGTCCGGGTCAGGGCCATGTCATAGAGGGTGAGCAGTTTTTCGTCTTCTTGCAGTGTTTCGTCTGGCAGCTTGTTGGCGATGTTGATGATCGTTGCGTAGTCTTTGGCTGCCCACGCAGCGCGGAAACCGGCGCGCAGCACTTCAAGTCGCGACTCTTTGATCTTTCGTCCAGTGAAAGCCTTGTAGGTCTCGAACTCCTTGAGCAGCGCCTTCTCGCGCTTTTTCTCCAGGTCCTGCGCCTTGTTTGGATCAGGCACGTACCAACGGTCCTTGGCCTTGGCGACTAGCGCTGGGTCACTCTTGTCGAGACCGCGCTGGTCTTTATGGTTCGAGGAGAGATAGCTGTGGATCTGGCTGGGCACTTCACCAGTGCCGTCGTAACGCAAGAAGTTGTCCTCAAGCAGCTGGTCCAACTCCGGAATGATCTCGCCCTTGCGCTTGGCCGACCCGATCTGCGGGATGTACTCGGGGTGAATCTCCGACCGAGTCGATGGGCGCTTGAGCAGGAAGTTGGTCAGCCAGTCGATGGCACTGCGTTCGTCGGAAACGAACAACTCTGCCTGCTTCACCTGCGGGATACGCGACCTTGCCTTTTCGTACTCGACCAGTTGATCGGGCAAGAACACCATGCCATCCATCTCGCGGAAACGAACGGGCAGCTCAGCCAGAAACTCCGGCGTCGAGACCGGCACCATCGTGCCGTGGCGGATGAACCAAGACGCCATGCGGTCGTAGATGCGACGTGGATCACGTTCGACGATATTCAGAAGCTCCTGCGGGTAGCCGGACGTGACTTTCACAGCAGGCAGTTGCTTCAAGTGCGTCTGTACGAAGTCCCAAGCCGAATCCACGGTCGGGCCATCGCGATTGAATCTGTCTTCGAGGCCGCCGTTTGGCTTGTACGCAGAGATCACCAAATCCTGCTTCACAGCCGTCGCAGACGTGACTTGGCGGTAGCTGCCTTGCACCTTATCGAGTGCCGTTACCTCAGCCACCACAAATCCCGCTTGCTGCAATGCGACTTGGATAGCGTTCCAAACGGCAGCTTTGCTGTTAGAGAACACAACTGTCATCCAACGCCCTGGCTTCAAAACGCGGTGGTATTCGTTAAAGCATTGTTGCATTAGCTGTTGATAATCAGGCAATGCCTTTTTCTTGCACCTATCAATAATTGCTTCTGGCTTTGCGTCTGTTGTTACTCGATGCCACGCCTCAGTCATGAAATTTAGGTCCGCATAGTAAATATTTTCGCCAAAAGGAGGGTCTGTGAAAACATAATCAATGGACGCAGATGGCAGTCCTGTGTTTGCTGCAGTGCCAGTTGTGACAATGGCGTTATGTTCTTTGCGAAACTCTTGAAACGTCGAAACCAGTCGCTTTAGCTTTCCAGAGAGTACGTACCATGGACTCAATTCTGAGTGCTGAGATGGCACGTAATAAATGCCCTTCATGTATTGTGATACTTGAGAAAAGCCAGACGGCCGATATGAGTTGCAAACAGACATAGTCCAAATTGACTGCTCAACGAGGAACAGAAGCATTTCACGGATTCGGACATCTGCATTTGCCCGCGCCTTCTCCCACAAAGAACCAATTGCGTGCAAAGCCCGGGGCAAGAAAAAATGATGGACTCGGGTGATGCCCGAATAGTCCATTCTTGCGCGTTCATGCGTCATGTGCATCATCGGCAACTCCATTGATGGAATTGACGAAGGAGGAGTAAGTTTCTCAATACGTGCCAGTATTTCTCCGTCGCTCTGGTCTGGGGATTTTTGATACTTCTCTTTGCCAATCGCGTAAACAATGAGTGCCGCTTCCCGCTTTGGACTTTGTATCGTTTCGCCTGTTACAACATCCTTTTCAGAAACAAACAATCTCTCCATCCGTTGCTTGTTGAGCTCAACTCCACAATGAGGGCACGGAAAGGAATCTCGCACGCGCTGACTATCGACATCGTATGCTTCTTGGACAAAATTTACGTTCCCTGCGCAATCTGGGCAGCTGTATATCTGACTCCAAACGGTGTATTCGATACGCCCCTTTGTCTTGCCGTCCGTGTGAAGCGTCTCGTACATCCATCCAATTTCACGTTCGACTTCTTTGAGAAGGTCTTGCCCCGTTTTAGCGAAAGCTTCGATGTCAAACGGCAGGTTGTAGTTGGCTGCGATGAAGGTGGCTGCTGGCGATAGGTCGTTGAGGATGACGCGCCGGGCTCCCCACTTGGGCGCGGTTTTGCCTTGCTTCTTCCATTCGGTTTCCAGCTCATGCCGATAGGCTGAAGGCGCCGATCCGCACCACTGAGCCGCAACGCCGGTCATGCCGGACCCGCAAAAACCGTCCAGCACGATGTCGCCCGGCTCGGTGTAATGCAGGATCGACGGCACGATCGCGAGGTGCGGAACCTTGGTGTGGTACGAGTGCGCCTTGTAGATCGGATCGGTCTTGCCGACCGAGACGTCGATCGTCTGCGGCTCGCGGCTGTACTTCACGCTCGGGTCGTATGGCTTGCCGTAGTGACGCACGAAGTCTTCGAGGAAGGGATTCGGGCACGCGGTGTAGTACGGTGGGTCCGACATCGCCAAGATGGCCTCGTCCGTACCCTGCGGAAATCCTTCGATCTTGCGAAACGCCGGATCTTTCAGCTTCTCGGCCAGCAGCTTGGTGAAGTGCTCGCGCCGTGCTTGTTCGCTGGGGAATGTCTGGCCAAGGCATTCGACCGGGCCGGTCGAGCCAGTTTTTTGGCCGTGCAGTAAATCGTTCATCCGTTCGTTCCTCAAATTCTTGTTGTCATGGTCGAGCGTTCACCGTGTCACTCGATCACGAAGCGCAGCTTGGTGGCATCCTTGCCCTTGCAGCGCTCGTTCATGAAGGTGTCGAAGCGCTTGCGCAGGTCGTCCGGTGTGGCCGGCGAGCCGCCTTGCAGCAGTGCCTGCTTGATCTCGTCGCCCTTGACCGCGATCTTCTCCAGCCCCGACAGCGCCTCTTGCACGGCATTGGCAAACTCGGTCGTCATCGGGTCCGGTAGCTTACGTGAGGTTAGGAAGGCATCGATCAACTGCTTGGACGCGGGCGCCAACAAGCCCAGGCTGTCCTGCGTGAACGGGTCTTCCAGGTTTTCCAGCAGGGTCTGCTGCCAGTTTGCCAGCAGTTCGTCCAGATCATCATCCAGCTTGTGCAGGCGATTGGCCGCCGGGATCAGCTCCAACTGCTCGGCGGACGGACGGAACTGGCAGTGCGGGCAGACGGCGGTCGTGACCAGCGTCGGCTCATCTAGCGAGGAACAGCTCTTCAAGCCGTTGAGCGACTCCTCGAAGGCGGTGAGCTGGCTGGTGGGCATCAGCGATACGCCGGCCAGCACGCGCAGCGCCAGCAGACGATTGTCCTTGCGCAGGGCGTTGCGGGTTTTGTCCTCTGCCACGCCCAGCCGCGCCTTACTGTGGCTAGCGATGTAGGCGGTGATGTAGTCCTTCTTGAGCTGGTTGAGCGTCTGCCGGTATTCAGAAGCATTGGCACCTGTGCGGTCCTGGCTCAGTTTGTCCTGCAGTGCTTTGCGTGCCGCCTCGGCCTGCTTCACCCACGGGTGCTCGGTAGGCAGCACCATCTCGGCCTGTGAGAGATAAGACGCAGTGCTGCCCAGTTCCACTACCAGTTCGAGCAGACGCTCGACGGCAGCCAGGATCTCCAGATTCTTTTTCTGGCCATCGAGGTCTTCCTGTGTAACGCGCAGGTTCTTGAGCTTGCCGACGGTGTTGTACGGTGCCAGCGATTCGGTGAACTTCTTCAGCGAGTCAAGCCGCGCGTACCAGTCTCTGGCTTCTTCTTCCCGCAGCAGGCTCTGCCCCCAGAAGCTGAGTTTTCCTTGTTGCAGATTGGAAGCAGCCTTGAGCACACGCGGCACCAGCGCGCTGACTTTCTCCTGCAACTTGATCACCGGCTCGGTATCGCCCTGGCTGGCCTTTTGGGCCAGGCCAGACGGCAGGTCGAACAACTCGAACAAAGCGCGTAGCACCGCAAGGTTGATTTCCTTGGGTGACTCGATGTGCTTGAACTGCTTGAGTTCCTCCAGCGAGCGTTCTGCCAGTTGCGCCAGCTTGCCGGAGTCGATCTTGTCGCCAGTGATCGACAGCACGATGTCGCCGGAATAGACCAAGCTACCCAAAACCACGACCAGCAGATCGGGTTCTAGCCGGTACTTGATTGGGGCGAAATACTCAATGTCTAACGTGCCCGACAGCAGTTCGCTGCGGTTGAGTACTTGGCCATGACCCTTGGCTTTGAGGCGGCTAAGCACCTCCTGCGCGTAGCGGGAGTTGGCTGGGTCGATGCGGTCACCGTCGAGCAACTCCAAGGCATCGAGGATAGCTAACGCATCCTTGGTGCGCGTGCCGCCCGCCAGTGTCCGCAGCGCGTTGCCTATCAGTTGTTTACGGTTGGCTTCAGTCACCAGCACCGAGAAGGTGGGGTATTCCGGCGAAAGATCGACGAAGCGCTGGCCGAGTGCCAGGCCGGAGACGATGTTCACCACGTCGCGGAAGTTGATGCGTTCGTCGGCACCGAGCCGCGCGCGGTCGCGCAGGGACACGCCTTTGGCCCACTCCTGCAGATTCTTCTTCTTGCCCTGATAAGTGACCTCGAAGGCGGTCATCTGCTTTTCCTGCAGCCACTTGCTCATGGCGCGTAGCGAGTCCTGGGCCTTGGACAGGTAGATGGCCTTCGCCCCACCGCTAGCGGTGGACGCCAGATCCAGCGCCGCCGCGTATTGCGACAGGTAGCGCTTGTAGTCCTCGTCCGGTGACTTCAGGCGGAAGAACACTTCGTCGGCCAGGTTGTTGTCGCTGAACTTCGGCTTGTCGAAGGGCTGGATGAAGTAGATGTAAAAATCGCGCTCCGGCTGGGCCGTGGGACGGTCATTCGGTGCGCCAAAGAACAGGTAGCCCATGCGCTCGACGCGGCGCTCCTGCCACTCGATCTGGTACTGCCAAATTTGGAAGCCGGGGTAACGCAGATCGTCGCTGCACTCCATCAGTGCCTTGATTGCACTGTAATAGGCGCGGTCGAGCGCGTCGTCAGATAGGACTTCAGCGCGCTTATCGATCTGCGCGTCGTAGTCGATGTCTTTCTTGAGGTCGAGGTAGTATTGCTCGGTGTCCGGTGCCTTGGAAATGAATTGGCCGTTGACGGTTTTCAGCACTTCCCGCAGCACGGTCTGTACCATCGACAACAGGTTCTCCGCCGGATCGCCCGGCATGTCCTCCACGCCTGGCTGGAATAGACACAAGGTATCCCGTAGCTCGGCAGCTGTAGGGCCAATCGGTACATGGATGTCACCGCCTGTGGTCAGCCGGTGCACGGCCAGCGCATTGATGACCCGCAGTGCCATGGCTTTATAAGCCGGGCGTGTAAAGGCCTGCTGCACGCGGGATTCCAGCACTTCAGATACGCGCATGACTTCCTTGATATTGGGGTCCGCGCGCAGAACCGAGTTTGCCTTGAGGTTGTTCCAGAAGCTCTCGTAGCTGATGAACAGCGGCTTGTCTGCGGGCACTTCCTGGTCGAGGATGGCCAGCATGGCCGCCTCAATGGTCTTGAGCGCACCGCGCTTCTCGGTGAAGTGGATCTGCTCGAATGTCTTCAGGTAGTCCGGATGCACCGGGAACAGCCGCACGTACTCGTCCATGCGCTCGTTCATGGAGCCATAGAACTTGGCGAACGGCGTAAGGTATTCGCGGATTTTGTTCTGCTGGTCGGCTGACTTCTTGAGCAGGCGCGCGGAGACGACAAAGCTGACGTCCTGGCGGTCGATCAGGATTTGCGTGAAGCGTTCGTGTACGCGGCGCATGCTGTCGGCGACGTGCTGGAAGCGCACACTATCGAAGATGGCTTCCTGCACACCGGCCACGAAGCGGAACTTCAGGTGCTTGGTGACTTCACCGATCTGACGCAGGATGGCCAGATCCTGCACAAGTTCGTGATCGCGACGGGACTGCAGGTACTCCAGGAACTCATCAACAACGAGTAGCAGCCCCTGATCCGGGTAGCCTTCATTGAAGGCTGCCATCATCTCCTCGAAGGAGTCCTTGTTGTTGAGCTCTTTGTCGGCGGTCGGGAATGTGTAGTTGACGCCCAGCTTTTCGAGGAAACGCTCAAGCTGCAGGGTAATGATCTGGCGCAGCGGCATTTGCAACCCGCCGACCTCGATGCGTAGTACCTTGAAGCGACCAGCGATTGGGGCAACCGCCTCGGCAACCTTGGGGTGGCGGATTATCGGCGCATAGGCGGTGTCTTCAGCTACCAACGACAGTACCGACATCAAGTGCGACTTACCGGTGCCGTAGTTGCCGACGATGAGCACGCCCTTGTGATCGACCGATTCGTCGAAACTGAGTTGGGGAACCATGAGCTTTGAGATCCGCTCGGCCATGTCGTCGGAAATGACGTAGGTCGCGACGAGCTTCTTGGCCTCGTCTGGACGTCCGGCATCGAGCAACTGAATCACTGATTCGATTTGCTCGAACTGGATCAGATCTCCGTATTTCATGTTCTTGGCCATATGGTTCTCTCTCCCACGCAGTTTCTTAATTCGGTCAAATTTCGAGTACGACCACGCCGTCACGGCTGTAGTCACGATGTTCTGGATGGCTCATGTCCGCGTACACCAAGCGGTCGCCGCGCAGCTCGCCAGGCCAGACGGCCACGACAGGTTTGGCATGAGCCAACCGCCTGACGAGGTCAAGCGGGTTAATCTGTAGGCTGGGCTCGAACAACAACTCGAGGTTGTCGAGCAGCAGCAGGTTTTCAGTGCGTTCCCTGTCTGCCATCTCCCGCAGGAGCTCACCGGCAGAAAAACCACGCTTGCTGTTCGGGGTGGCTGCGAGCCGTCGTCCCAAATCCAAACCGACGTTGAGCGGCTCGATGTTGAGCTTGGTGCCCAGTTGACGTAGCAGTTGGGTCTTACCGCTGCGGCTGGGACCGACCAGCATGACCAGTTTGCTGTTGAGGTCGCCGATTTCTCCAATGAGTTGTTCAAGCTTTGCTAGTGATTGGTCGTCGGCCATCATGGGAGTTGTGGTTGATGTTGTCTGGGGACAGCGCCTTGTAGATGGCCTGTACAGGAAGCATTCCAAGATCGCATTTTAATCTATGTGTTAGTTTTATTTAATAGCAATTTTTATCTAAAATGACATTTTAAAAAACCCGCGAAACACCGTTACCTACGGCTTTTCGCGGGTTTTTGTTTTTTTGTGCGGAGAGGTTTTAGCGACCTAATGCCCGTAGTGGTTGGGTGAGTTGTTCTTTGAGCGCTTCTTGTTTTTCGGTTTCGGTTTTCTTTTCTTTCACCAAGCGGTTGAAATCCAAGGCATAGGTCGGGGTTGCGATGGCGCCGGTAATTTTTAACGGCACTGAGAGCGTTTTGACCGAGGCAATCGCAGTGGGGTTGACGCTGGCTTCGAGGGCGTAGTCGATAATGTTATCGACCAAATCAAACTTACCACTGCCCGATAAATTCAATAAGCTTGAATTTAAGCGCAGGTCTTGATTACGGGCGATGCCATTATCAAAGCGGAAGCTGGCATTTAAACGCTGGAACTCGGTTTTTTTACTGCCGTCTGGGGTCATCGGGCGTAATGACCAACTTTCCAATTCTGCTGGCAAATTACGCAAGGCAGCAACCAAATCAATGCCAGTGAGGGCCCCTTTATTCAGACTCAGTGCCAACGAACCATTCAATGTTTTACGCAACTCATCAAAACTTCTGCCCTGGGCACGAATTTGTACCCGTCCATCCCCAAAACCTTCTAAGCGACCAAAATCGAAGACATCTTTTAACAAGGGATGGAGATTCATTCGGCTGAGCCGTTGGTCAATCCGAATAATCGGTTGTTCTGGATTTTCCATTTGGAACGAGCCAGACAATTGCCCCTCGTAGATATCGGCTTTGAGACCTTCGAGCGCGAGGCGGTCTGGTTTAGCACTGAGATGGAAACCGACGTTGTGCATGGCAAAACGACCTGCCGACAATTCGCCAATTTCAAAATCGCCTTCTACTGCCAACGGGCCAAGCCAATCTAAACCAAGTTTTTGCTTTGAATCCAATAAGGCTTTTGCCTGTTGAGCTTGGGCGCGGGGGAGGTAGCGGTTGAGGTCGAGGCGAGCGAGGGAAAGCGAGAGATTATGTTTCGGTTCGCTAAACCCTTGTTGTTTGCCTTGAATCCGTAATTTCTCGCCGTCTAATGTCCCGTCAAAAGTACCACTGAGCAGGTGATTTTTAAGATCAACGCGCATTTCACCAATCAACGCCGAGCGCATTTCACGCCGTGGCAAATGGGGTGAGTTAAGGCGGGTAGATAAACGAAGTGGGGCGAGGTGAATATCGTCGATGGCGTTAAAATGTAGCGGGGTATCAATCGCCGCATTTAAGCGATGTTGACCAAAACGCCATTCCAAACGGCCTTCAATGCGCCGCGCGCGCCCATCATCACTGCCGACCGACACTGCTTGAATTTCACCATCAAAGGCATAGCGCGAACCGGGTAGATTCAGTTGCCCTTCTACCATCATGCGTGGCGCTTCTAGCCGCTGAGCCATGCTGGTTAAACTAGGAATATCGGCGGTGAAATTGATTAAAGGCTCGGTAGCGCGCAGATCAACATGCAGCATTTGGGCTTCGAGGCGACTGCTGGCGACATTAAAACGCGCTGCGCCACTGGCTTCAAAGTGCAGACCGCGCAGACCTGCGGCTTCGCCATTTAATAGCAAGGTCATGCCGGAGGTAGTGAGTTGTTCTCCCTCGACCACCACGGGGCCTCTTAATTGCAAGCTCAGCGCCCGTTCACCTTCGTGGACGATGGCTTCAACATTGAGTTGTGCTTGTTGATGTAGGCCGTTCAGGCTAAAGCGAGTTTGTTCGAGGCGGAGACGGTAGGGTTGGTTAGCATCGCTGATATGTAAGGTCATATCGCGCAGCTCAACATCATCTAGGTCAATTTTGACATCGCTTTGGCTGGCGGTTTGCAGCAAGTCGGCAATATTTAAACGACCTGTATCGTTGCGGTGGAGGTTAGCCTCGATATCGCGTGCGGCAAGATGGGTGACGACTTTTTCGCCATTTAGTAATAGTGCCCACCAATCAAATCCCAGTTCGATATCGGCCAAACTGGCAAAACGGTCGGGGCTGTTGGCTTCGCTGATAAAAACCTTCTCGATATACACCCCTGGCCGTGGCCAAGCTTGGGCGCTGATTTTACCTTGTACGCTAATACTGCGTTCGCGGTCGGTGAGGGCAGATTCGATGTCGTGGCGCACTTGCTCGGCATTAAATTGCCAATGCACCATGGCAGTCAGGCCTAGCCAAACAGAGAAGAAGGCGATGAGAGAAAAAACGATGGCTTTTAGCCATAAGCGGCCTGAGTTAAGCTTCATCAGATTGGCCGTGAACAGGGGAGTTGAGACGGACGGTGCTGTTGTGGAGCGGGTGAAGGGAATCGAACCCTCGTCGTAAGCTTGGGAAGCTTCTGCTCTACCATTGAGCTACACCCGCAAAGCAAATCCAACGGGCTGTGATTAAAACAGCTTCTGTGCATTTTGGCAATCTTCTTTTGTCGCTTGCCGCAGGCTGCGACATACTTGCCATTGTACTTTCTGCTATCGTGCCCCTGCACAATTGTGTTTAGGCCATGCACAATGATGGCCTTGCTGTCATACAGCTTGCTTTTAAGAAAAGAGGAAATTGCATGCGCCGAATTGCCGTGTTTTATACTGGTGGGACGTTAGGCATGCGCGCCAGCTCAAATGGCTTGGTGCCTGCATTAGACGGGATTGCTGAACGTGTGGCACGTTTAGCCCCACCGAATGTCGAATGTGCTTTTGAAGCCTTCTCTCCCTTAATTGACTCTGCGGCAGCGACCCCAGCTCATTGGGAACGCATCGCCTGTCGGTTGGCAGCATTGCGTGATGAGTTTGATGGTTTTGTGGTGTTACATGGTACCGATACCTTGGCATGGACGGCGGCGGCTCTATCGTTTTTATTGCCTGGTTTTGGTAAGCCGATTGTTCTGACGGGTGCACAAAAACCCTTTTCTATCGTTGGCAGCGATGCCCCAGATAATGTGGCGGATGCGCTGGCGGCAGCGTGTTTTATGCACCTCACTGAAGTCACTGTGGCGTTTGGTCGTCGTCTGTGGCGTGGTTGTCGCGTGCGGAAACATGAAAGCCTTGCGCTAGATGCTTTTGCCACACCGGGTTTAACTCCCTTAGCAGAGTTCGATCCCGAGGTGTTGTGGCATGCCGCTTTGTGGCGGGTGGATACTGTGCCTTTTAGCTTGCGTCCTTTTAACCCGAATTTGCGCGTTGCCATGATGATGATGAGCCCAGGGGCGACGGTAGCGTGTCTGGCGGACATGGTAGAGCGCAATAAATTAGATGGCTTGGTATTGCTATCGTATGGCAGTGGTAATACTCCAGACGATCCCCGTTTGTTGGCAGCATTGGCGCGGGCGATTGAACGCGGCACGGTGGTGGTGAATGTGTCTCAGGTATGGAATGGTGCCGTGGATATGAATGCCTATGCCACTGGGAGTGCTTTGGCGGCGATTGGTGTGTGGTCTGGTGGTGAATTGACACCTGAAGCCGCACAAACCAAGTTGCAAATTTTGCTGTCAGCGGATTACACCCCCGAACAACGGCGGGTGCATTGGATTAGCGATTGGGCCGGCGAAGGCGCGCCCGGTTTGGCCCTACTCAATTAAAAAGATGACATAAGATGACAGAAATTGTTGAAATTCATAATGAATATATTGCGCTGTGCGATTTGCTCAAAGTTGCTGGTGTGGTCGATAGCGGTGGTGCCGGTAAAGCGTTGGTTGCTTCCGGTGTGGTGGCAGTGAATGGGGTGCAGGAATTGCGTAAAACTTGCAAAATTCGCCCCGATCAACAAGTGACTGGCCCTGGTTTTACGGTGGTGGTCAAAGGGCGGGCGGCATGATGTCAACGCCGTTACCGCTTGTCGATGATCCCGAACCGATTGCCCCCGACATGCCGCCAGATGGCGCATGCTGTCAAAGCGGTTGTGATCCTTGCATCATGGATATGTACTACGTCGAGCTGGCGCAATGGCGACAGCTACACGCCGCATGGCAACAACGCCAGCAGACAACGCAGGAATCTCAATCATGATGGCCTTGGATTTGCATTGCCATTCCACCGCTTCGGATGGGGCTTTGGCCCCCGAGGTGTTGATGGTGCGGGCGGCAGAACGCGGCTGTCGTGTCTTGGCGCTAACCGATCACGATTGCACGCAAGGGATTGCCGTGGCGCGGCAGGTGGCACAACAACATGGCTTATATTTTCTTGCTGGTGTGGAAATATCGGTGACATGGCGCAAACGGACACTGCATATTGTCGGCTTGGGGATTGATGAAACGCATCCCGAGTTACAAGCGGGTTTGTTGTCGATTCGCCAAGGGCGGATTGAACGGGCGCGGCAGATGGCGGCGGACTTGGAACGAGTGGGAATTGTGGGGGCTTTTGACGGTGCAAAAACCCACTGCGCGAATTTAGACATGATTGGCCGTACACATATTGCTCGTCATCTGGTGGCAACTGGGGTGTGTAAAGATGTAGCGGCGGTATTTCGCAAGTATCTGGTCGAAGGTAAACCCGGTTACGTCAAACATGAATGGGCACAACTGGCCGATGCCGTGGCATGGATTCGTGCTGCCGGTGGTGTGGCGGTGTTAGCCCATCCGGGGCGTTATCCGATTGGTAAACAGTTAATGACTGAGCTGTTGCAAGAGTTTATCTCGTATGGTGGCGAGGCGCTTGAAGTGGTAAGCGGTAGTCATAGCGAGGACGATAACCGGTTGTTTGCGCGTTATGCCCGTCAGTATGAACTGTTAGCCAGCGCTGGCAGTGATTTTCATGGTCCGGGCGAAGGGGGACGTGATATTGGTTGGACCCAACCTTTGCCTGCCGATGTGGTGTCGGTGTGTTCGCGGTTTGCTGGCGCACAGGCGGCGCTAGAGGCGGTATAGATCTTTTATGGTGGTTTTTGATAGGTTTTTTAGCACATTATGGCGCAATTTTTCTCGATTCATCCTGATAATCCACAACAACGCTTACTCCGTGAAGCGGTCAAAATCGTGCAACAAGGCGGGGTCATCGTCTATCCTACTGACTCGTGTTATGCCCTTGGTTGTCATTTAGGCGATAAACAGGCGATGGAACGTATTATGGCCATTCGCCAGCTCGACCTTCGCCATCACTTCACCTTAGTCTGCCGCGATTTATCCGAACTGGGCAGTTATGCCAAAGTTGACAATGTGCAATTCCGTCAGCTCAAAGCTGCCCTACCCGGCCCCTATACCTTTATTTTACAAGCCAGTAAGGAAGTGCCACGCCGCACCTTACACCCTAAACGTGCCACGATTGGCCTGCGGGTGCCGGAACACACGGTGGCGCAAGCCTTGTTGGCCGAATTAGGCGAGCCGTTGTTGTCATGTACCTTATTGCTGCCCGGCGAAACCATGCCGATGGCGGATGCGTGGGAAATTCGTGAACAGCTGGAACATCAAGTTGATGCCATTATCGAAGGGGGATATTGCGGTATCGATCCGACCACGGTGATTGACTTAACCGACGATGTGCCAGTGTTGATACGGCAGGGGGCTGGGGATACCAGCTTATTTGGCTTTGCCTAAATTGCAACCATAAAGAGTCCCTCTATGGAAGAATTAAACCTGATTCAAAAAATCAGCGTCTATGCTCTGCCGGTGTTATTGGCGATCACCGTACACGAAGCCGCCCATGCTTATGCTGCTCGGCATTTTGGTGATAACACGGCGTTTATGTTGGGCCGGATGACCCTCAATCCGTTAAAACACATTGAAATGATTGGGACGATTGTTGTCCCGTTGTTGGCGGTGATGTTGGGTGGTTTTATTTTTGGCTGGGCCAAACCGGTGCCGGTGGATTTCGGCAAACTACGTCAACCCAAAAAAGATATGTTGTGGGTGGCTGCCGCCGGCCCTGCCGCTAACTTTTTGATGGCGATTGGTTGGTTAATCGTCTTAAAGTTGGGCTTGGCGATGGACGGCATGTATAGCCAGCCTATGGTGTTGATGGGGCAGGCTGGTATGATGATTAACTTGTCGCTGATGGTGCTCAACTTGTTGCCGTTGCCACCGCTGGATGGTGGTCGGATTGTGATGAGTCTGTTGCCGAATCGACAAGCGTGGCAGTTTTCTCGCCTTGAACCCTACGGCATGTGGATTTTGCTTGGCTTGCTGGCGACCGGCTTGTTGAGCGTGATTATGCGTCCGTTTATGGCGGCTTTGTATGGTTTGTTCCGCTTCTTTATTTAATCTGTTTCAACTTGTGTGTTTTTAACTGAAAGACGATTTCCATGTATCTCAATCGCGTTCTCTCTGGTATGCGCCCTACGGGTAGCCTGCATCTTGGCCACTATCACGGCGCTTTGAAAAACTGGGTGAAATTGCAAAGCGAACACGAGTGCTTTTTCTTTGTGGCTGACTGGCATGCGTTAACCACCAGCTATGACGACCCTTCCATCATTGAAAAAAGCACATGGGACATGGTGATCGACTGGTTGGCAGCAGGGGTAGACCCGTCTCAATCGACATTATTTATCCAAAGCCGTGTGCCTGAACATGCGGAGTTGCATCTGCTGTTGTCGATGATTACGCCTTTATCGTGGTTAGAGCGGGTGCCAACCTATAAAGACCAAATTGAAAAGTTGGCGCATAAAGACCTCGGCACCTACGGTTTCCTTGGCTATCCCCTGATGCAATCAGCGGATATTTTGATCTATCGCGCCTTGTATGTGCCGGTGGGCGAAGACCAAATTCCTCATATTGAAATCACCCGTGAAGTGGCGCGCCGTTTTAATCATATGTATGGCCGTGAGGCGGGGTTTGAGGATAAAGCCTGTGCCGCGATCAAAAAAATGGGCAATAAAAAGGGCCGTCTCTATCAAGAATTGCGCACACGCTATCTGCAAGAAGGTGATGACGAGGCGTTAGAAGCAGCGCGGGCGTTGTTGGCCGATGCACAAAATATCAGTCATGGCGACCGTGAACGCTTGTTTGGTTATTTGGAAAATAAAGGCAAAGTGATTTTGGTTGAACCACAAGCCTTGTTAACTGAAGCCAGTCGGATGCCGGGTTTAGATGGTCAAAAGATGTCGAAAAGCTACGGTAACGGCATTTTCTTGCGCGAAGAACCGGATTCGGTGTCGCGTAAAATTCGTGGTATGCCAACCGACCCAGCACGAGTCCGCCGCACCGATCCGGGTAACCCCGAGAAATGTCCGGTTTGGCAATTACATCAGGTCTATACCGACCGCGATACCCATGAATGGGCCGAAGCCGGCTGTAAGAGCGCTGGCATTGGCTGTTTGGAATGTAAACAGCCGCTGATTGATGCAGTGTTGGAAGAACAAAAACCGATGTTTGAACGGGCGCAGCGTTATTTAGATGACCCAACCTTGGTCAAAGCGATTGTCGCTGATGGTTGTGAGCGGGCGCGTAGAATTGCACAAGACACCATGCGTGATGTGCGCGAAGCCATGGGTTTAGGCTATTGAGCGCAATTCCTCTCGCCCATGTATTTGGTGAGCCAGTTTTTGAAGCCCCGCAGGATTTGTTTATTCCGCCTGATGCCCTGCGGGTGTTTTTAGAACGGTTTGAAGGGCCGCTGGATTTGTTGCTGTATTTAATTCGGCGACAAAACTTGAATGTGTTAGATATTCCGATGACTGCGGTAACCACGCAGTACCTTAATTACATCAACACCATGCAGGCGGCACGGTTAGAATTGGCGGCGGAATATCTGTTGATGGCGGCGACGCTGATTGAAATTAAATCGCGCCTGTTGTTGCCACGGCCCATTCATGCCACTGAAGACGATCCAACGGAAGACCCGCGTGCCGAATTGGTGCGGCGGTTGTTGGAATATGAACAGATGAAATTGGCCGCCCAAGCCCTCGACCGTCGGCCACAAGCCGAGCGTGATTTCACGTGGTTATCGGTATGGGTTGAGCCAAATACGGCACACATTCTTCCTGATGTTTCAGCGATTGATTTGCAGCAGGCGTGGTTAGCGTTATTATCGCGCGCCCGCCATCACCGTCATCATCAAGTGCAACAAGATGAATTGTCGGTACGTGAACAAATGAGCGATATCTTGCGCCGACTGCAACAACAGCCTTTTCTTGAGTGGACGGCTGTTTTTCCACCGTTGGCTGGGGTGGCGCATATCGTGGTGTGTTTTATCGCCATTTTAGAATTGGCAAAAGAAGGTTTGTTACGGATTGCCCAAGAAGCGCCGTTTGCACCCATTTGGTTGCAACTAAGTGCCTCTTTTTGTCAGGGCGAATTAGAGATTGATGGACAGTGAGACCGATGGAAAACACGGATTTGAACCACTTAAAAACCGTGGTGGAAACGGCCTTATTGGTCAGTACCGAACCGATTTCGGTGGGTGATTTAAAAAAATTATTTAGTGAACCGATTTCGACCGCGCTGTTAAATGAACTGTTGTACGACATCCAAGCCGATTGGCAGGGGCGCGGGGTGGAATTGGTGAAACTGGCATCGGGTTGGCGTTTTCGGGCCCGTGCCGAATTTAAGCCCTATCTTGATCGCCTTCACCCAAGCCGTCCGCCGCGTTATTCGCGTGCGGTGATGGAAACCTTGGCTATTATCGCCTATCGTCAACCGGTGACCCGTGGTGATATCGAAGCGATTCGCGGGGTGAGTGTGTCAACTCATGTCATCCAAACCCTCAGCGAACGCGGCTGGATTGAAGTCATTGGCCACAAAGAGGTACCGGGGCGCCCCGGCTTGTATGCCACCACCCGCAAATTTTTAGATGATTTAAGTCTCGCCAGTTTGCGCGACTTACCACCTCTTACCGATTTGGGTCACTTAATTGTGCCCGATTTGCCTGATCTGGATTCTGCGGTTGCAACCGTAGAATCTTCCACCAACTAAAAGCAGTGCTGTGCGTCCGCACAGTACGAATCACAATAAAGTGTTTGTCTATGTCTAAAACTCCACGCCATCGGGCGCGTGATGCCGCCCAATCGCCGCGTCAAGGCAACAACGCCTTCCGCCAACAAAATACCCCTCAAGGTCGCCGTATTGCCTCCGCTGCGCCGGACGCAGAAGGTGCCGGTTACCGTGATCGCAAACCAAGCGAACCCCGTCGTCAAGCCAATCGCGATGGCCAAGAAGCACCGTTTGCCAGCACGGGTTACCGTGATCGCAAACCAAACGAACAACGCCGTCAAGCCAATCGTGATGGTCAAGAAGCACCATTTGCCAGCACCGGCTTCCGTGATCGTAATGCCACCGGCAATAAACCACCACAAAACGGCGGCAGCAAACCATTTGCTGGTGGTCGTGGCCGTCCGTATCCTGCTAAAACCCGTTCGGCGGATGGTGAAACACGGCCACGTCCCGCCCCAGATTATCAAGAACGGCAAGAACGCAACGCAGCACCGGCTAAGCCTGCTTTCTCGCGTCATCCTGAAGCTGGCCCCCGTCCAAACCAAGCGAGCAGCCGACCTGCCGAAGGGTCGTATGTCGCGGTACAACGGGCGAAAAAACTGGCATTGCGTGCGCCTTCGCACAAAGAGCAGTTACGCATTGAACGCTTAAAAGATCTGCGGGTAAAACCAGAGGATTTGCCAGCGATGCGTTTGCAAAAAGCGATGGCTTTGGCTGGTTTGGGTTCACGCCGTGCGATGGAAGAATTGATTCAGGCTGGCCGTGTCACCATTAACCATCGTCCTGCACAGCTGGGTGACCGTGTTTCACCAGATGATAAAGTGCGTTTAGACGGTAAACCTGTGTTTATCCGTTGGCCTGATCGTTTGCCACGGATTGTGATTTATCACAAACAAGAAGGTGAGTTGGTAACCCGCGATGATCCAGAAGGTCGAGTCACTGTGTTTGACCGTCTGCCGCAAGCCCATTCCAGCCGTTGGGTGGCGGTGGGGCGTTTGGATTTGAATACCAGTGGTTTGTTGGTGATGACTACCAGCGGCGAATTGGCCAATCGGATGATGCACCCAAGTTTTGAGGTCGAGCGCGAGTACGCTGTGCGAGTGTTGGGCGAGTTGACCGATGAGTTAAAAAAATCGTTACTGGCTGGGATTGAGTTGGAAGATGGGACGGCAAAATTTGACCGTTTGATTGACCAAGGCGGCGAAGGTGCCAATCACTGGTATCGAGTGATTATTCGTGAAGGTCGGAATCGCGAAGTGCGGCGCTTGTTTGAGGCTGTTGGTTTGACGGTGAGCCGCTTGATTCGGGTGCGCTTTGGTGCGTTGACTTTGCCACCCCGCTTAAAACGCGGCCAGTTTTATGAGCTGAACGCCAGCGAAGCGGCACAGGTGATGAAATGGGCTGGCTTGGATGTGAACGGTTTAGCACGTGAGTGAGTATGTCAGGTCATGATTTTGCTGCCGATGATGAGGCAGATGAACAAGAACTGAAGCAATTGCCAACCGGCCGTAACTATATGACGCCAGCTGGTTGGCAGCGCATGAAAGATGAGCTGTACCAGCTGGTGCATAAAGAACGGCCCGAAGTGGTGAATGTGGTGAGTTGGGCCGCAGGAAACGGTGATCGCTCAGAAAATGGCGACTATCTGTATGGTAAGCGGCGATTGCGTGAAATTGATCGCCGCATTCGGTTTTTGACCAAGCGGTTGGAAATCGCCGAAGTGGTGGATCCAGAAACCCGCGAAGCCACCGATCAGGTGTTTTTCGGCGCGACGGTAACGGTATGGCGGCAAAGTGGTGAAGAACAAACGCTGTCGATTGTTGGGATTGATGAAGTGGATCTCAGCCAAGGGCGGGTGAGTTGGATTTCACCGATTGCGCGCACCTTACTCAAGGCGCGAGAAGGCGATGTGGTGCGTTTGCGTACCCCTGCTGGGTTTGAGGACATCGAAATCCTCGATGTGCAGTACCGGAAATTACCGTGATGCGCTGGCGTGGGGTGCTCGGTGTGCTGGGTGGATGGCTGCTGTGTGCGTCAGCATTGGCGGCGCCGCAGCTGGTTATCCAACTTGCCGATGATTCATTGCGTAGCCTGTTAGAAAAACATCTGGAAGTGATGCGCTGGCGCGGTGATGACCGCGTCAGTGAGGCGCAGTGGCAGCGCTTGTTACAACAGACACCGCAACATATCCATGATCTATTAGCCAGCGAAGGCTATTTTTCCTCTGTTGTCCGTTTGGACGATACCAGCCACCCACCCCGTTTTATCGTTGAATTAGGCCCACAAACGACCATCGGCGAAGTGCAATTTCAGCTCGAGGGCGAGATTGCACAACGCGATGATTATGCGGCACGGCGGCGGCAAATGCGGCTGGCGATGGGGTTAGAACGGGGCTTGCCTTTTACCAGTGCGTTGTGGGCCGAGGCGAAAAAAAAGGGGCTGCAACAGCTGTTAATTGATCGCTATCCGGCGGCAACACTGACGTTTAGCCAAGCAGAGGTTGACCCTGAAACCGCGCAAGCCAAATTAGTCTTACGCTATGACAGCGGTGTCCCCTACCGTCTAGGTGAAATCAGCATTGAGGGGTTGCAACGCTATCCCGACACCGTGATTCGCCACCTCGCCCCGTTTCAGACTGGCGACGATTACCGACAAGACAGCCTGTTAGATTTTCAAACCGCTTTGCAAAGCACGCCCTATTTTGCTCGGGTGTTTGTGGATAGTGATGTCAGTTTGGCACAGGCCCAACAAATTCCGGTTCGGGTGGCAGTTGAAGAAGGGCCACAACAGCGTTTTGCTTTGGGGGCCGGCTATAGCAGCAACACCGGCTACCGTAGCGAAATCAACTATCGCCATCATAATCTGTTCGGTTGGGGCTGGATGGCCGAAGCGGGGTTGAAATGGGAACAGAAGCAACAGCAGCTTGAATTGGGTGTACGGCTACCTGTTGATGAAAAAGGCTATCGTCACCGCTTTGCCTTTGTGGAAGAACGACAAGATTTAGAAAACCTGCCATTACAACGCGACAAAATTTCACTCAGCCGCAGCCGACAACGTCAGCAAATCGATACCACGCTGGCGTTGCAATACCAACGCGAACGGGCCGAACCGATTGCGGCACCGGTTCGGCGAACACAAGTGTTATGGGCCAACTATGTGTGGAGTCAACGGCAACTGACGCCAGCCCTCAACCCACAGCGCGGTTACGCGTGGCAATTCGAGCTGGGCGGCGCGGTGCGTGGCGCTTTGTCTGATACGTCAATGGTGCGCGGTTATGCACGCGGTGTGCGTTATCTCCCTCTGCCGGAACGGCGTTGGGGCTATCTGTTATTGCGTGCCGAGGCGGGGCAAGTGTGGGCAGAGCAAGGGGCGGAAGTTCCCACCGATTTGTTATTTCGTATCGGTGGTAGCCAAACCGTTCGCGGCTATGATTTTGAAAGTCTTGGCGTACGACAAGGACAAAGTGTGTTGGGCGGGCGGGTGATGATGGCGGCCAGTGCGGAATATGTCTATCCGATGACCCCACAGTGGGGCAGCGCCGTTTTTATTGATGTCGGTGATGCCACTAGCCATTGGCCGGCTTTAAATTTAAAACGCGGTTATGGCGTGGGGGCACGTTGGGCCAGTCCCGTTGGCCCTTTGGCTTTGGACGTTGCCTATGGCGAAGCGACCCAACGCTGGCGCTTGCATTTTGCTTTGAATATGGGGTGGTAAGTGCGACGCTTGCTGCGATGGGGAAGTGCTGCTTTCTTGCTTGGGCTGGCCGGCTTGTTGTTGATCTTGGGGCTACTCAGCAGCGAGGGCGGTAGCCGGTGGGTAGTCGATCAGCTCAATCGTTGGGGACAAGGCGTGGTTTCTATCGCCGATAGCCAAGGAATTGTGACCCAACAATGGCAGGCGCAGGGCATTGTTCTGACCTTACCGACCATACAAGTGCGCCTTTCCCAATTGCGTTGGGATTGGGATTTTGCGGCCTTGAGGCAAGGTCAACTGCATTGGCGGCAATTACAACTTGGGCAGCTACATATTACCAGCCAAGCGGATGATACCCCGCCACAGGCTCCGACCGATTTACAACTGCCGTTGGCGGTGGCCGTCGATCGCTTTGAACTGGCCGCGTTGTTATGGGGGCCAGAACAGACGCTGTTGATGCAACAAGTGGCGTTGCGTTTTGGCAGCGATGGCCGACAACATCAATTACAACTGCAACAACTCGATAGCCCACTTCTTCTGACACAAGCACAAGGCCGTCTCCGCCTCGATGGCAAAGCCCCCTTCCCACTGCAAGCCGATATTGATTTTCAAGCAGGACAAGCCACCGCCCACGGTACCCTCGCCTTGCGCGGTCAATTAGCACGCATCGGTGTTGCCTTACAGGCTCGCCATGCCAGCGATTTCAATAGCCATCTGCAACTGACTGCTTTTCCCTTTGCCGCTGCGCCGTGGCAAAAAATCGCTTGGTTACAAGGCCATGTGCGGCAGTTTAATCCGCAACAGTGGTTACCGACTTTACCCGCTGGGCAATGGCAAGCCGAGTTTCGGGCACAGGGCGATCAACAGGCGATGCAAGGCGAATTTTGGTTAGACAATCAACAGCCGGCCAAGTGGGGGAAGGGTGTGCCGGTGCGGCGCATTGAGGCGAGATGGCAATGGCGCGAACCGAAGCTGATGTTTGACCACTTCACAATCGATACCCTCGGCGGGCCATTACAGGCGGCAATGACGGTCAGTGCTGAGCAGCTGCAAGCCCAATTACACACCACACAGCCATTACAACTGGCTCAGTTGGCCCCTGATTTACCGCCGCTACAACCGGCGTTGGATTTACAACTGGCTGGCCCGTGGCAAGCACTGGTATTACAGGCGAAGGTAACCGAACAGCAACGTCGTTTGACGCTTGCCGCTGATTTGGTCGGTGATACTCGGGGCAAATTTGCTTTACAAGCGGTGAAACTGTCACAACTGCGGTTGCAAGATGGGGCAGGTTCACTACAGGCCACAGGGGCATGGCAAGCTGCAACCAGACAGCAGTCGGCACAGCTTGCACTGACCGGCGAATTACAAGGCTTAAATCCAGCGCACTATCATCCAGACTGGCCGCAGGGCAAGCTTGGCTTATCTTTTACCGCCGAAGGGCAATTCAAAGATCAATGGTTAGGAAAACTGCAATTTGCCCTGTTGCCTAGCCAACTGCAACAACAGCCCTTGCAAGGTGAAGGGGTGTTGCAGTGGCAAGCCGAACGCTTACAGGTACCACAGTTATCACTGCGTCTGGGCAGCAATCAACTGTCGCTAGCCGGTGCCTTTGGACAGGTTGGTGACCGATTGACGGCACAGATTAACGCGTCTAACTTGGCTCAGCTGGGTAGTGATTTTAGCGGTCAGGTACAGGCCAAAGCACACGTTGCTGGCCGTTTTACTGCGCCAGAGGTGCAGTTTGAACTACAAGCCAAACAAGTAGTATGGCCGCAATGGTTGAGTGTGGCAGAGGCCGAAGGTCGTGGTGAGCTGCAATTAGCGGCTACCAGTCCATTCAAAATCAATGTGGCATTGCGCCAACTGCGTCTGCCACGGCAAAAAATTGCGGTGTCCCAGCTGTTGTTGCAAGGACAGGGTCAACGCCAGCACCATCAGCTGCAACTGCAAATGACGGCTGATGTCGCAGGGCAAGCGGTACAAAATCAACTGCGGTGGCAGGGGGGATTTCAAGAGCATGATATGACGTGGCGTGGCACATGGCAGCAATGGCAACAACAAGCTGGTGCCTATTCCGTGACCTTAATGGCTCCAACTGCACTGATGATGTCTCCCTCGGCAATCTCGCTAGAAAATGCACGTTTTAAGCTGGCACAAGGTGAACTTAGCCTACAACAGCTGCAATGGCGGCCACAAGGCTGGCAAAGCCGAGGCTGGGCTAAAGGGATAGTGCCGACTTTGTGGCTACCGGCGGTGTGGCTACAACAACCGGATTGGCACTTAGAAAGTCAGTTACAACTGGCCGCAGAATGGAATGTGCAAAACCAAGCAGGGGAATGGCAGGGGCAGGTTAATCTACAGCGTGAACAAGGCGATATCACCGTCGTTCCCCAACACACCGCCAGTCAGCCTTTACCATTACAACTGCGGCAAGCGACATTGCAAGCGGTTTTTGCCCAACAACAACTGACATTGCGGACGCAATGGCAAAGTGTTGCTGGACAACTGACCGCCTCGGCCCAACTGCCACTACGGCAAGGACAGCTCCACCCAGACAGCCCATTACAAGGCCAAGTGCAATGGCAGTTAGCAGATTTAACCCCGATTAGCCATGCACTATGGCCGCAGGGAAAAGCCAGTGGTCAATTATCCGCTGCCTTGACCCTTGGTGGCAGTTGGCAACGTCCTCTGTGGCAAGGTCAACTGTCTGGTGATCGTTTGACGATACAGGCTGAGCAATATGGTATTGCGTGGCAACAGGGCCAACTCCGCGCCCAAATGCGTGATAACCGCTTGCAAATTGAAACGCTGAGCTTTCAAGGGCAGCAAGGCAGTCTGCGTTTACAAAATGGTCAATTTGATTTGCTGGCCGCTCCCGTCCGTGGCAGTGCTGAATTGGTGTTAGATCAACTCTTACTCCGTCAAACCCCATCGCGTGAATTGGTGGTGTCTGGGCAAACTCAAGCGACAGTCGATGCCTCGGGGATACAGCTGTTGGGTAAGTTGGTGGTGGTGCGGGGGATGATGGATGTGCCCGAGGGCGATGCACCACAACTGGCTGCCGATGTGGTGGTGAAAGGTCGGGCTCGTCCGTTGCCTGCGCCGCCGGCCACGTTGCCGTTACAGGTGCAGTTAAATATTAGTCTGCCGGAAGAAGCGTTGCATGTGCGGGGACGGGGGTTGGATGCGTGGTTATCCGGTGAGCTGTTATTAAAAGCCCTTCCCAAACAAGCGCCACAATTAAGTGGTGTGATTCGCGTCGATCGTGGCAAATTCACCGCTTATGGGCAGGAATTAGCGATTGAGCGCGGCGAAGTGACGTTCCAAGGATTGGCGGAGAATCCGGCGCTGGATATTGTCGCCATGCGCCGTGGTTTGGCTGTGGAGGCAGGGGTGGCGATCACCGGCTCAGCTTTACAACCAAAAGCGCGTTTGGTGTCAGAACCTACGGTGCCGGATGCCCAAAAATTGTCATGGTTGATTTTGGGACGGGATAGTTTTGCCGGTGGCAGTAGCGGCGATGTTGGGCTATTGCTAGCCGCTGGCAGTGCTTTGCTATCAGATCGTGATGCTGTGTCGGTGCAACAGCGTATCGCCGATACGTTTGGTTTAGATGAGCTGTCCATCCGCCAAGTCAAAGGCAGCCAAGCACAAAGCCCACAACAACAACTGCTTTCGGTGGGTAAGCGTTTATCCGATGCCCTGTCGATTAGCTATCAACAAAGTTTGTCTGGCACGACACAACTGATGTTGATTAGCTACCGATTGTCAAAACATTGGTCGTTGATTGGGCGGACTGGCTCGGAAAACGCCATCGATGTTTTTTATACCCTACCGTTTGATCGCCCACCTAAGCGGCCCTAACTGCGAGCGACGATTGGGCCGCGATTGGTATAGGACTTAATGCCTTGCAACATGGCATCGGCAATGCGCTCTTGATGGGCGCGATTGACCAGTTTGGCTTCTTCATCGGGATTACTGATAAACGCCGTTTCGACCAAAATCGAAGGAATATCAGGCGCTTTCAGTACCGCGAATCCTGCTTGTTCAACCTGATTTTTGTGCAAGCGGTTAATGCCACCGAGTTGTTTTAACACCGAGTTGGCTAAACGCACGCTGTCGTTGATGGTGGCGGTTTGGGTCAGATCCAGCAGGGTGTGGGCCAGATATTTATCTTTGGTGTTGATTTTCACTCCACCGACCAAATCGGCATCGTTTTGTGTTTGAGCCAACCATTTGGCGGCGGTGCTGGTGGCGCCCTTCTCAGATAAGGTAAAGACTGACGAGCCGCGTGCACTCGATTGAATAAAAGCATCGGCATGAACCGAGATAAATAAATCGGCGCGCACCTGTCGTGCTTTGGCGACGCGAACCCCAAGCGGAATAAAAATATCGGCATCGCGGGTGAGATAGGCACGCATACCAGGCATGGCATCAATACGTTTTTTCAATAAGCGCGAAATCGCCAATACCACATCTTTTTCTCGCGTCCCCGATGGCCCAATGGCGCCTGGGTCTTCCCCGCCGTGGCCTGGGTCGATCATGACTGTAAACGGGCGTGTCCCACGGCTGTTATTTTTACTCGGCTTGTCATCATCGTCTTGATCGCGTTTGCTTTCTCGACGTGGTTTATCGTTTTTATCTGCCTTGGCTGTCTTTTCTGGTTCTGTTGAGTCCGGCTTATCGCCTTTGTTATCGCGTTCTGCTTTTTTCTGATTTTTTTCTGGCTGACTTTGTGCGCTCTTGTCGTCTTTGTCTAAGTCGCCTTTGTTGAATTCATTGAGCAGTGCTAACAGTGGGTCATCGCTGTGGGTTGGGTAGAGATCGATCACCAGCCGATGCCGATATTCCGCCACCGGCGGCAGGGTAAAGACCTGTGGACTGACTTCGTTTTTGAGGTCGAGCACGATGCGTACGGTGGTTGGTGTAAATTGACCCGCCCGTGCTGCACGGATAAAGGGATCGTCAACCACTTGTCCATTGAGCGCTCGCAGCATGGCATTGAGCTGCACCCCTTCCACATCCACTACCAATCGTTCAGGGTCTTTAATGGTGAAATATTTGAACTTCAGAGAATTGGAAGCTTCGAGCGTGACGCGGGTATAGGTGTCCGAAGGCCATGTCCGCACAGCAATAATCTCACTGGCAGCCGCTGCCATACCCACTCGCGACACGGTGAGCAGTAAACCAGCTGCACCCGCTTGTAACAAACGGCGGCGGTTTAGATTGATAGCGTGTTCAGACATGTGCGTCCCGTATCTGTATGAGAAAAAAGCTGCAACACCCGACCCGTATTTTGCACCGCAAGCGAAAGCGTGAGGTCGGGCGGTGGGGTTAAACCGGCGGCCTTGTCGGGCCATTCAATCAAGACCAACGATTGTGGATGAAAATATTCATCAAATCCCGCTTCAAACCACTCATCGGGGTCGGCAAAACGATAGAGGTCGAAATGATACACTTCTGCTTTTGCCAAAGAATAGGGCTCAACGAGGGTATAAGTCGGGCTTTTGACTCGGCCTTGATGACCCAATCCTCGCAGCAAACCACGGCTGAGGGTGGTCTTCCCTGCCCCTAAGTCACCTTGTAAATAGACGGTCATGCCGGCCTGCAAACACTGTGCCAGTGCGTGGCCTGCGGCCAAAGTGGCCTCTTCATCAGGCAAATCAATCGTCAGGCTGTCAAAAGAATAGGTCATAAATGGTAAACAATTTATCAAATAGCGGTGCCGCAAGTGGTTGATTATCGCGGATTTCTTGAGCAAATCAAAGTCTGGGCCGATGAGTTAGGCTTTTCTGGATTATCGATCAGTGCGGCTCGTATTTCACCGGATGCCGTGGCACGTTTGCAAGCATGGTTGGCCGAAGGCTGTCATGGTGAGATGGGCTATTTACAACATCATGCCCATTTACGCGCCGATCCGACGCAACTGGTTGAGGGTGCGGTCAGTATTTTATCGCTGCGGATGCCTTATTTACCGCATTCCCCTGCCGAGGCACAACAGGCGCTTGCTCAACCGCAGCAAGGGTATATTTCTCGTTATGCCTTAGGGCGCGATTATCACAAAGTATTGCGACAACGCTTACAAAAATTGGCAACCCAGATGACAGAATATCTTGGGCCATTTGGTTATCGTGTTTTCACTGATAGTGCGCCGTTAATGGAAGTGGAATTAGCGCAGGCGGGGGGGCTGGGCTGGCGCGGTAAACACACTTTATTGCTCGATGGCCGTGAAGGATCGTTTTTCTTTTTGGGTGAAATTGTGACCGATTTGCCGTTGCCGACAACGGAACCTGTGCCGGCCCATTGTGGGCGCTGCCGTCGTTGTTTAGATGCCTGCCCCACTGGTGCAATTGTGGCGCCGTACAAGGTTGATGCGCGGCTGTGTGTGTCTTACCTGACGATTGAACATCGTGGCCCAATTCCACACCCTCTGCGCCCTTTATTGGGTAATCGCATTTATGGTTGTGATGATTGTCAGTTGGTGTGCCCGTGGAATCGGTTTGCCCAACTGAGTCCCCTGACCGATTTTGCAACTCGTCATCAGCTCGATCAATTAACGCTGGTTGAACTGTTTAGTTGGACTGAGGCCGAATTTGCCCAAAGAATGGCCGGCAGTGCGATCTATCGGATTGGTTTTGAGCAATGGTCGCGTAATATTGCTGTGGCTTTAGGTAATGCGCCTACACAGCCAGAGGTGATTCAGGTTTTACAACAACGGGCGGCAGATACTTCGGATTTAGTGCGGGAACATGTCGGGTGGGCGTTGGCACAACATGGCGTGGTATGATGCCGCAGCCCCTCAAACAGCCATTTGTTTTTTGAAAGTGAGTAAGACGGAATGAGCACAGCCGACCGGCGGCCAATAGGCGTTTTTGATTCTGGGATTGGCGGATTGACAGTGGTTCGCGCATTGATGGACCGATTGCCGTTTGAAGATATTGTCTATTTTGGTGACAGTGCTCGGGTGCCGTATGGGGTGAAATCTGTCGCTACGATTGAAGACTTTACCCGTCAAATTGCCGAGTTTTTGCTACAGCGTGAAGTCAAAGCCTTGATTATTGCGTGTAATACGATGGCGGCGGTGGCGGTTGAGGTGGTGAAACAGGTGGCGGGTGCGGTGCCGGTGCTGGATGTGATTGATGCTGGGGCGCGTGCCGCAGCACGGGTCACGCGTTCTGGGGCGATTGGTGTGATTGCCACGCCGACCACGGTGAATAGCAATGCCTATGCGCGGGCGATTCATCATCTTCATCCTGATGTGCGGGTGTATTCGCAAGCCTGTCCGTTGTTTGTGCCGTTGGTGGAAGAGGGATGGCTAGATCATCCGGTAACGCGGTTGACGGCGGAAGAATATCTGAAGTCTGTGTTAGTCGAGGATGTGGATACGCTGGTGTTGGGCTGTACCCACTATCCTTTGATTAAGCCGTTGTTGCAGCAGGTGTGTGGTGATGAGATGACGATTGTGGATTCTGCTGTTACCACTGCTGAGGCCACCGCCCGCCGCTTGAGTGAGCTTGGTTTGTTGAATCCCCAGCGAGAGATGCCAAACTATCACTATTATGTGACAGACATTCCTTTACGCTTTCAAAGCATCGGCGAGCGTTTTCTAGGCCGCTCAATTCGACAACTTGAAATGGTGCGGCTGGGGAGTTAAGAGGATTAAGACAGCTTGCGCGTGAAGTGAAACGAGCTGATGATAAAGCCGTGACGGAAGTAGAGGCGGTGGGCATCGGTGCGCCAAGTGCCAGAGTCGAGTACCGACCATTCTGCACCTTGTGCTTTCGCGTGAGTTTCACACCAATTTAATAACAGACTGCCAATTCCCTGCGCCCGGGCGGCCTCGTCGGTGACCAGATCATCGACATACAGCCGTAAATTCTCGTAGGTATTCTCGTATAAACGGTACAAAGCCAAGCCTACGACCACTTCATCTTGTACCGCCACCACCATTCTTGCCCCACCAGCAAACACCCTTTGCATTTTTTCGGCATAGGCTTCTGGCAACATCGGGCGCAGTTGGCGATGGACCGCTGCAGCACGTTCTAGCCACAGCGGTTCGAGAATCTGCCCTTGTCCATCGGTAATCGCGATGATGTGTGCAGAACTCGCCATCGTGATTAACCTTTGCTTGGTGCCATCACAACCGCTTCACCGTCGATAACCACATTGCCTTTGACGGTGCACACGGTAGAGAGGGTGACACGTTTTTTCGCAGGATCCAGTGCCGTCACGGTCACTTTTGCTGTCACGGTATCACCGATACGAACAGGGGCTTTGAATTTCAGGTTTTGACCGAGGTAGATGGTGCCGGGGCCGGGCAGACGGGTGCCTAACACGGTGGAGATAAAACCTGCCGACAACATGCCGTGAGCGATACGACCTTTGAACATGGTGGTTTCTGCGTATTCGGCATTGATGTGAACAGGGTTGTCATCACCCGACACTGCAACGAACAACAGCACATCGGCTTCGGTAATGGTTTTTGCGTATTCTGCGCTTTGGCCAATGCTGAGATCTTCAAAGTAACAAGTCATTTTGTATCCTGTGCAAAACATGTTAATCAAATTGGTGCAGTGCTAGATTCTGTGCCAGTTATTGCAGAAAGGCAATTTAAGATTCTTTGACTTCCTCCCTGCCCTAAAGAGCGGGGATTCCTGCTGCCAGACGGCGAAGTCCCGCCGCGAGAATGTTTTTGGCAGCGTTGGTATCGCGGTCGTGTGTTGCGCCGCATTCGCTGCAAATCCATGCTCTTATTCGCAAACTTGCTCTACCTTTCGGACTGCTAGCGGGAATTTTCCCGCAGCACGAGCAGGTTTGGGTTGAAAACGCTTCGTTGATTTCCTCGAACACCACACATTGCCTCATGGCCTTGTACTTGAGTTGTGTTCTGAACGTTGTCCATGCCGCATCGTGCACCGATTTTGCCATCGGTGTTTTTGCTAAGGCTTTGGCGTTCACGTTACCAACGAAGATGATGGCGTGAGCTTTGACCAGCCGTGTCGTTTCTTTGTGGATGGCATCTTTGCGCTGGTTGGCGATTTTGGCGTGTATCGCTCTCACACGGGCTTTTTTTCGTGCGCGTTGCGCAATACCAAGCGCTGCCTCTGATTCGCGATACCACTGTTTTGGCTCAAATTTGCCGCCGTTGCTGTCTGTTGCAAGGGTTTTTAAACCCAGATCAATCCCGATGGCTGACGCGCCATATTGAACCGGCTTGGCTTCGGTTTGACACTTGACCACCACGTTGAGATACCAACGACCACGAGAATCTTCGTTAAAACTGCCTGCTCGGAATTCGTATTTTGACAAGCCGTAGGAATCCCACAAACTCATGTGGATACCCTTAAAGCGAACTTGGCCATTTTTGTAGGTTAACGCACCTTTTTTAAAGGGGATCCAGCCGAGTGAGTATTTGGGGGATGTCTTGTTGCTGACACGCCAATTCAGACGCTGTTTTTTGAACTGTCTCAGTCGCGTTGCAAATTCTTCACAAACCGCTTGTTGGGTGCTTGAGCCAATATAAACACCATCGCATTTGCTGAAACCGTTGGTGAGTTTTTGCAGATCAAACCCCGATAACCAACGCTGCGGCTTATTCGTATAACGTCGCAAGCTTCGATACTGCGTTTCGTTGCAAAAATTCCAAACCGTATTCACATCACGCGCCATCGCCAGCAACGCTTTCGCGTGCTTGTCTTTGATGCGTAGTTTCAGGGTTTTGACGGTTTCCATGACAGAATTATAGCAAGCTGTTGTGATGAGCTGATTGATATTCAGAGATTAACAAATCATCCCGCTAGGCCGCTTGCAGCGTCCGCACTCTTGACCTTGGGCTGAACCCCGAGGCTTTCCGCGCATTGGGTAACCATTTCTTGCTGTGCGGAATAGATGATGGCCCAGATCAGAAAATCTGTTTCGCAAAACTTAACGAGTTGTGGCCAATTGTTGCAAGAAGGGGTTCTGCTCTTGCCAAGCATAGACCAGCCGAATAACAATCGGGGCTATCGTTAAGCAGCCGTTTACACCGGCTTGTTTTCACGGTATAAGTTAAACGCTCGTTTAAGTGGGTGCGATGGGAACCTTTGCTTCCGTCGATCGCTCACAAACAAGAGCGCTGGGCTGTGGGCGCAGCCAAACAATCAGAATCGTCTTGGAGGCATATGAAAGTTCTCGTCGCTGTAAAACGCGTTGTCGATTACAACGTAAAAGTTCGGGTCAAAGCTGACGGCTCGGATGTGGATATTGCTAACGTCAAAATGTCGATGAATCCATTTGACGAAATCGCCGTTGAAGAAGCTGTGCGCTTAAAAGAAGCCGGCAAAGCAGGCGAAATCGTTGTGGTGTCGATGGGACCCAAGCAATGTGAAGAAACTTTGCGTACCGCGTTGGCGATGGGTGCTGACCGTGCTGTTCACGTTGAAACCGATGCGGTGTTGGAGCCTTTAGCTGTAGCCAAGCTGTTGAAAGCGGTTGCAGAAGAAGAGCAAGCACAGCTGATCGTATTGGGTAAACAAGCGATTGACGACGATTGCAACCAAACCGGCCAAATGCTGGCAGCACTGATGAATATCGGCCAAGGCACTTTTGCCTCGAAAGTCGATCTGGCTGATGGCAGCGTCAACGTCACCCGCGAAATTGATGGTGGTTTAGAAACCGTGTCGTTGAAGTTGCCTGCTGTGGTGACGACCGACTTGCGTTTGAATGAACCACGCTATGTCAAACTGCCAAACATCATGGCAGCGAAGAAAAAACCACTGGCGAAAAAAGCCCCTGCCGATTTCGGTGTGGATATCACCCCTCGTTTAACGACTTTGAAAGTGGCCGAGCCTGCTAAACGCTCCGCTGGAATTAAAGTTGCCTCCGCTGCCGAATTGGTCGCGAAACTGAAAAACGAAGCAAAGGTGCTGTAAGCCATGGCTATTCTTGTTATTGCTGAACACGACAATGCCTCGATCAAGTCGGGCACTCTGAATACTGTGACCGCTGCCAAAAAAATCGGCGGTGACATCCACGTTTTAGTCGCAGGTGCAAATGCTGCCGCTGCTGCCGCTGCTGCCGCCAAAATTGATGGTGTGAGCAAAGTGTTGTTGGCCGATGGCGCTAACTTGGCTCATCCTTTGGCTGAAAACGTAGCGCCTGTTGTGGTTGAAGTGAGCAAGGCCGGTGGCTACAGCCATGTGCTGGCACCTGCAACCACCACAGGTAAAAACGTGTTGCCACGCGTGGCAGCACTGTTAGATGTGGCACAAATCTCTGACATTATCGCTGTCGAGGCTGCCGATACTTTCGTGCGTCCTATCTACGCCGGTAACGTCTTGGCCACAGTGAAATCTGCTGATGCCGTTAAAGTGATTACTGTCCGTACCACTGCTTTCGAAGCGGCTGGCGAGGGCGGTAACGCTGCGGTTGAAAACACAGCCGCTGGCGCTGAAGCAGGTTTGTCTAGATTTGTTGGTGCTGAACTGACCAAGTCGGATCGTCCAGAACTGACCGCAGCAAAAGTGATTGTATCCGGTGGTCGTGCTTTAGGTTCTGCTGAACAATTCAGCGCAGTGATCGAACCTTTGGCTGATAAGTTGGGTGCTGCTGTTGGTGCGTCTCGTGCTGCTGTTGATGCGGGTTATGCACCAAACGATTACCAAGTCGGTCAAACCGGTAAAGTGGTGGCACCTCAGCTCTACTTGGCGGTGGGTATCTCTGGTGCGATTCAGCACTTGGCAGGGATGAAAGATTCCAAAATTATTGTTGCTGTCAACAAAGACGAAGAAGCCCCGATTTTCCAAGTGGCTGACTACGGCATTGTGGGCGACCTGTTCTCGGTTGTCCCTGAGTTGATGAGCGAATTGTCGAAGTAATTGTAGTCCGACTCGTCCACGACTAAGCGGTCTATCAAGCGGCCATCTGTTCCTGTTATCGGGGTGGTGGCCGTTTTTTGTATCCGGAATAAATTGAGGAGCATAAAAAAATGAGCTATCAAGTCCCTTTGAAAGAGATTCGCTTTGTAATGAATGAGCTGGCTGATCTGCCAGCCGTATGTACTTTACCCGGTTATGAAGACTGCAACGTCGAGTTGGTGGATGCCATCACCGAAGAAGCAGCGAAATTTGCCGAAGGCGTGTTGGCACCCATCAACTGGGCGGGTGACAAAGGTAATAAGTGGGAAAACTATACCGTTACCACCGCCGAAGGGTTTAAAGAAGCCTATCAACAGTTCCAAGAATCTGGCTGGGTGGGGTTGCGTGCACCGGCTGAATTTGGTGGCCAAGGTCTGCCAGCATTGGTGGCGATGGCAACTGAAGAAATGTGGTGTGCTTCCAACTTATCGTTCTCGTTGGCACCTCTGCTGACTTTGGGCGCAATCGAGGCGTTGAATCATCATGCTTCTGAAGAATTAAAAGCTGTCTATCTGCCTAAAATGTGTGAAGGCGTATGGACTGGCACCATGAACTTAACCGAACCACAAGCGGGTTCGGATTTAGCACAAATCCGCTCAAAAGCCGTGCCTCATCCTAGTGGTGATGGTTCGTATCTGGTTACCGGCCAAAAAATCTTTATCACTTGGGGTGAGCATGATATGGCCGAGAACATCATTCACTTGGTGTTAGCGCGTCTGCCAGATGCACCGGCTGGGGTGAAAGGGATTTCCCTATTTGTGGTACCAAAATACTTGGTCAATGCCGATGGTAGCTTAGGGGCGCGTAACGATGCCCGCTGTGTGTCGATTGAACACAAATTAGGCATCCACGGTAGCCCAACTGCGGTGATGAGTTTTGGCGATGAAGGCGGTGCCGTGGGTTATCTGGTGGGCGAAGCCAATAAAGGCTTGGGCTATATGTTCACCATGATGAACCATGCGCGCTTGGGTGTGGGTGTAGAAGGGATGGCGATTTCCGACCGTGCTTATCAAAAAGCGGTTGAGTATGCGCGTGACCGTGTGCAGTCGCGTGAATTAGGTTCAAGCGATCCAAACGGTGTTGCCATCATCCGTCATCCTGATGTGCGTCGGATGTTGATGACCATGCGTTCACAAATCGAGGCGCAACGTGCGTTGTCGTATTACACCGCCACTGCCCTCGACCGCGCAGCAACCCATCCTAATCCAGAAGAGAAAGCCCGTAATCAAGCCTTGGTCAACTTCTTGATTCCAATTGTGAAAGGTTGGAACACCGAGCAAGCCAACGAAATCACCTCCCTCGGGGTGCAAGTGCATGGTGGTATGGGCTTTATCGAAGAAACCGGTGCAGCACAATACTATCGTGATGCACGGATTACTGCGATTTACGAAGGCACCACCGGTATTCAAGCCCTCGACTTGATTGGCCGTAAAACCTTTAGCGAAAACGGTGCGACAGCGCGTGCTGTGTTGGCTGAAGTGCAAGCGGTGGCGGATAAATTGGCTGACTTGGGCGAGGCCTTCGCACAAACTCGTCGTAACCTTGAAGCAGGTATTCAAGCTGCCGGTGAGTGTGTGGAATTTATCTTGGCAAAATTTGGCAACGAACCTCGCTTGCCTGCGGCCGGTGCCGTGCCCTTCTTGAAGCTGATGGGGATTTTGTTAGGCGGCTGGCAAATGGGCCGTGCAGCGTTGATTGCACAGGCGAAGTTGGCAGAAGACGGTGCGGATGCTGAATTCTTGTCGGCTAAGTTGGTGACTGCACGTTTCTACGGTGAACATCTGTTGCCACAAATCGCTGGTTTGGCTCCTGCCATCCTGCAAGGTGCAGAATCGGTGATGGCTTTGGATGAAGCATTGTTCTAAGCCGATGTGAGTATTACCGTAACACCTAAGGGGACTCGCGTAGTCCCCTTTTCTTTTAAAAAAATTACAGCGAGGAAATGAGACATGGATAAGCATTATCCGGAGATTGGCCGCGAAACAATCACCATGCGTTGGGGTGATATGGATGCGGTTGGGCATTTAAATAACACCTATTATTTTCGCTATTTAGAGCAGGTGCGGATTAACTGGTTAGATCGCATGGGGTTGTCGATTAACCCTGAATCCACTGGCCCAGTGATTGCTCATACTGGTTGCACGTTCAAACGTGAATTGACCTATCCTGCAACAGTGGAGGTCACCATTGAGGTAGAAAAACTGGGCCGTTCTAGCTTAAAACTGCGCCATCACTTTTACCGCCAAGGCGATCCTGAGACGGTCTATGCGATTGGTGAAGCCACTTTGGTGTGGGTAAACTATCAAACAGGGCAATCTATCCCGTTGCCCGAGGTGATCCGAACACAGGTTGCAGCGGCATTGGCCGCAGCAGAAAACCAATCCTAAATGTTAAACAACTGCCGCAGGGTGTTGATAAAAATTGGCAAAACCCGCTAAAAGCCGATGGCAACGCCTTTTAGCCGGTTAGATGATGGGATTGATTTTTTTCGATCAACCGTGTGTTGACTGCACTTGGCGAGATTCTCCGCAAAACATTGCGTCGGCAAACCGCCATCGTGCCTAATTTGCGCAACACCCCGCCTAGCGGCTATAATTAAAGGGTTTAAGAAAACGGGACGGGCGAATGCGCCTTGTCCCGTTCTTCATATCTATCGCTTGTATTTTCCGCTTTCGCCATACCTACCAGGAGCAACTCGTGACCCAGACTCCCGCCCTTCTTGCGCTCGCCGACGGAACCCTTTTCCGTGGCGTGTCGATCGGCGCGACCGGCCACACTGTCGGTGAAGTGGTGTTTAACACTGCTATCACCGGTTATCAGGAAATCCTGACCGATCCGTCCTATACCCGACAACTCGTGACTTTGACCTACCCACATATTGGTAATGTGGGTGCTAATGCTGAAGATGCGGAATCCAACGGTGTGTTTGCCGCTGGTTTGATTATCCGCAATCTGCCCTTGCTGCATTCGAATTTCCGCGCTGAAGAATCGCTCTCTGCCTACCTCGTTCGCAATCAAACTGTCGCCATCGCTGATATCGACACCCGTAAACTCACCCGCTTATTGCGTGAAAAAGGCGCTCAAGCCGGTTGTATCATGGCAGGTGAGATTGACGAAGCAAAAGCCGTTGAACTGGCTCGTGGCTTTGGTTCGATGGCAGGGCAAGATTTGGCGCAAGTGGTGAGCTGTACCGAACCTTATCCTTGGAACACTACCGAATGGAAACTGGGTCAAGGTTATGGCCAAACCACCGACGCCCCTTTCCATGTAGTTGCCTACGATTTTGGTGTCAAACACAATATCTTGCGTATGTTGGCAGAACGCGGTTGTCGTCTCACTGTCGTGCCAGCTAAAACCTCGGCGCAAGAGGTGCTCGCCTTAAACCCTGATGGTGTGTTCTTGTCTAACGGCCCGGGCGATCCCGAACCGTGTGACTACGCGATTACTGCTATCCAACAACTGTTAGCAACCAATCTGCCGATCTTCGGTATTTGTTTGGGGCATCAACTGTTGGGCTTGGCCAGCGGTGGCAAAACCAGCAAGATGAAATTTGGTCATCACGGCGCCAACCACCCTGTGCAAGATTTAGACAGTGGTCGGGTGATGATTACCAGCCAAAACCACGGCTTCCAAGTGGACGAAACCAGCTTGCCGGCGAATGTCCGTGTCACCCATCGCAGTTTGTTTGACCACACTGTGCAAGGGATTGCTTTAACTGATAAGCCTGCGTTTAGCTTCCAAGGCCATCCTGAGGCCAGCCCTGGCCCCCATGATGTTGCCTACCTGTTTGACCGTTTCATCAATAACATGAAACAGGCGCGTGGCTAAAGCGCAGCCATTTTGCAGGAACAGGAACCATGTTTGGCATTACTGATTTGACCACTTACGTTCTCGGCACGCTCTTTATTGTGTTGTTGCCGGGGCCCAATTCGATTTATGTGCTGTCTGTCGCAGCACGACGTGGTGTGCGCCCTGCTTATGCTGGGGCGTGTGGCGTATTTACAGGTGATGCCATTCTGATGTTGTTATCCGCGACGGGGGTGGCGGCGGTATTGAAGACCGTGCCGGGGCTGTTCTTTGTGCTCAAATATATCGGCGCGGCCTACCTCGCATGGATTGGGCTCAATATGCTCTACTCGGCTTGGAAAAACTGGCGCACACCTGCTGCCGACAAGCCCGCTGTGGCCGAGCCCAAACTGGATGCGAGCCATCCTTTCCGGCGCGCATTAGTCATCAGCCTGTTAAATCCAAAAGCGATTTTGTTTTTTGTGTCTTTCTTTATTCAGTTTGTTGACCCAACGTATCCCTACCCTGCGCTGACTTTTTTGATGTTGGGTAGCATTGTGCAGCTGTGTAGCTTCACCTACTTAAGCATCATTATTTTTGTGGGCGCCCGTTTGGCCGCGAGTTTCCGCCGTCATCGCAAATTGGCGGTATCCATGGCAGGGGGTGTTGGGGCAATGTTTATTGGCTTTGGTGCCAAACTGGCGACGGCTAGCCTAAATTAAGACACACACCGACACGGCGTCGCCGTTGTCGGTTCCACTTTCAAAGATTCTGTCATTCTACGAGAACTGAGTCCATGCCAAAACGCACCGACCTCAAGAGTATCCTGATTATCGGCGCCGGCCCCATTGTGATTGGGCAGGCGTGTGAGTTCGATTATTCCGGCGCCCAAGCTTGCAAGGCCTTGCGAGAAGAAGGCTATCGCGTCATTTTGGTCAACTCAAATCCAGCCACGATCATGACCGATCCTGATATGGCTGACGTGACCTATATCGAACCGATTACTTGGCAGATGGTAGAAAAAATCATCGCCAAAGAACGCCCAGATGCCATCTTGCCGACGATGGGTGGGCAAACTGCATTGAACTGTGCCCTCGATTTAAGCCGTCATGGTGTATTGGAAAAATACAAAGTTGAGTTGATTGGCGCGACAGAAGACGCCATCGATAAAGCAGAAGATCGCGGTCGCTTTAAAGAAGCGATGGAAAAAATTGGGTTGTCTTGCCCTAAATCGTTTGTGTGCCACACGATGGAACAAGCCCTCGATGCACAAGTGCAAGTGGGTTTCCCAACCTTAATTCGTCCTTCGTTCACCATGGGCGGTTCTGGTGGTGGTATCGCGTATAACAAAGAAGAATTCTTGGCGATTTGTGAGCGTGGTTTCGAAGCCTCGCCGACTCATGAGCTGTTGATTGAACAATCGGTACTCGGTTGGAAAGAGTACGAAATGGAAGTGGTGCGTGATCGTAACGATAACTGCATCATTATCTGTTCAATTGAAAACTTCGACCCAATGGGTGTGCATACCGGTGATTCGATCACTGTCGCACCAGCACAAACGCTGACCGATAAAGAATACCAAATCATGCGGAATGCCAGCTTGGCGGTGTTGCGTGAAATTGGTGTCGATACCGGTGGTTCAAATGTGCAATTTGCGGTGAATCCTGATAACGGTGAAATGATCGTGATCGAGATGAACCCACGGGTCTCGCGTTCTTCGGCGTTGGCGTCGAAAGCTACTGGTTTCCCGATTGCTAAAGTGGCGGCAAAATTGGCCGTGGGGTATACCCTCGATGAGCTGAAAAACGATATTACTGGTGGTGCCACACCCGCGTCGTTTGAGCCTTCCATCGATTATGTTGTAACCAAAATTCCACGTTTTGCATTCGAAAAATTCCCACAAGCGGATGACCGTTTGACTACCCAAATGAAATCGGTTGGTGAAGTGATGGCGATGGGCCGTACTTTGCAAGAATCGATGCAAAAAGCGTTGCGTGGTTTGGAAACCGGTTTATGTGGATTTGATGAGCGGACACAAGATCTCGATGTGATCCGTCACGAAGTCGGCTCTGCTGGCCCTGAGCGGATTTTGTATGTAGCAGATGCGTTCCGTGCCGGTTTGTCGCGTGATGAAGTGTTCGATATTTCCAAAATCGACCCTTGGTTCTTGGCACAAATTGAAGACATCGTTGCCGAAGAGCAAACCTTAAAAGGTCGCACGGTGGAATCGCTGGCCGCAGACGAATTGCGCCGTTTGAAGCGTAAGGGTTTCTCCGACCGCCGTTTGGCCGCCTTATTGGGTACCGATCAAGGTGCCGTGCGTGCTCACCGTTGGGCATTGAATGTACGCCCAGTGTATAAGCGCGTTGATACCTGCGCCGCTGAATTTGCAACCAACACCGCCTATATGTATTCCACTTATGAAGAAGAGTGTGAATCACAGCCAAGCGATCGACAAAAAGTGATTGTCTTGGGTGGCGGGCCTAACCGCATTGGCCAAGGGATTGAGTTTGACTATTGCTGCGTTCATGCGGCATTGGCGCTGCGTGAGTCGGGTTTTGAAACCATCATGGTTAACTGCAACCCTGAAACGGTGTCAACCGACTACGATACCTCCGACCGTCTCTACTTCGAACCACTGACGCTAGAAGATGTGTTGGAAATTGTGAACGTGGAAAAGCCGTTCGGCGTGATCGTGCAATACGGTGGTCAAACCCCGTTGAAACTGGCCCGTGCCTTGGAGGCGAACGGGGTGCCAATCATCGGTACCACGCCAGACATGATTGATTGTGCAGAAGACCGCGAGCGTTTCCAAAAATTACTGGCCGAGTTGAATCTGAAACAGCCACCTAATCGGACGGCCCGTACGCCAGCAGAAGCCATCCAATTGGCTGCTGAAATTGGCTATCCGTTGGTGGTGCGTCCTTCGTATGTGTTGGGTGGTCGGGCAATGGAAATTGTCCACGAACAGGCCGACCTCGAACGCTATATGCGTGAAGCGGTGAAAGTATCGAATGACAGCCCTGTGTTGCTCGATCGCTTCTTAAATGATGCGATTGAAGTGGATGTCGATGCTATCAGTGATGGTCAGCGTGTCATCATCGGCGGCATTATGCAACACATCGAACAAGCCGGTGTGCACTCTGGCGACTCGGCATGTTCGCTGCCGCCATACAGCTTACCAATGGAAATTCAAGATGAGATTCGCCGCCAAACGGTAGCGATGGCCAAAGCCTTGAATGTGGTTGGTTTGATGAATGTGCAGTTTGCGGTACAAGGTTCGACTATCTATGTGTTGGAGGTGAATCCTCGTGCTTCGCGGACGGTGCCGTTTGTGTCGAAAGTGACCACGCAGCCATTGGCTAAAATTGCTGCCCGTTGCATGGCTGGTCTGTCCTTGGATCAGCAAAATGTTGCTGGTGAGGTGATTCCACCTTATTACGCTGTTAAAGAAGCGGTTTTCCCTTTCATTAAATTCCCCGGCGTTGATACCATTCTGGGGCCAGAAATGAAATCGACCGGTGAAGTGATGGGCGTGGGCAAAACCTTTGCTGAAGCTTATGTCAAAGCGCAAATGGGAGCCGGTGAGCGTTTGCCAAAACAGGGTACTGTGTTCTTGTCGGTGCGGGATTCTGACAAGGCAGGGGTGGCGGATGTGGCACGCGAGCTGTTGGCGCTGGGTTTTGATTTGGCGGCAACGCGTGGTACAGCACAAGCCATTACCCAAGCTGGTTTAGCGGTGAAACAAGTCAATAAAGTGGCCGAAGGCCGCCCACATATCGTGGATATGATTAAAAACGGTGATATCCGTTTGGTCATCAATACCGTTGACGAAAAACGCCAAGCCATCCACGACAGCCACTCAATCCGTCGTTCTGCCCTGCAAATGCGCTTGCCGATGTATACCACTTTGGCGGGTGCCAAAGCGGTGTGTATTGGGATGCAGCACTTGGATGAGTTGGACGTGTATAGCTTACAAGACCTTGCCCGTCTCTAAACACTTTGCCATTCGGCATTTTCCGGCTACAATCGCCGGCAATGTCTAAAACCCGTCGAGCCGCCGTGACTTTCACGGCGGCTCACGTTTTTATTAAAGCAGTTGAACAAGCTGCTGTTGGAGAATGACACCATGATCAAAGTCCCCCTGACCGTGGTCGGTGCCGAGATGCTCAAAGCCGAATTGCAGCGATTGAAAAGCGTCGAGCGCCCCAGTGTAATTGCTGCGATTGCTGAAGCACGCAGTCACGGTGATTTGTCTGAAAATGCGGAATATGACGCAGCAAAAGAGCGTCAAGGATTTGTTGAAGGCCGGATTGCGGAAATTGAAGCAAAACTGTCCAATGCACAAATTATCGATCCCAAAACCATCGAGGCTGAGGGGCGTATCGTATTTGGTGCGACGGTTGAGCTGATGGATTTAGAAACCGAGGAAACGGTGCGTTATCAAATCGTCGGTGATGATGAAGCGGATATCAAAGTTCGCAAAGTCTCGGTGAATTCACCGATTGCACGTGCGTTGATCGGTAAAGAATCTGGCGATATTGCCGAGGTGCAGGCCCCCGGTGGTGTGCGCGAATATGAAGTGCTCGACGTGCAATATCTGTGATGGATGCGGTGTGAGTTGGACTGAGCAGAAAAATAAGGCGAGCTAGATTGAGCTCGCCTTTTGTCTGTCCGAAAAAATTAGGCTTTTTTCACTTTCGGCAGGGTGACTTTTTCTTTGTCCGAAGGCCGCCAGATGACCAACAACTTACCAATGTGTTGTACGGGCGCGGCATCAAGCTCATCGCAAATTTGTTCCATCATTGCCGTGCGTTGTTCGCGATCATCACCTTGCACCCGAATTTTAATCAACTCATGTGCATCAAGGCTGATGGAAATTTCGCGCATCACAGGATCGCTTAAGCCTTGGTTGCCTATCATTACGACAGGGTTGAGGCTGTGGGCAAGGCCTTTGAGATATTGCCGTTCGGCAGGGGTTAATTCGATTTTCATGGTGTAAGTCTGGCAAAAACCTTGATTTTACCCGACTTTTTGCCGTCTAAAGAGGAAAGATATGGCGCGCAGTAAAAGCAGTGCCGCGTGGTTAAACGAGCATGTGCATGATCATTGGGTGCAACAAGCACAAAAAGACGGTTACCGTGCACGTGCTGCCTATAAATTGCTGGAAATTAACGAAAAAGATCATTTGATTCGGCCTGGGATGATGGTTGCCGATTTGGGCAGTGCTCCCGGCAGTTGGTCACAAGTGGCGGCGCGAATTTTGGATGGTCGAGGGCAAGTGTTTGCTTTGGACATTTTGCCGATGGATCCTGTGCCGGGGGTCGAGTTTATTCAAGGCGACTTTCGTGAAGATGTCGTTTTAAATCAATTCCTCACGCTTTTAGCAGATCGTCCGCTAGACCTTGTGCTTTGCGATATTGCCCCCAACATGTCAGGCAACCGCACGGCTGACCAAGCACGTTCCGCCCATTTAGTTGAGTTGGCGCTTGATTTCGCGCAAACCCAACTGAAACCCGGTGGAAATTTCTTGGTCAAAGTGTTTCAAGGTAGTGAGTTCGCCAGTTTTTTAGCTGCGATGCGTCAAAGCTTCACCGAGGTAATTTCGCGTAAACCGAAGGCATCTCGTGATCGTTCAAGCGAAGTCTATTTGCTTGGGCGTGGGCGGCGCTGACACTTGCTGGTCAGCAAAGAGTACAATAGACCCGAGCGTGAATGTTTCACGTGGTGGGAGTGAGCAGGGGAAGGAGTCCGCTCTTGAACAATATTGGTAAAAATATCGCTATCTGGGTGATTATCGGTCTGATTTTAATGACTGTATTCAACCAGTTTAATCGCCGCCAAGAAACCCAAAATCTGGTGGACTACTCACAATTTATCACTGAACTGCAATCAGGACGTGTGCAGTCGGTGACCATCGAAGGCCACCCGTTACGCGGGCAATGGCTGCGTGGGCGCTATACCGGTGGGTCGAGTTTTACCACCTATGCGCCCTACGACCCGCAGTTAGTCAACGATCTGATTAAAAACAATGTCCGCTTTACTGCCAAACCAGAGGAAGAGCCTTCATTCTTAATGAACCTCTTTATTAGCTGGTTCCCGATGTTGCTATTGATTGGGGTGTGGGTGTTTTTCATGCGCCAAATGCAAGGCGGTGGCAAGGGCGGTGCGTTTAGTTTTGGCAAAAGCAAGGCGCGTATGCTCGACCAAGACAGCAACACAGTGACGTTTGCTGACGTGGCTGGCTGTGATGAAGCAAAAGAAGAAGTCAAAGAAATCGTCGATTACTTGCGCGACCCAACACGCTATCAAAGTCTAGGGGGCCGCGTGCCACGCGGTATCTTGCTGGCGGGTTCCCCTGGTACGGGTAAAACGTTGTTGGCCAAAGCGATTGCAGGCGAGGCAAAAGTGCCTTTCTTCTCAATCTCGGGCTCTGACTTTGTGGAAATGTTTGTCGGTGTGGGGGCGGCTCGTGTTCGCGATATGTTCGAGAATGCGAAAAAGAACTCGCCTTGCATCATTTTTATTGATGAGATTGATGCCGTTGGTCGCCAACGCGGTGCCGGTTTGGGCGGCGGTAATGACGAGCGCGAACAAACCTTGAACCAGTTGTTGGTCGAAATGGATGGTTTTGAAACCAATACCACGGTGATTGTGATTGCCGCGACTAACCGTCCCGATGTTCTCGATCCTGCTCTACAACGTCCGGGTCGTTTCGACCGTCAAGTGGTGGTGCCATTGCCAGATATTCGGGGTCGTGAGCAGATCATCAATGTTCATATCCGCAAAATCCCGATTGGCAATGATGTCAAACCGGAAATTCTGGCACGTGGTACCCCGGGTTTTTCTGGTGCTGATTTAGCTAACTTGGCCAATGAAGCCGCGCTGTTTGCTGCTCGCCGCAACAAACGCATGGTGGACATGGAAGATTTTGAGGCGGCCAAAGACAAAATCATGATGGGCGCTGAGCGTCGCAGCATGGTGATGTCCGAAGAAGAAAAGCGCAATACCGCGTATCACGAATCGGGTCATGCGATTGTCGCCAAGTTGTTGCCGAAGTCCGATCCTGTCCACAAAGTCACGATTATTCCTCGTGGCCGTGCGTTGGGTTTGACCATGCAATTACCTGAACAAGATCGTTTTGCCTACGACCGCAACTATTTGTTGGATCGGATTGCGATTTTGTTCGGTGGTCGGATTGCCGAAGAGTTGTTCATGAATCAGATGACGACCGGTGCTTCCAACGACTTTGAACGTGCCACGCAAATGGCGCGTGATATGGTGACTCGGTATGGCATGAGCGATAAGTTGGGCCCGATGGTCTACGGCGAAAATGAAGGCGAAGTGTTCTTAGGTCGATCTGTTACGACACATAAGAACGTATCCGAAGCCACTATGCAGCAAGTCGATGCAGAAATCCGCCGCATTATTGACGAGCAATATGCCTTGGCTCGCCGGCTGTTGGACGAAAATCGCGATAAAGTCGAAGCCATGACCGCCGCGTTGTTGGAATGGGAAACCATTGATGCAGACCAAATCAACGACATCATGGATGGTCGTCCGCCTCGTCCACCTAAACCAAGCGGTTCGATGGGGGTGAGCAATACGCCTTCCTCGCCTAGCAGCGGTTCGGCACCCGAAGTCACGGTGACACCGGCGCAGGAGCATTGATCCCTAAGGTCTTTTGACATGACACCAGCGGCAGCTTTCTGCCGCTGGTGTTGTTTTTGCTCTCCGTTTTTGTAAGCACACATCTATGCAGATTCTCAACTGTGGTCGGCATCAACTGTCGTTGTCCCATCCGTTGGTGATGGGCATTCTCAATGTCACACCCGATTCTTTTTCAGATGGCGGTGTGTATTGCAAACCTGATCAAGCTTTACAACAAGCCGAACGCCTGCTGCAAGCAGGGGCAGCGATTCTTGACATCGGTGGTGAATCTACGCGACCGAATGCTGCGCCAGTGTCGATTCAAGAAGAAATGGATCGTGTGTTGCCGGTATTGGAAGCATTACAAGGCTGTGGTGCAGTGTTATCGGTTGACACGCGCCGGACCGTAGTGATGCAGGCAGCGTTGGCGATTGGGGTGGATCTCATTAATGATGTATCGGCCTTAGAAGACGAGGGTGCCTTAGCGACGGTGGCACCTCATTCCGCAGCAATTTGCTTAATGCACAAACAAGGAAATCCTGACACTATGCAGCGCGCACCGCACTATGACCGCGATGTGGTGTTAGACGTGGCAGATTACTTACAACAGCGTGTCAACGCCTGTGAGTCCGTTGGGATTGCCCGCGAACGTTTGTTAATTGATCCTGGGTTTGGGTTTGGTAAAACATTGGCGCACAATCTGCGACTGTTGGCGCAGTTGCCGTTGTTGACAGAGTGTGTCCCTCTGCCATTGTTAGTCGGGCTATCGCGTAAGTCGATGTTGGGGCAAATCTGTGATGAACCGGTGGCAACCGAACGGTTGGGCGCCAGTGTGGCGGCGGCGTTGTGGTCGGTACAATATGGCGCAAAAATCATTCGCGTCCATGATGTGAAAGCCACAGTGCAGGCGTTAAAAGTGTGGCAAGCGGTGACCGAGTACGCATAACGGAACGATGATGACAAGAAAATATTTTGGCACCGATGGGGTGCGTGGAGAAGTGGGGCAAGAACCAATTACCCCTGATTTTGTGTTGCGTCTGGCGTATGCCGCTGGTCGGGTGTTGGTGAATCACGATCAACAAACGCCCACCGTGTTAATCGGCAAAGACACCCGCATTTCTGGCTATATGTTAGAAGCCGCGTTACAAGCGGGTTTTACAGCAGCAGGGGTGAATGTGTTGTTGACTGGGCCGTTACCCACCCCGGGGGTTGCTTATTTAACCCGCGCCTTGCGTTTATCGGCGGGGGTGATGATTTCGGCTTCGCACAATCCTTATCAAGATAATGGCATTAAATTCTTTGCCGAAGGTGGACGCAAATTAGCCGACCATATCGAGCAAGAAATTGAAGCTGCGCTCGATATGCCATTACAAACCAAGCCTTCTGCTTTGTTGGGACGAGCGCGGCGGATGGATGCCGCTGCTGAGCGTTATATCGAATTTTGTAAAAGCACTTTCCCGAACGATCGCAATTTACGCGGCTGTAAAATTGTCGTCGATTGTGCTCATGGTGCCAGTTACCACATTGCACCGAAGGTCTTTCACGAATTAGGGGCGGATGTAATTAGCATTGGCACTGAACCGAATGGCTTTAATATCAACGATCGTGCCGGCGCGATGTATCCCCGTGCGGTTCAAGCGGCGGTATTACAGCATGAGGCTGATTTTGGTATTGCCTTAGATGGCGATGGCGACCGGTTGTTAATGGTCGATCAACAAGGCCAAGTCTATGACGGCGACCAACTGATTTATGTGATTGCACGGGCACGAGCTGAACGCGACGAATTAAAAGGCGGCGTGGTTGGGACGTTGATGACCAATATGGCGATGGAACTGGCCCTGCAAGCGCGTGATATTCCGTTTGCTCGCGCTAAGGTCGGTGATCGTTATGTGCTGGAAATGTTGCAAGCTCGTTCGTGGTTGATTGGCGGCGAGGCGTCGGGTCATGTGTTGTGTTTAGATAAACACAATACAGGTGATGGGATTGTCTCGGCGTTGCAGGTATTGCGCAGTTTGTTTGATCTTAACCTATCGTTGTCCGAAGTCTGCCGCGATTGGCAAGCTTTTCCACAAACCCTTATCAATGTCCGCTTACATGGTCAAGATTGGCAACAAGCGTCGGCGGCAGTATTGGCTGAGGCAGAAGCGGCATTACAAGGGCGAGGCCGCGTGGTGTTGCGGCCGTCGGGTACTGAGCCGGTGGTGCGGGTGATGGTGGAAGCTGAGGATGCTGGCTTGGCAGAACGCTGGGCGCAGCAAATCGCGCAAGTCATTAAAGAGGCGTAAGCATATGGACATCCTGCAACTGCTCACCGACTTTTTCACCAATTATGGCTACGCGGCGGTGTTTTTTGTGTTGCTGATCTGCGGCTTTGGGGTGCCGATTCCTGAAGACGTTACCTTGGTCGCTGGCGGCATCATCTCTGGTTTGGGGTACACCAATGTCCACACCATGTTTGCTGTCGGTATGGCGGGGGTGCTGGTCGGTGATGCCACCATGTTTACCATTGGTCGAGTGTACGGAACCAAGGTGATGCAAGTGCGTTTTGTCGCCCGTTATCTCACTGAAGAACGGTTTATGGCAGTGCAGGAAAAGTTTGCTAAGTATGGGAATTGGGTGCTGTTTGTTGCCCGTTTCCTACCCGGTTTGCGTTCGCCGATTTTCCTCACCGCTGGCATGACACGCAGAGTGTCATTTTGGCGTTTTTTATTGATGGATGGTTTTGCTGCGCTGATTAGTGTGCCGGTGTGGGTCTATCTTGGCTATTTTGGTGCTAATAACCGCGACTGGTTGCTGACATGGGTACACCGTGGGCAATCCGGCATTCTGATGGTGTTGGCGGTGGCTGGGATTGGCTTAGGCGTGTGGTGGTGGCTTCGCCGCCGTAAGACGGCGAAATCGGCCTAAGTTAAATCCCGCGGTTTAGCCTACCGACAGCAATTCAACATCAAAAACCAAGGTGGCGTTAGGTGGGATAACACCACCTGCGCCTCGTGCTCCGTAGCCCAAGGCCGCCGGAATGGTCAAACGGCGTTTGCCGCCAACTTTCATCCCTTGTACGCCCTCATCCCAGCCTTTAATGACGCGTCCCGCGCCCAGTGGGAAAGTAAAGGGCTGTTTGCGCTGGCGGCTGCAGTCAAATTGTTCGCCATTATCAGCCAACCAACCCGTGTAATGAACGGTCACTTCTTCTCCGGCTGTGGCAACGGTGCCTTCTCCGATCACTTCATCACAATAGATGAGGCCTGATGCAGTGGTGATATTTTCCATTTTTTATCCCTGACTCAGTCAAAGAATATGATTTTAGAACAAATGTTTGCCGGTAGTCAGACGAATATTTGTTGTTTCGTATAAGACAATACTTTGACAAAGCGAGTGATTTCTCTATCCTTAGAGTATTCTCTTGCCGAGTGAAGCGAGTGTGGCGATGAATTTACCCGTAACGACTTCGTGTTCTGCCATCGTGGCGTGGTACGAACAGCTCTCTCCACAAACCCTGCCGCAGTTACATCAGCTCTATGCGCCAGATGCATGGTTTCAAGATCCTTTTAACCGTATTCAAGGGACTGCTGCGATTGAAGCGCTATTTCAACGTATGTTTCACACCTTGCAACAGCCGCGTTTTGTGATACGGGAACGGATTGAGCAAACTGACAAAGCGTTTTTAGTGTGGGACTTCACCTTTTTATGGCAAGGAAAGGCCATGAGTATTCATGGTGGCACGCTGCTGCATTTCGCCCCTGATGGACGGGTAACCAGCCATCGAGATTATTGGGATGCGGCAGGTGAGTTATACGAAAAAATTCCGCTGCTCGGCGCTTTGTTGCGGCGGATAAAACGACACATGGCATAATTCCGCCGCTTTGGTGTATCACGTCAACACAATTAAGAAAACAGTTATGAGCGATGTCAACATGGGGCTGCCCATCGGTGCAGTGGAACGAGAAACCGGTATCTCGAAAGATTTATTGCGGATGTGGGAACGTCGGTATGGTTTTCCCGAACCTGCCCGCGATGAACAGGGCGATCGCTTGTATGCGCGTGAACAAGTGGAAAAACTCCGCCTCGTCCGGCGTTTAATGGATATGGGGTTTCGTCCGGGTAAAATTATTAACTTATCGATGGCCGAGTTATTGCAACAGGTGCAAGCCCATCAACCCCGTTTAGAAGCCCCCGCCCCTTGTCATGAACTGATTCGGGTGTTGTTGGGCCATAATCCGGCGCAGGTACAAGCATTTTTACAAACCCGCTTACATGAATTGGGATTGCAGGTTTTTGTGCGCGAATTTATTGCGACCTGCAATCAATTGGTTGGCGAAGCTTGGATGCGTGGCGAATTGCAGGTGTACGAAGAGCATTTTTACTCAGAACAGATCAACCGCTTGTTGCGTGAAACACTGTCGCGGATGTCGTTGCCGATGAACCCCCCTCGGGTGTTGTTGACGACCTGCCCGGGAGAACTGCACATGCTGGGGCTGCTGATGGTGGAGGTGGTGTTGCGGATGGCAAATGCAGAAACATTGCCATTTGGCTGCGAGATGCCGTGTTCTGATATTGCTTCTGCTGCGCGCAAACATCAGGTAGATGTGGTGTTGCTATCGTTTTCGTCAGCGTATGAGGGCGATGTTGCCGAGCAAGTGCAAACCCTACTGAATTTATTGCCTCCCCAAACCGAGATTTGGGTCGGCGGCGGCGGATGTCGTGGTTTGCGCTCGCACGGGCAACTATCGGTGTTGGCTAATTTTAATGAGTTGGACCAGTGTCTGAACCAGTGGCGGTTGCAGCGCCAGTCGCATTAGCCTGTTCTGGTTGCCCAAGTTTGCGCCGCAACACATCTAAATAGCGTGTTGGATCGGGGGCGGTTTGGTAGCGTTGGGCATACCAAATCATTTCTGTCAGCCCATCCATCACTTCATGTTGGGCGCTGTGTTCATCCCCACATTGCAGGCACAGTTGTTGATAAAGTTCATACAACCCGTGCGGTTGTTTAATCGACAACTGTTCTTCAATCGCCAGATGCAACGAGAGATGAAGAAAGGGGTTGGTTTCGCCTAATTCGGGCGGCCAATCTTGTTGTTGCCAGCGTTCTGGTTGCCCTAACATCGCGTGATATTCAGGATGTTGGAACAATACCGCCAGCGTCAGTTTTTCAAGATCGGTCAGGGGTTCATGGCTGAGGTGTTTACGCCAAGTATCAAACAAAAATTGGCGCGCTTGGTCACGACTGGGGTTAAACATGGCAAGGGTTCAAGATAGGAATGAAGGCGGATTATCCCACACGCCGTCAACACAGGAGAACAGAGAAATGGCTAGTTTTTACGATTTTACCGCCAAGCGGTTAGATGGTACCGAGCAAGCGATGGCCGATTATCGGGGGCAAGTGGTGTTGGTCGTCAATACCGCCAGTGAATGCGGCTTCACCCCACAATATCAGGGTCTGCAAGAACTGTATCAGCACTTTGCTGATCGTGGATTAGTAGTGTTGGGATTTCCCTGCAACCAGTTTGGTGGACAAGAACCGGGGGATGAGCAGCAAATCGCCACATTTTGCCAAACACGGTTTGCGGTAACTTTTCCGATGTTTGCCAAGGTCGATGTGAATGGGTCACAAGCACACCCGTTATTCCAGTTTCTCACACAGGCCAAGCCCGGCATCTTAAATACCGAGTCGATTAAATGGAACTTCACTAAGTTTCTGATCAATCGCCAAGGTGAGGTGGTTGGCCGCTATGCACCGACCACCAAACCGAGTGATTTATTGGCAGAAATTGAGGCGCTGTTAGGCTGATTTCCGGAACACAATATCCCACACGCCATGTCCTAAGCGCAGACCGCGTGCTTCGAACTTGGTTTGTGGTCGATAAGCTGGTTTCTCCGCGTAGCCTTCGGCAGTATTTTCCAAGCCGGCTGTTTGCGACAGCACCTCTAAAATTTGAATCGCGTAGTCTTCCCAATCGGTTGCGACATGCAAATAACCACCGGGGGCGATACGCGAGACTAAATCGGCGACAAACGGGGCTTGGATTAAACGGCGTTTGTTGTGGCGTTTTTTGTGCCAAGGATCGGGGAAGAAAATATGCACACCGGCGAGGCTATTTGGCGCAATCATGTCGCGCAGCACTTCCACTGCATCATGCTGTGCCACACGAATGTTGCTCAGCTGTTTTTCTTCGACCAGCTTTAACAAACTCCCGACGCCTGGGCTGTGTACTTCTAAACCGAGGAAATTATAGTCTGGTAGCGTTTGTGCAATATCGGCGGTGGCTTGTCCCATGCCAAAGCCAATTTCGACAATCATCGGTGCGGTGCGCCCAAACACGCTGTCCCAATCCGGTGGTGTGGTTTGATAAGGCACACCAAAGACCGGTAATAAGGTTTCCAGCGCCCGTTCTTGGGCGCGTGATAAATGGCCTTGGCGCAAGACAAAACTGCGAATACGGCGATGAGTCGGGTTTTCGCCGTCTAAAGTGGCGTCAGTGTCGTGATCGGTTGACATCATTCAATCCAGAAAATTTTTTTAGGGGCGAGATGTTACCAGTTTTGGCGGGGCGACTTCTTTCTCGCCAAGGTATTGCGCTAAAAAACTGGCAACGCTGGGGTAGCGCAGTTGAATTTTTAATTCGCGTTGCAAGCGTTGTGAGTCTAAACGTCGCGACTCGCGTAAAAATGACCACAGTTGAGGGGAGACGACTTGTTGTAATGCTTGGCTTGGCAAACGCGGGAGAAGTGGAAGGCCAAAAGCGGTGGCAACGGCATCAAAGTAATCTCCCATTTTCATCGGTTGGGCATCACACGCATGAATCACCCGCGAACCGCGATGCCATTGCAGCGCTTTAGCGCAAATCGTGGCGAGGTCATCGGCATGGATATGGTTGCTGTAGCCATCTTCTGCGGCGATAAGGGCGGGTGTGCCTTGGGCGATCCGGCTGATTGGTAGCCGTTGTGCATCATAAATCCCGGGCACACGCAAGGTCAGCAAACTCGCACCCCACCGCCGGCTGGCGCTGCGCCATAACTGTTCTGCGTGCCAACGCCGTTGGGCGCGTGCTGATTCAGGATGAGGGGAGGCGGTTTCACTGAGCCATGCGCCTGCCCGATTGCCATAGACGCCGCTGGTGCTGATAAGAACAACATGTTGTGGTAGCATGCCCCGTTTTTGCAGCGCCGCAATCAGGTTTTTTGAGCGGCTGTCTTGGTGCCCTGAGGTTGGCGGGGGTGCCAACATCAATAGCTTATCGATGGCCAAACCTGCCAAGCGTTGTAAGCTTTTTGGTTGATCTAAATCGCCCATGATCACCTTTGCCCCTGCCGCCCGCCATCTCGCGGCTTCACTTGGGCGACGTAAGAGCGAAAAAACGGTGTAATGAGGGGTAAGTTTAGGTAAAACCCGCCAAGCAATGTCGCCACACCCCACCAGTAATACCCGAGTACGTCCTGTTTTGTGTTGCATCACAATCTGTCTTCTTTCTAGCAAAGCCTGTTCGGCGCCGGATTGCGCTTAACAGAGGTCGGAATTGATCGAATAAGGTAGCTTTATCATGTCTGAAGTAAACGCATCCACTGTCAAGCTGTTGCCAAGCGGCCGCTCGTTTAGCGTCAATGCCCACGAAACTATCCTAGAAGCGGCCTTACGGCAAAACATTGGTTTACCGTATGGTTGTCGTAATGGCGCTTGCGGTGCATGTAAAGGCCGTGTGGTAGAAGGTCAAGTGAAACACCGTCAATATCAAGAAAAAGCCCTACCTGCGGCAGAATCGGCAGCGGGTCAGGCTTTGTTATGCTGTGCCGAGGCCAGCAGCAGTGAGTTGGTGATTGAAGCGCGTGAATCGAGCGCCGGTGAAATTCCAGTGAAAACCCTGCCATGTCGTGTTGAGTCGATTGAAAAAATCCACGATGTGGCTGTGTTGAAGCTGAAGATCCCTGCCAGTGAGCGTTTGCAGTTTATGGCCGGTCAATACATTGATATTTTGATGCGCGATGGCAAGGCGCGCAGTTTTTCATTAGCGAATGCACCACATGATGATGCGTTCTTAGAATTGCATATCCGTCACATGGCTGGCGGGACATTCTCGGAATATGTTTTTAAGACCATGAAAGAGCGTGAAATTCTGCGCTTTAAAGGGCCATTAGGCACATTCTGTCTGAATGAATCTAGCGATAAACCGATTGTGTTCCTCGCCAGCGGCACCGGCTTTGCCCCGATTAAAGGCATTATTGAGCACATGATTCATCAGAACATTCAGCGTCCCATGACTTTATATTGGGGTGGCCGTCGTCCTGCTGATTTATATTTCCACCACATGGCTGAAAGCTGGGCACAACAACTGCCACATTTCCGTTATGTGCCGGTGGTGTCTGATGCAACAGAGGAAGACCAGTGGACTGGCCGGACTGGTTTTGTGCATCAGGCGGTGTTGGATGATTTTGCGGATTTGTCTGGGCATGAGGTCTATGCCTGCGGTGCGCCGGTTGTGGTCGAAGCCGCGCATCAAAGCTTTATCCAAGAGCGTCAGTTACCTGCGGATAGCTTCTTCTCGGATGCGTTTTTCTTATCGAAAGATTTGACGCCGAAGGCTTGAAGGTAGGTTAGGCGGGTGTATCGATTCAGGGCGAACCAAGTGTTCGCCCTTTGTTTTTTGCAAGTTTATGATATTGTTTTAATATCAGTCTTTTTGCTAAGGATTTTGTCGCCGTGTCGGACAACACTATTGAAACCTTTATTCAACGCTGGTCAAAAGCGGGCGGTACAGAACGAGCCAATTACAGCACAAACTCTGTCGATTGAAGACATTGCCAACTGCTTCAAACGTTCTCGCAAAAACGCTGTTCAACCCGTGATTGATGCTTTGGAAGAACTGGGGATGGTTCAACAAAACGAGGGCTTGTTTGGACTTGTTGCGTGATTGCCTGTGCAACGGGGTAGGGTGGATAAGCGTAGCGCATCCACCAACCAACTATCAACGAGCCCAAAGCACGGGCGGAAAATACTTTTTCACCGTCGTTACAAAGAACAGAAAACCATCTTTTAACAACGAAAATCATATTGATTGTTTACGGCAAGATTTCAGGCAAACATTTGTTGAAATCCCCTTTGCAATCAAAATCATTGTGATTTTACTAGAACACCTGCATTGAATTTAACAGTGATTTGGTGGATGCGCTACGCTTATCCACCCTACGAAACTAATTCGAGAAACCTTCAATTCGTATTGGGAAAAATTTGAACAAGCACAAACAGAAAAACAAAGAGAAGAAATACTCAGTGAGTTAAATTATGAGTTAATAAAAATCGCGGTTATATGCAAAGATATAGGATTTGCAGAAGAAAGAGAAAAAAGGGTTTTTGTTTTTTTGCAAGAAACCGAGATCAGCGAAATTAAATTTCGAGAATCAAGGTTTGGTATAACTCCATATATTGAAATAAGAATTAAACCATCTTCTATTGTGGATATAACAGTTGGCCCTAGCCATCATCAGGATTTAATAAAAAAAGGTTTGTTTCTATTTCTGGAAAGCAAGGGATGCAATATTCCAATAAAGACATCGAAGATTCCTTATAGGTAGTAAATGTTCTACCAAGGTTTCTTTTGTAAAGAAGTTTCTTCTTGAGTCTCCTTTTTCTCATCAGGGGAAATATTATTCCGTTCCGAACTATGTTCAATGACCTTCTCTCTTAAAAGGTTATTTAAGGTTTCTCTTGTTTTCGCAAATTTGATTGCTTCAATCGCAATTTCATCAGAAATTCTTGACATAGAAATTCTCCTTTGTAGATGAAGCTAAATAGGCTGGCACGTTTTGTAGCCATCATAACAGTTCAGTAGCTCACGACATCGGCCAGATGGCGTGGGTTTGGTGGGCACAAAAGCAGTATTCACCCTACTACACTTTTCGCAGGGGTAGCTTGGATGAAGTCTCAAAAAAATGAGCATGAAGGACTTAAGAAAGTTGGGCGTCGCCTGACTCGCCCGTGTTTCACATTAAACCGACCAGCCTTCCGGTTTCATTAGGCTTCCTCTGGTCAGGAACAGAGCACCAGGGGTGGTACTGGCAGCATTCGC
>NZ_ATVC01000007.1 GCF_000420525.1 Aquaspirillum serpens DSM 68
AGCTCCGTAGTGAGTCAGTAACAATTCAAAATTTAAGGGCGTGATACTGTGTGGTTTTTCTACAACTTTATGATCAGCAGGGTCTTTATGCCATAAAGTTGTTGCTTAATGATGACAGTTGATACATTTTCCTGTCTATCGTTGGGAAACGCGCACCGCACACAATTTGGCATCCAGCCTATCTGCAGTGGCTTGCGTTATACTTAACAACCTTTTTGACATCCTCCCCGGCCTGAAGGCCGGAGATTCCTACGGCGCTCAAGCGCGGCATTGAGCCGCACCTGAGTCGCTTCGGTGGGTTCCTGCTGCTGGCGGCATTGCTGCACCGCTCACTTCACAGGCGAACCGAGCGTGTCCCGCCCTTAAAACAGTCAAAACCACTGTAGTTGTTGCACTGCAAAAAGACAAGCGACTTTGAACTGTGCAACGTCCTGAGTAAACACGCAAAAGATTAAGCCAATTTTGTTGCGCTGTGTCAAAATTGTGACAAGTCTACGCGATTTGCTTTATGTCAATCGCCCCCAATCTGTCTGCTTCCTTTTATTACCCTGAACACAGAGAGATCACTGTGAAACAAGCCAAATTGACTTTAAAAGGCTATATCGTTACTGGTTTTTTGCTGTGGCTGCCGTTAGCCGTCACGCTTTGGGTGTTGAATCTTATCATCAGCACCATGGATCAAACCTTGCAATGGTTACCTGGTAGCTGGCAACCAGAACATCTGTTCGGTTTTCACATTCCGGGTTTAGGGTTGCTCGGTGCTTTATTAGTGATGCTGTTTACTGGCATGTTTGCCGCCAATATTTTGGGGCAGCGCATTGTGCGGATGTGGGAAGCCCTGATGGTGCGTATCCCAGTGGTGAAATCGATTTATTCGAGTGTGAAGCAAGTCTCTGACACCTTGTTATCTGGCTCGGGGCAATCTTTCCGTAAGGCTTTATTAGTGCAATTCCCCCATCAAGAAGCATGGACCATTGCTTTTCTGACCGGCACACCAAGCGGCAACGTAGCGGCACACCTCGGCGAAGAAGAGTTTGTCAGTGTTTATGTCCCGACGACACCGAACCCCACCTCGGGTTATTTCATCATGGTGAAAAAATCTGCGACACGCGAACTGGATATGTCGGTTGATGATGCGCTGAAATACATTATTTCTATGGGTGTAGTTGCCCCAAGTCACAAGGCGGTGCGCTAAACTAGCACCCTTTGTGTTTTTCATCTTTATAACAACGAATTCGAAAACGAAAGTTCTTGCAATGCGTACCGATTACTGTGGACTCATCGACACCCGCTATCTCGACCAAATGGTTACTATCAAAGGCTGGGTGCACCGTCGCCGCGATCATGGCGGCGTGATTTTTATCGACTTGCGCGACCGTGAAGGTCTGGTACAGGTGGTGATTGATCCTGATACCCCCGAAGCATTTAGCACTGCCGATAGCTGCCGCAACGAGTTTGTGTTAGCCATCACTGGCTTGGTACGCCGCCGCCCAGAAGGCACCACCAACAGCAACTTGGTTTCTGGTGAAATCGAAATTCTGGCAAAACAAATCGAAATTCTGAACAGCGCCACCACGCCACCGTTCCAAATTGATGAAGAAAATTTGTCAGAAAACGTGCGTTTAACCAACCGCGTGATTGATTTGCGCCGTCCAGCCATGCAACGCAATCTGCGTCTGCGCTACCGTGTGGCAATGGGTGTGCGTAATTACTTGGATAAACAAGGCTTTATCGATGTTGAAACCCCGATGTTGACACGCTCGACCCCAGAAGGGGCTCGTGATTATCTGGTGCCATCGCGTGTGCACCCAGGTGAATTCTTTGCCTTGCCACAATCACCACAGCTGTTCAAACAATTGCTGATGGTGGCAGGTTTCGACCGTTACTATCAAATCACCAAATGTTTCCGTGATGAAGATTTACGCGCAGATCGTCAGCCTGAATTCACTCAGATCGATTTGGAAACCTCGTTCCTCAACGAGAATGAGATTATGGACATCACCGAAGGGATGGCGCGCCATATTTTCCAAGATGTGCTGAATGTTGATTTAGGCGAATTCCCGCGCATGACCTACAACGATGCCATGTATTACTACGGCTCGGATAAACCCGATTTACGGGTGTCGTTGCAATTCACCGAGTTGACCGATGTGATGAAAACGGAAGAATTCAAAGTCTTCCGTGGTGCAGCTGACATGCCAAATGGCCGTGTCGTGGCCTTGCGCGTCCCAGGTGGTTCAAGCCTGTCGCGTAAAGACATCGATGATTACACCCAATTTGTTGCGATTTATGGCGCAAAAGGGTTGGCTTACATCAAGGTCAACGATGCCAGCAAAATCACCAACGATGAAAATAGTGGCTTGCAGTCGCCGATCGTGAAATTCTTGTCTGTCGCCGCCCTGACCGAAATCATCAACCGCACCGGCGCACAAAACGGTGACATCATCTTCTTTGGTGCCGATAAAGCTAAAGTTGTGAACGAAGCGATTGGTGCTTTGCGTATCAAAATCGGTCACGAGCGTGGCGAAGCCGGCGGTTACTTTGTCAAAGCATGGCGGCCATTGTGGGTGGTTGATTTCCCGATGTTTGAATACGACGAGGATGATGATCGCTGGACAGCCTGCCATCACCCCTTCACTAGCCCGAAACCTGGCCATGAAGACTTAATGGAAACCAATCCTGGGGCGTGTTTGGCACGTGCTTATGATATGGTGCTGAACGGTTGGGAAATTGGCGGCGGTTCTGTGCGGATTCACCGTGCCGATGTGCAAGAAAAAGTGTTCAACGCATTAAAAATCACCCCAGAAGAACAGCAGAATAAATTTGGTTTCTTGCTGGATAATCTGAAATTTGGTGCGCCGCCACACGGTGGTTTGGCGTTCGGCTTAGATCGTCTGGTAACGTTAATGTGCGGTGCAGAATCGATCCGTGATGTCATCGCCTTCCCGAAAACACAACGCGCACAATGTTTGTTAACACAAGCACCAAACGCAGTGGATGAGAAACAATTGAAAGAGCTAAATTTGCGCTTACGGCAAAAAGCAGAGACCCCATCCAGTTAATCCCTGATTGAAACGAAAAAGCCAGTATAAACTGGCTTTTTCGCAAAAAGATGTCTTAAAACGCTGTGAATATCTTGAACACAATCTCGCCAATCTTTGCGCTAAATCTAATTCCTATCAAATAAATCCTTTCATTCGCTTTTTAGCTTGGCTATAGTTTTCATCCTGTTGTAGAAAGCAAATGTCATGATATTTTCAGGGTTTTACAAAACCCCATACATAAAAAAGACATGAGGAGAAAACATGCTTGGTTGTAACATAAAAATATCTCATCTCGTCCTGTCTGACTTGACTTCTCGGTGTACACTGCAGCATAGCTTCTCAGCAGTTACAACAACTGCTTTCCCTTTTTCAAAAGTGGCATGCTCATGTTTTGTCATGTAACGAAATGGTTCCGGCGTATTTACGGCGACAGTATCAGTCAACACGACTTTCATTGTCTGCTGACGCCCGCCACGCATTCTTCCTTACTCGCACGGCGCCGCAGCGAAATGATGATTTCGCGAGTGCGCCTAGTTGCCATGCTATTCGCGATTTTGACGCCCCTATGGGTGGTGGTCGATGCTTTCTTTTTACCTTGGCCCTTGTGGGGATGGATTAGCATTCAACGGGTAGCGGTCAGTATCGCGTTTTGGATTTTGGTCAAGGCCTATCCTCATTCCTCGCAGATTCAAGATGCTTATCGGGCACTGGCCTTATTATTCTGTATTCCCTCGCTCTTTTTCCTGAGTTCAAACCTCACCTTAAGCGGCTATTGGGTTGTTGAGATGACCAACAACCCAGCGATTGTTGGCTACACTTTTTTACCATTTGTCATGTTGGCAGGGCTCAGTATCTTTCCTCTGACTTTCTTAGAAGGAATTTTATTTGCCGCCCCTGCCTTGGTTGCACAAGTGCTGTTTATTGTGTTTGACCTAGGCACGCTGATGAACAATAGCGGCGATCGTCTGGCAACGTCGTGGCTGTTGGCCTTGATTTCTGGTGTGGCAACCCTAGCGGGGATGAGCCAGTTACATTTAATGCGGCAATTAAACCGTCAAGCCTCGCACGATCCACTGACCCAATGCTTTAACCGTGCCAGTGGTGAAGAATTACTTACCATCCACTTTCACATCTCGCTGCGGCACCAACGGCCTATGTCTTTGGTATTTATTGATCTTGACCATTTCAAATCAGTGAACGACCAATATGGCCATGAAGCAGGCGATTTAGTGTTACGTCAGGCCGCGACGCGGTTGCGAGAAGCCATCCGCACTGAAGACATGCTGATTCGTTGGGGAGGAGAGGAATTTTTAATTCTGGCCCCCGATACCCCGATCGAAGGCGCATTACATCTGGTCAAGCGTCTGCGTGAACGAGGGTTTGGCTTACGGCCAGACGGTAGTCCGATCACCGCCAGCATTGGGATTGCTGAACGATCGTTAGACGACAGCAAGGAAGTCCATGCGCTGGTCGAATTGGCCGACCACCGCATGTACTTAGCGAAAAAAGGGGGACGTGATACCTATGTCTATGAGTCTTGAACGACTCACTGCTGAATCACATCTACACCTTTAGGTGGTGTAAACAGAAACTCCCCCGCTTCAATAGCGGGGTTTTTCTTGATATTGCTGAAACTTAAGCGAGTGGTTTGACCAAAATTATCCGTCAGCACCATCGAGATTAAATTGCCGGTTCGAAACCCCATCCGAAAGTGCCGAAAACCTGACTCGGCTGTTTTGGGTACTGCCTCTAGCCATTCCAAACCGTCTGCTTTGCCCAAATTGCGCAATTGGTAATCGCGTTCGATTTCATTCTTTCCTGCCAATAATGCGGCCGGACTAGAGCCCAATGCCTCATCCAACTGACGCGAGGTTACCTGCGCCAGCTCACGGTCATACACCCACAATCGCTTACCATCGCCAATAATCCATTGCTCATAGGGCTTTTGGTAAATCCAACGAAACTTGCCTGGCCGCGATAGCTGTAATGTGCCACGCGCTTGTTCTGACTTTTGGTCGCGACCACTGACTTCTTGCTGAAAATCAGCTTTCAATGACTGTGTTTCACTGACAAAACGCTTAAGCTCTGCCACACCATCAGCGAATGCCGACGGTGTTGCCAATAACGACATCAGCGCCAACAGCGCAGGCCAGCGGCGGCTTTTCTTTACTAAAGCAAATCTCACGGTCAAACCAACCTTCCTAAAAGTCTCAACGGAAACGTTGAGTAATTGGATAACGCCAATCACGGCCAAATGCACGGTGGGTAATGCGTGGCCCCACCGGTGCCTGACGGCGTTTGTATTCATTGATTTTGAGGAGACGAGTGACTTTCTCAACCGCTTCGGCAGCGTAGCCCATAGCAATAATCTCTTGCACTGAACGATTTTGTTCAACATAAGCTTCTAAAATCGCATCCAGAACGGCATAGTCGGGCAGACTATCTTGGTCACATTGATCGGGCCGCAATTCAGCACTTGGTGGACGTTCGATAATACGGCGCGGAATCACCTCATCCTGTTGATTACGCCATTCTGACAGGGCATACACCAGCGTTTTTGCCACATCTTTTAAGACAGCAAAACCGCCGGCCATATCGCCATATAAAGTGGCATAACCGGTGGTCATTTCTGATTTATTGCCTGTAGTGAGCACCAATTTACCGGTTTTATTCGATAAAGCCATCAGCAAGGTGCCACGAATGCGCGACTGTAAGTTTTCCTCGGTGGTATCCAATGGCAAATGACCAATCAACGGGTGCAAAGCCTGTTGAAAGTCCTCGTACATCGGCCAAATATCGATTTCATCGTATTTCACTGCCAAACGCTGCACCATATCGCGAGAATCAACTAAGCTGATCTCTGCGGTATAACGGCTTGGCATCATCACTGCATGTACCGCGTCAGCCCCCAGCGCATCCACCGCAATCGCCAGCGTCAGGGCAGAATCGATCCCACCAGACAGCCCCAACAACACCCCAGGGAAACCATTTTTTCTAATATAGTCACGCACCGCCAATACCAGCGCCTGATACACACTAGCCAATTCACTCGGCTGTGTGGTCATCACAGCGGTTTGTGGTGTTACCGACGGGAAATCGATGACGGTCAAGGCTTCGGCAAAAGCCGGTAATTGCGCCACTGTTTCCCCTTCCGCATTACAAGCAAACGAGGCGCCATCAAATACCAATTCATCCTGCCCACCAACAGCATTCAGATACACCACCGGCAAACCGGTTTCCTCACAGCGCCACTGTACTTGCTGTTGACGTACAGCCAGTTTATTGCGATGGAAAGGAGAGGCGTTTAATACTAATAAAATCTCTGCGCCAGCCTCGGCGACTTCCGCCGCTGGCTCACTTGACCAGATATCTTCACAAATCAGTAAACCGACTTGTTTACCCGCGCATTCAAACACCAGAGGCGCAACACCGGGGGTGAAATAGCGCACTTCATCAAATACCGATTCATTCGGTAAGCGCATTTTGTGATATTGCCCAAGCTGATGACCGTCACGGAACACCGTCGCCGCATTAAAACGTTCTTCACCAAATTGCACTGGATGACCAATAACGAGGGTGATGCCATCAATCTCCAATAGTGTGTCTAAACCTTGGCGCACAGCCTGATAAAATGCCGGACGCAGCAATAAATCTTCTGGTGGATATCCCGTCAGTGCCAACTCGGGAGTCAGCAACAGATCAGCGCCTTGCTCACGCGCAGCAAGGGCAAGTTCTTGAATTCGGGCGGTATTCCCCGCGATATCTCCCACAACTGGGTTAAACTGAGCAAGAGCAATACGCATGGCACATTTCTATCGTGAACGGAAAAAATCATTTTACCTTTAGATGCGCCGGCCGTGTCGCAATTAGCACTTGCCAAAGAGAACTGCCTTCCCTATAATGCGCGTCTTCATCTCAGCGGAGAGATGGATGAGTGGTTTAAGTCGCACGCCTGGAAAGCGTGTTCAGGGTAATACCCTGACGGGGGTTCGAATCCCCCTCTCTCCGCCAGCATCTCACCAGCCCGACAGTTAATCTGTGCGGGTTTTTTGTTTTTAGCAGCCAAATTCCTGCAAAAGCTGCTGCCTCGGCAGCGTTCTTTGGCATAATGTGCGGCATGATTGCTTTCGATGCTTGGCAGCCCATGCTGCCGCCAGACCTTAACCCAATATTGGCAGACTGGTTACTCACTCCCGATTCCCTAACCAATCGACTTCTAGCCACACACTATCCTTTCAGTGTCCGCTTGATTGGTTTAAATCACCGTCCACCGACACATGACGAAGCGGCCATGTTAGGACAGGGCGTTGAACAGGTATTGTGCCGCCAAGTGTGCTTACGCCTAGATGGTGAGGCAGTGATTTATGCTGCCAGTGTATGCGATAGCAGTGATCGTGAATGGTGTAAAACCCTCGATCGTGGCGGTCGATCACTTGGCTTTACGCTATTTGCCGACCAAGCGCCATTTAATCGCAGCCCACTGAGTTTTCGCCGTTTACAGCTCGGTGATCCACTCTTCCATGCAGCACTGCCTTTTCTGATCTCGTTGGATGAAACACCGTGTTTGTTATCGCTCCCTCGCCCCGATCACTTATGGGCACGACGGGCAGCATTTAGCGCACGGCATGGTGGTCAATTATTGGTACAAGAAGTGTTTTTACCGACACTGATTGCAAAACTGACACCGGCTCTTTCTCTTTCCAACCCAACTGGTTCCCGTTGATATTGCTATGCTTGCTCGTGAACGACTCGTGGTCTATGCCCAATTAGCCCGTATTGATAAGCCAATTGGCACCCTATTACTGTTATGGCCCACCTTGTGGGGATTGTGGTTAGCAGGTAATGGGCAGCCCAATATATGGGTCGTGCTGATTTTTATTGCCGGAACGTTCCTGATGCGGTCTGCTGGTTGTGTTATTAACGACTATGCCGATCGCCATTTTGATGGTGCAGTCGAACGAACCAAACACCGCCCATTTGCACGCGGCGCTGTCAGTGAACGTGAGGCGCTGTTATTAGCCGCCGGTTTGGCTGCCATCGCTTTTCTGTTGGTATTACCACTGAATCAATTAACGTGGTGGATGAGCCTACCAGCGGTAGTATTGGCAGGCAGTTATCCTTTTACCAAACGCTTTTTCCCCCTGCCGCAGGCCTATCTTGGTATTGCCTTTGGTTTTGGTATTCCGATGGCTTTTGCTGCATTGAATAACGAAGTACCTCTATTGGCATGGCAGTTGTTAATTGCCAATGTGTTTTGGACGCTGGCTTACGATACCGAATACGCCATGTGTGATAAACCCGATGATCTCAAAATTGGGATTAAAACGTCAGCGATTACCTTCGGCAATTATGATGTGTTAGCTGTGATGGTCTGCCACGTCATGTTTCTTGGCATCATGGCCGCAATTGCGGCACAACAGGGCTTAGGGGTGTGGTTTATCGCGAGTCTATGTGCAGCAGCGGTGTTGATGATGAAACAGTATCAGACCATCCGCCACCGTGAGCGAATGGCCTGTTTTCAAGCCTTTTTGGATAACAACAAAGTGGGTTTCGTGATCTTTGTGGGTTTGGTAGCCGACTTTGGTTTACGCTAGTGCTGTCCTGCTAACCAACCAGCTTCAAATGGTAGATGGTAGCGGCGACCATTGGCATCTAACGACATCAGCCAATCTTGCCGGCCACTGACACAGACCGGCAAAATCACCTCGGCCGTCCAATGTTGTGCGGTTTTTTGCACAAAGTGATAACGCACCGGCACCATCTCCATCCCTACCATGCTAAACAAGGCCGAGGGGGGGGTCGTGCCTGCTTGATCGAGTTGCAAATCGACCACAAAGCGTTGGGTATGCACCGGCGGACGATCAAAGCGCACCGACAACCCCTCGCTTTGACAACCAGCGACAGGATCAGCACAGGCTACGGTTACCACGGTGGCTTGTTGCTCACCATGTAAGAAATGCATCACCATCCATGCTTTTAGCGCGGCAAATAATAATAATGCCACGGCAATCAAAGCCCATTTGCGCGGTGATTGTTGTAGGTTAAACCCCTTCACTACCAAGCTCTCCAACCATAACGCATCATGGCAATCCCCTGTGCGCCGTATTTTTGGGCTACTGGTAGTTCTAACGGTGATAACCCGCCTAAGGCATACAGTGGAATCCGCGTTTGTTGCGATAATGCAGCAAATCCAGTCCATCCCAAAGGCCGTTGATTCGGATGAGTCTGTGTCGCTTGGACCGGCCCCAACAGAGCATAGTCACAGCCAAGGCGTGTTGCAGCAGCCAGTTCTGCCGCGTTATGCACTGACGCGCCCACCCAATTCAGTTCTGGGCGAGTGGGTAACGCCATGAGGCGATGCCGATTCAAATGTACGCCATCCAACCCCCATGCCTGCGCCAGCTCGGGTTCACCATTTAGCACCACTAAACAACCGGCTGGACGACAGCGCGCCACAATCTCGGCGGCAAAATCAGCCAATTGTGCAGTAGACATCTGGGGCTCACGAATCTGCACCATACCCACCGCCCGCTGCTGTAAGCCACGCTGTAATGCAGCCAACGAATGCACGACACCAAATTCTGCTGCACAGGTAATCGCATAAACCGGCGGTAAACTCAACCCACGCAACACAGGGCCATTGGCTGGCAAAACAGGGCTCACCGATAAGGCCTCATGAGGAAAATGCCAAGCAAATGACTGACCTTCTTTTGCCTGCAAAGTCCCTGTCCATGCTGTCACTCGAAAGAAACTGAGCTCAACAGTGGCGTGTTCATAAACAAAGTGTTTGTGAATCCACGGTGTGCATTGTTGCACCTGAATGCCGAGTTCTTCTTGTAACTCGCGCTGCAATGCTGCCAGCGGTGTTTCGCCGGCTTCAATTTTGCCACCGGGAAATTCCCAATAACCGGCATACGGTTTGCCTTCAGGCCGGCTTGCCAGAAAAAAACGGCCAGCGCTGTCAAATAACACACCAGCGACGACTTTAACGACAGAAACACTCATGCGCGGCGCTGTCCTTTCGCTTCGGCAAAGTGACGTAATCGTTGATACACCGGCTCGGGCACATATTGATGAATGACATCTTCCCAACCACGCGGGCCAACCAAACCTTTGACCATGGTTGAAGAGACCTCGGCATACTCACGCGGTGGCAATAAGAATACGGTAGTGATGTTTGGATAGAGATCAGAATTCACATAACGCATGGCACGTTCGTATTCATAATCAGAGGCAGTACGAATGCCACGAACAATGTAGTTGGCACCAATCGATTGTGCATAATTGACAAGAAACTGATTATCGAACACCTCAACCCGTAAATTTGCATATTGGGTTGTCGTCTCTCGCAGCATTGCCGCCCGCTCTTCAATCGAGAAAGTACAAGATTTATCAGGGTTCACACCAATCGCAATCACGACTTCATCAAATAATTCGACCGCTTCCTGAATCATCCATAAATGGCCATTGGTCACCGGATCAAAACTTCCTGCATAAACAGCGCGCTTCAATTGACATCCATCCTTAAAGAATTTGCTTAAGCAATGCTTAGCGAATGTACCTGTTTTCACAGTGGTAGGGCAAAACATTTTTTGCAGTGCAATATGAAAAAATTGCCGAAAAAACCGAAAGTTGTTACAGCTTTTTTGCCTGCGGTGGCCACGGGGTATAAGTTGACTAAATTACTCGGATATTTTATGCTGTGAAACAGGATTGATACCGGAAGGAAAGCCTAATCATGCGCTTGACCACCAAAGGCCGTTTTGCTGTTACCGCCATGCTCGACCTTGCCCTACGGCAAGCCAATGGCCCCGTTACGCTTGCCGGCATCAGTGAGCGACAAGGCATCTCGCTTTCCTACCTCGAACAACTTTTTGGCAAGCTGCGCCGCGCAGCCTTGGTGGAAAGTGTTCGCGGGCCGGGGGGAGGCTATTGTTTAGCCAAAAATACCGAAGATATTTCTGTCGCCGACATCATTATCGCGGTAGATGAACCGCTGGATGCAACGCAATGTGGCGGCCAAGAAAATTGCCGTGGCAAACAACGCTGCATGACACATGATTTGTGGACTGACCTCAACCGCACCTTATTTGCGTATTTGGCCAATATCAATTTGGCCAGTTTGGTTGAAAAACAGCACCACCATGAGCAAAACAGCTTGTTACAAGATCGCCGCCCCACAACCCGCAGCGCTGAACACAATCGTGGCCTTGATGCCCGCTAAGTAAATTGATTTTGTGATCGCCAACATCTACATGAGCCCAACTACCATGAACCGCCCTATTTATCTCGACTACTCTGCCACCACCCCGCTCGACCCACGCGTCGCGGAAAAAATGATTCCTTACCTCACCGAACACTTTGGCAATCCGGCTTCGCGTTCACATGCCTATGGCTGGGAAGCCGAAGCAGCGGTGGAAGAAGCACGCGAACAAGTCGCCCAGTTGGTGAATTGTGATCCAAAAGAAATCGTTTGGACCTCCGGTGCCACAGAGTCGAACAATTTGGCATTAAAAGGTGCGGCGCATTTTTACCAATCCAAAGGTAAACACCTGATTACGGTAAAAACCGAACACAAAGCGATTCTCGACACCACCCGCGAGTTAGAACGTGAAGGGTTTGAAGTCACCTATTTAACCCCACAAGAAAACGGGCTGGTTGACCTGAAAGTGTTAGCTGATGCCATTCGTCCAGATACCATTTTGGTGTCGGTGATGTATGTCAACAATGAAATTGGTGTGATCCAAGACATTCCTGCTATCGGTCAACTGTGCCGTGAAAAGGGGGTGTTATTCCATGTCGATGCCGCCCAAGCCACCGGCAAAGTGGTCATTGACCTCAGCCAGTTAAAAGTCGATTTGATGAGTTTCTCGGCTCATAAAACCTATGGCCCCAAAGGGATTGGTGCCTTGTATGTGCGCCGTAAACCACGGGTGCGCTTAGAAGCACAAATGCACGGCGGTGGTCACGAACGCGGTATGCGCTCGGGTACTTTAGCGACCCATCAAATTGTTGGCATGGGCGAAGCCTTCCGTTTAGCGCGTGAAGAAATGGCAACCGAAAACGAGCGCATTCGCATGTTGCGTGATCGTTTGTGGAAAGGCCTATCTGACATTGAAGCGGTGTATTTGAATGGCGATTTAGAACAGCGCGTGCCGCACAATCTGAATGTCAGCTTTGCCTATGTTGAAGGCGAAAGCTTGATTATGGCGATTAAAGACCTTGCCGTGTCGAGTGGTTCAGCATGTACCTCGGCTTCGCTCGAACCGTCTTATGTGTTGCGTGCCCTTGGCCGTGATGATGAATTGGCGCACAGCTCGATTCGCTTCTCGATTGGTCGTTTTACCACCGAAGCCGATGTCGATTTCGCCATCAAGCTGCTGCACGACAAAATCGGCAAACTGCGTGAATTGTCCCCGCTGTGGGATATGTATAAAGAGGGCATCGACCTCTCGACGGTGCAATGGGCAGCGCACTAACCTTAAACTCAATTTGGAGAATGCATCATGGCATATAGCGAAAAAGTCCTCGACCACTACGAAAACCCACGCAATGTCGGCGCCTTTGATAAAGGCGATGATTCGATTGGTACCGGCATGGTGGGTGCACCGGCCTGTGGTGATGTGATGAAATTGCAAATCAAGGTCAATGAACAAGGCGTGATTGAAGATGCCAAGTTCAAAACCTATGGTTGTGGCTCGGCGATTGCCTCGAGTTCTTTGGTCACCGAATGGGTCAAAGGCAAAACCCTCGATCAAGCTTTAGCGATTAAAAACACCGCTATTGCTGAAGAATTGGCCCTACCACCGGTGAAAATTCACTGTTCGATTTTGGCAGAAGATGCCATCAAAGCTGCTGTCAGCGATTACAAACAAAAACATGGCCTGTCTGCAGAATAAGGCACTTTTTTGGGAGAAGAGATAATGCCAATTACCCTTACCGAATCAGCTGCACTGCATGTGCAAAACACCCTGCAACGCCGTGGTAAAGGCCTAGGGCTACGCCTTGGTGTACGGACCTCGGGCTGCTCTGGTATGGCGTATAAATTGGAATTTGTCGATCAGCCAGCCGAAGACGACATCAGCTTTGAATGTCATGGCGTAACCTTGTTCACCGACGCCAAGAGTTTGGTCTATATCGACGGCACCGAGCTCGATTTTGTGCGCGAGGGCTTGAACGAGGGCTTTAAGTTCAACAACCCAAACGTCAAAAATGAATGTGGTTGTGGCGAAAGCTTTAACGTATGAACTTAAACAGCGACTACTTCACGCTGTTTGGCCTCAAACAGCAGTTCGCTGTGGACACAGCGGCTTTGGATGCGGCCTATCGGCAAATCCAAAGCCAAGTTCATCCCGATCGTTTTGCACAGGCTTCCGACACCGAAAAGCGGCTAGCCTTGCAATGGGCGACACATGCCAATGAGGCCTATCAAACCCTGAAACATCCGATTTCACGGGGGCGTTATTTGTTACAGCTTGCCGGTGTTGATACCGCCGAAGAGCAAAACACCGCCATGCCGACAGCCTTTTTAATGGCACAAATGGAATGGCGCGAGGCGATTGAAGAAGCTCAAGCGGGACATAATGTCAGTCAGCTAGAAAAACTGTCTGCTGCCTTGCACGACGATAGCCAAGCACTGATTGAACAATTGGCCGATTGCCTCGACCATCACCCTGATTTGCCCCAAGCGGCATTGTTAGTGCGCAAGCTGCGTTTTCTCGACAAATTAGAACAAGACATCAGTGATGCCATTGAAGGGCTGTTGTTCTAAACTGCGCGCCAGATTAGACCTTATTCGCCCTCACCCTATCACACGTAATGGATTTTTATGGCTCTCTTGCAAATTGCTGAACCCGGGCTATCAACCGCCCCCCATCAACACCGTCTTGCAGTAGGTATCGATCTTGGCACCACCCATTCTTTGGTTGCCAGCGTCCGCAGTGGTATCGCATCAGCTTTGCCTGATGCACGCGGTCGTGTGCTATTACCTTCGGTGGTTCACTATCGGGAAGATCAAGGGGTAGATGTCGGCTATGATGCACGTGCCTGTCAGACGCAAGATCCACATAACACCATTGTGTCAGTAAAACGGTTTATGGGACGTGGGTTGGCCGATCTCCCTGATGCATCTAGTTTGCCGTATCAATTTGTCGATGGCCCGGGGATGGTCGAACTACAGACCCGCGCAGGCCGCAAGAGCCCAGTACAAATTTCCGCCGATATTCTCAAAGCCTTGAAAATACGAGCTGAAGCGACGTTAGGCGGTGAATTAACCGGCGCGGTGATTACCGTACCAGCCTATTTCGATGACGCCCAACGGCAAGCGACAAAAGACGCGGCAAAATTGGCGGGGCTGAATGTGTTACGGCTGTTAAATGAGCCGACTGCCGCTGCCATTGCCTACGGTTTGGACAATGCCTCGGAAGGGGTATATGCGGTTTATGACTTAGGCGGTGGAACGTTTGATATTTCCATCCTTAAGTTAAGCCGAGGGGTGTTTGAAGTGCTGGCCACCAGCGGCGATTCCGCCTTGGGGGGTGATGACTTCGATCAACGCATTTTTTGTTGGATGCTACAAACGGCCAATCTGTCACAACTGTCTGACAGCGACACCCGTTTGTTATTAACCCATGCCCGCACAGCAAAAGAATCGCTGACGGAGCACGAAGAAGCCCTGATTCAAGCGGTGTTATCCGATGGTCGCTGGATTGAACTGACGTTAACGCAAGATTTGTTTAACGACATGACCAAAACGTTGGTCGAAAAAACCTTGCTCCCTGTACGCCGTGCCCTACGCGATGCCCGCTTACAGGTTGGCGATATCAAAGGGGTGGTGTTAGTCGGTGGTGCCACGCGGATGCCACATATTCGCAAAGCGGTAGCAGAGTTTTTTGGTCAAACGCCCTTAACCAATCTCGATCCTGACCAAGTGGTTGCCTTAGGCGCAGCGATGCAGGCGAATGTGTTGGCAGGGAATAAAGTTGACGATGATTGGTTGTTGTTGGATGTGATTCCCTTATCGCTTGGTTTGGAAACGATGGGTGGATTGGTGGAGAAAGTCATCCCACGCAATAGCACCATCCCTACCGCCCGCGCCCAAGAATTCACCACTTTTAAAGATGGCCAAACGGCGATGGCGATTCATGTCGTACAAGGTGAACGGGAGTTGGTCAGCGATTGCCGCAGTTTGGCGCGATTTGAGTTGCGCGGTATTCCGCCGATGGTGGCTGGCGCAGCACGCATTCGGGTCAGTTTCCAAATTGATGCCGATGGTTTGCTGTCGGTCTCTGCCCGTGAATTGTCCAGCGGTGTCGAGGCCAGTATCAGTGTGAAACCGAGTTATGGTTTAACTGATGAGCAGATTGCCCATATGTTGACCGACTCGTTATCGCATGTGAAAGATGATATTGCTGCACGAAAATTGCGTGAGGCGATTATTGATGCAGAAAGTCTGATTGCTACCACGGAAAATGCCTTACAAGCGGATGGTGATTTATTAGCAGGCGAAGAACGCTCGCGCATTGATAACGCCATTGCCGCCTTACGCAGCGCCATCACGGCACAAGCAACGGTTGCCATTAACCAAGCGACTTCGCGCCTCAATACCGTCACCGGCGATTTTGCCGCTGCACGAATGGACCGAAATATCCGCCGCGCCTTGGCAGGGCAGAAAATCACCGATCTATAAAGGATGCCACCATGCCAAAAATCATCGTTCTACCTCATGCTGATTTGTGCCCCGAAGGCACCATGTTTGATGCTGAAAGTGGGCAAAGTATTTGTGATGCCCTACTCGAAAACGACATTGAAATTGAACACGCGTGTGAAATGTCGTGTGCCTGTACCACCTGTCATGTCGTAGTGCGCGAGGGTTTTGAATCGCTCGAACCGTCGGATGAATTGGAAGACGATATGTTGGATAAGGCGTGGGGCTTAGAGCCAAACTCGCGTTTATCCTGTCAGGCCATGATTGCCGATCAAGATTTAGTGGTCGAGCTGCCGCGTTATACCGTTAACCATGCCCGCGAGCATCATTAAGGAGCGACACGATGAAATGGACTGATAGCCGTGATATTGCGATTGCTTTAACGGAAACACACCCCGACATCGACCCAACAACAGTCCGTTTTACGGATTTGATGCAGTGGGTATTGGCTTTAGAGGGCTTTGAGGATGATCGAAAACATTGTGGTGAGAAAATTTTAGAAGCCATTCAAATGATGTGGATTGAAGAAGCCGAATAATCCACTCAACACCGCCCCATTGCCGTATGAGATGGGGCAGTTTTTTATTACAGATTTTGAGCAGGAAACACTGCCTTTAACCAATTCACCAAACCGGTATAAAGCGGTGCAGCAACATCGAGTAGCTTACCCTCTATCGCATAATACAGCCCCTCTCCAGGCTTCTCCTGCCAAGCCAGCCAAGTTGCTACTTCCGCCTTACTTAACCGCACAGTTTTAAACTTTGGAGCAGTGAGCGAAGCTACCGTATTTTTAGCCTCAATCAAAAGTGGCTGTTCAGTTAAAGATACGGTTTGTTTAATCCAATCTTCTAACATACCCTCTGCTGCATTATCTGGCATCACCCATACACCAAAATCGGGTAAACCATCATTGTGTTGGTAGAGCAACCCACCTGTGGCTAAAACCTGAGGTGATCTGTCATATCCTAAAGAAGCCACTTTTTGGGTAATCTGCTTGATTGTGTTAGAAAATCCACCGCCATCAGAGATTCGATCTGCGTCAACCACAATAGCCAATGCTTGCAATCGACCATCGTTTAAGTCATTGATGAGCGTTTCTAGCATATTGAGTATGCCTTGCTTGGTATTTTTACGCCCACCCACTTCAACAGGTGGCGCCACTCGAACGCCAGCAAGAATAGTATTTGATCGACATAACATTTCAAAAAAAGCCCGATCCGCTTCACCTTCAACCAACAACAAACGGTCAACCATTAGCGCACCTCAACATCGGCTTGGGTAATGTTGAATAATTTTTGCTCATCAAACACCGTCGCAATCACCCGACCTTGATCGCTAGTTCTTACACTACGGCCAACACGGAATAACACACCTTCTATTGCCGTTTTTTCAATTGCAACTTTTGCAAAACTCTCAATGCAATCCCAGCTATGTGTTGTTGCAAATACCTGAATATTTAATTTTTCCGCTAAATCAAATACCAATTCCCATACTTTTTTCTGCACACTGTAATGCAGCCCATTTTCAAATTCATCAATCAGCAAAAACCCGCCTTTTGCAGAAAATATTTTGAGTATCAATTGTAAAATACGCAGCATACCATCACCCATGCTATTCAACGGCACAGGCTGATCTTGCCCTGCAAGGCGAACTTTTGCAGTTCGGCTTAAGGATTGATTAGAAAACGATTTCTTCTGTTGTTCAGTACGAACAAAGGTAATGTCTAAAAAGTCAGGCGCAATAAGTTTTAATGCTGATTTAACAGTATCTTGATGGTTGGTCAGTGCAATTTTATCCCACTCATCGGCTAATTCATCTAACGAAACAAATTGAGTTGGAATGACGTTACAAGGCAATATATTCAACCCTGAAAGGGGAGGGTAGGCTCTTGTCCGGATTGCATTGATTTTATCAAAACGAATACTAGCATGGTGTCCGTTTTTATGAATAAAAAGTGCATCCAGTAGTTCGCCCTCTAAATCATCTAGCTGATCTTTTGCAATACGTTTAAGGCGATTTTTAGTAATTTCCTCACCATTCTCATGAATGATTTCCGACCATTCTAGTAGATATCCATGCTCAATCGTGAGTCGATTAGCTCCCTCGATTTCACCAATTACAATTTTTGCATCATTATCGGGAAACTTTCTGCCAGTAAAAAAAGCTTGAAAGGGTATTTCATTATCAAATAGCTCATTGATATTATCAGAGATATAGACACGTTCATCATGACTGGATGCAAGCATTTCAAGCAAACGTAAATTAGCGTTTCCGGCATAAATACGTATTGCCTCTAGTACCGTTGTTTTGCCAGAGTTATTTTTTCCGACAATTAGATTAACACGGCCTAGTCTATTAACTTGAAAATCCTCAAGAATACGAAAGTTTTTTATATCAAGTGACTTTAATTGCATTTTCATCTCCTAAGAGAAAGCAGAATCATCATAGGAATTTAATATTATGAATATCCGTCTGGGGCAGTTTGACTTATAGCACGACCACTTCATCACTGAATGGATCATCAACCCGAGAGCCTGCACACAACACCGAATACACCATACAATTCAGCGTGTTTTTTTGTGTTTCGATTGTGTGGAGAAAGGCTGTCGATACGGCGCAATCGCCATCGGAGATCATCAGCACATCGGCTTTTTTGAAGTTCTCGTGCCGTTTAATCAGTTCAAAAGCACGTTGCAATGGCGTTTCAAAGTCTGTTCCACCACCAAACCCTGTCCCCAAAAACTGCAACAAACCAGCAAGATCGGCTTTGCCATCCATCGCAAATTCGCGGATTTCTCCACTCGAACCAAACAACAGCACATGCAAAGCGCGGTCTTCACGTTTTAAAATCAGCGATATCGCCAGCAACAACGCTTTTGCCCGCAGCAATGGCAAACCGGCCATGCTGCCCGAGGTATCCAAACACGCGACAATCGGCCCTGTTCGTTTTTTGCGTGTTTCTGTGGTTTCGCCCACACCTAAAGTGATGCCGCTTAATTCGTAGGTCAGCAGGTTTTTCTCGAGCAAGCGCGCAAAAAACAAGGTTTCGAGGGTGTCATCTTCCAGATTCGACAACTCACTCGGCAACATCCGCATCACATCATCGCTACGGTGAACGCCATGCACTTCGCTTTTGCTGGCTTCAGGAATACGCGACCGTTTGCGGTGTTCTTCGCTCAGATAATGGCGGCCCATTTTGCGAACAAGATCACGAATTTGGGCGTTTTCTTGTAGTTGCTTTGCCAATGCTTGGAAATCTTCCTGACAGGCTTTTAATTCGCCATACGACAAATCCGCACCAGTGGCACGCAAAAAACCTTCTGCATGATCGTAAGCAGTGCTGATTTCTTGCAACCACTGGCCGAAACCATCAAGTTTTTTCAACACATCAGCAGGAAGATTTTCGTCAGCGATTTCGCGCTGATAGTCTTGCAACGTGCCCAGTTCATCGCGAATGCGCGCTATATTGCTGGCGCTCAGCGGCAGGTTTTTAAAAAATTCGTGATGGGCTTGCCAATCTAATTCAGTTGGTTGGCTGGCCGGCGAGGACGGGCGGCGAGGCGTGTTGTGTTCGCCGCTGTCGTCGTCCTCGTCATCACCGAAATCATTTTCCCAATCCCACAACCGCCACTTTGTCGCCCCCAAGCGGCTTTCGGCAGTGCGCTTTAGCTCGCGGATAGTGGGTTCCCATGTGCTATCAATCCAGTTCAATGGGTTCAACCGATCCCACAAAGAAGGCGCACCGCTTTCAAGCGTTTTCACACATTTGCTAGAGAATTGATGACAGTTTTTAATCACCAAGCCATAAAACGACCGTTCACCGACATCGAATAATGAACGCTCCGCCACCGCATCATGCCCCACTGCGCCGTGGCGATCACAAGAAACATAGATTTTGCTACCCAATAGGCTTTTTGAAGTGAAGCTATCGGGACTGCTAAGCTGCACTTCACTTTCAGCAATCCCATCGACCACGATATTAGAGATTTGCCGGCGGCCGACATAAATCCCAGAATGCTCCACCGCCACCCATAAATCACAATACAACACACTCCCCGGCACAGGGCGCACTTTGCTGCGGAAAGTGTTGTCGATGAAATATTTAATGGGTTTTATCCCAAATTTTAGCGCAGCGAATGCAGCAGAAAATATCGTCATGGTGTTAAATCCACAGATTGTCTTTCAACTGCAAAGCCAGCAAATCCACCATTTTTTCACCGACTTGGCGTAAAGTTGGAACATTATTTTGATGATCCCATCGCCAAACCTGCTCGAAATCCCAACCGAGGGTCAATTCAAAATAACGCTGTGTAAATAGTGCAGCAGCAACGGTTTTACCTTCCTGACCATTACCATCATCACCTGTTTGGTTTGAATGACTTTCAATCGAAATATTATGTTCTAAACGGCCACCATTTTTATTTTCTGCAACAATACGGTAATAGCTCACCTCAGCCAAAGGGCCAATCGCACAATGACGCACCACACTGTTCCTACAATAATATGCAATCCCGCAACTCAAACTACCGCTTCCAGATACAATACAACGCTCTACTACAGTTCCACTTTCGAGTGAATGGGCAATGCCACAATATGGTGATCCGTGAACCTTCACTTCACAATCAAGAATCTGGCAATTATTGTATATAATGCTATCAAGAAAACAGATATCAGTATCAATATCAGTTAGTGGCCCTCCTGTCGTACGACAACGCGCAATCTGGCTATTTTTTGCTAACCCTACAAAAGACCACGCTTCACAATCAAGCAAGGTGCAACCAGTGATGCTGTATCCAATCAATCTCTTTTCTGCTTGACATGCCAGAATGGTTGTTTTTTCTGCATTTAGAGCAATCGCACTTTCACCAAGCCGGATGTTTTGTAGCTGTGAATTGCGCACGGTATTAAATAGCGGCCTTACGCTGTATTCGCGATCAAGACGAAAACCGTCCCCCTCGTAATGTCCCTGAAAATCAAATATTGGCCAATCACTAATGGCTGAAAAATCTAGGTCGGCTGTTTGGCGGAAGTGATAGCCTTTTTGTCCGACATCCGCACGCGCCAAATCCATAAAATCTTCCACCGAGCGAATTAACAGCGGATCGTCAGCCGTGCCACTGCCGACAAAACCTTTCACCACTGCGCTAATTGCAGCACGGTTCGGCTTTTTGCCGATTTCGCTACTTTTTTGAAACGCAGCAACCACCGTTTCACCATCGCTATCCACTTCATAAACCGGAATATTTTTCTCTTTGTCCATCGGCACCAAACGGCTTAGGCCTTTCAAAGTCGATGTAATGATCTCTCGGACTTTGGGTGCATTATCGGGGTGGTTCCACAAACAATCTTTCAACAACAACACATCAGACAAATCTACCTCGCGCCGACCATTGCTGGCCGCAGAAACCCGTAGCAATTTAATAATTTTTTTCAAGCGGCGATCAGATAAACTCTCACGCGCATCTTCTTGAAAGGCTTGTTTATGTTGTTGCCAAATACTTTGGATGCCTTGAACAATATCATTTGGAATCGTGACAGTTTTCGCAGCTTGACGTAAGCGCGCTATTTCATGCCGTGTTAAACGATCTTCCGGCGCAAACTCCGGTTCTGTCGTTGTATTGAATAACAATTCAAAACGATCTTCACTGACATAATCCACAAAAATACGCACCAAAAACCGATCATATAAAGCACCTAAAGCCTCATCATCGGTGGGTAATTCATTCGAAGCAGCAATTAACGCCTGTAAAGGAACAGCTTGGGCTTGAGCGCCATTGTGATACATGCGCTCGTTAAGAATCGTCAATAACGCATTGAGAATAGAAGAACTGGCTTTGAAAATTTCATCTAAAAAAGCCACATTGACAGTGGGTAAATAGCCCTGAGTATTGCGCTTAAAACGGTCGGCTTTTAATTCGGTAATAGAAAGTGGGCCGAATAATTCTTCTGGTGTCGAAAATTTGGTGAGCAGATATTCAAAATAATCATGCCCATCTTGATCATCACTTAAGACTTGTGCAATCCGCCGAGCTACCAAACTTTTTCCTGTGCCTGGAGGCCCAACCAAAACCAAATTTTCCTCGGCTAATACGGTTAACAATGCGGCTTTTAATACCCCCTCACGCTCAACCAAACCCTGATTTAACAAAGCCAACAGGCGTTGTAGTTTGGTTTTAAAACTGGCGGCTTCGGGCGAAAGCGAAGAGAGAGGGGCGGCAGCGGTCTGTGGACGCGGTTGTAGAACTTGGCTCATCGTTGGCTCAACAAACAGAAGAATAAAAAACGAATGCCAAGTGTTTCAGAAATAGCTTGCCAAAGCAATTTTTTATGCAAAATGTTTGTAAAAATCTAAATTCAGCCCACACCACGCCGCTACAGCTCGTACCAAGACGACAACATGCTCAAAGCCGAGTCAGCCACAACAGCAGAGGCACTAACACAGCGGTGAGTACGCCATTCAGCCCCATCGCCAACCCTGCAAAAGCCCCTGCGCCAGCCGAGATTTGAAAAGCCCGTGCGGTGCCGATGCCGTGACCGGCAATGCCGGAGCTGAATCCCAACACGATGTCACTGTCCCACTTCCAACGTTGTAGCAAAGGGATGGTCAAAACACAGGCCAACATACCAGTCAAAATCACCAACACCGAAGCCAACTGCGGCACGCCGCCGATATGTTCTGCAATCCCCATCGCAATCGGTGTCGTCACTGAACGCGGAGCGAGGGTAAGCAATAGTTCACGATCTAACCCAAACAACATGCCGCTACCAATGCCGCTAATAATGCCAACCGTCCCGCCGATCAGCAGGGCGATTAACAACGGGCCAAGTGCTTTTTGTAAGCGTGGGAGTTGGGCGTAGAGAGGCACGGCAAGGGCAACGGTGGCGGGGCCCAGTAGGAAATGGACATACTGCGCACCAGCAAAATAGGTGGTGTATGAAGTGCCCGTGCCAAGCAAAAGGGCAATAATCAAACCATTCGACAAAATAATTGGGTTAGCCAATGGATGGCCTTTACAGCGGCGATTGAGCGTTACCATGCCGCGAAAAGTCAGCAACGTGACGAATAACCATGTCAGCGGCGACTGCAACATAAATTGCCATGTGCTCATGCTTTCCCTCCCAATTTACGCAAACGCCGCAAACGATGACGCGCCAGTAACAGTTTCAAACTGCCGGCGGTCGCTAAATGGGTGGCAAACAAGGCCACCAGCAAGGTGATTGTCAGTGGCCAAAAAGCGCGTTCTAGCAAATCTAAATACTGAATTACTCCCACCCCAGCCGGCACAAACAACAAACCCAACCACGCCATCAGCTTTGGAACATTCTCGCCCAAAAAATGGGGAATGCCTCGCCGTGTCATCAGAGTTAAAAATAAAAACAACATGCCTAACACCGGCCCCGGAATGGGAAGGCTAAGCGCATGGCTCACCATTTCACCAAACCACTGGTAGGCAACCAACACAATTAAAGTTTCTAACATGGCAATAAAATGAGGCGAAAAGCAGAAAATTGCCGTTAAAAGTGAACGAGGTCAAATCTTTTCACTTTTGGATGATTGGTATGACCACTATTTCTGTTGACACCTATCCATATTCGGATAGGCGGCGGGGATTAGCTGAGGATAGATTCTAGGTGATTGAGAGGCAGAGCGGTCGAGCGTTTGACTTCATGTAGCACAAAGCTGGATTTCACATCGGCGACACCTGGGTGTTGCAGCAATTTATCCATCACAAAGCGCGAGAAGTGCTCTAAATCTTCAAAATACACTTGCAGCAAATAATCCATCTCGCCGGTCATGGCAAAACAGTTAATCACTTCTTGCCAATGTGAAACGGCTTCTGAAAATTGTTTGGCGTAGGTGGTGCCACGTTTTTCTAAACTGACACGGACAAAGGCCTGTAACCCCAAGCCAAGACGGGCAGGTTCGAGTAGCGCGACATATTGTCGAATCACACCCGATTCTTCGAGTTGTTTCAATCGGCGCAAACAAGGCGAGGGAGAGAGAGCAACGGTTTCTGCGAGTTCGACATTGCTTAAGCGGCCATCACGTTGCAACGTGGCAAGAATTTTTAAGTCGGTTTTGTCAAAGTGTTGCGCGGGCATTTTATCGCTCTTCTAAGATGAGTTCTCGATATTTTAATCTATCTTGGAGGCAATAATATCAATTCATTGCAATAAAGTTGCCATCAGCTTCAACAACTATTCACCAATTTTCAAAGCATTAGCCCAAGTCAGGGCATCGATTTGTGCCAAGCTGACCCATTCTGGACAAAATCCCTCGGCTTCGATGATGTCAAAGCTACAACCCAAGCGGTGTTCATTTTCGTTTTCCACCGCTTCTGCCACATTCAGATAAGACACTAAACACCCTCGATGCGACAACAAAGCATAAGAAATATGTGTCGATAAACCGGGGATCTGCCGCAATAATGCTTCGATTGGCATGCCCAACAACACCGGCGCTAACGATAATACGCCACATAAAAAAGCCTCATCAGCCAAATCGGGGCGGGTTTCTTGTGCCAATAACTCCATAAGACGCGCACGGGCGGCGGCAGTACGGAACAGGGGTGTGGGAGTGGCATTGCCGTTATCTTCAACATACAGCAACAACTGTAACCAGCGGGCAATCTGTTTGCGGCCCAGTAAAGTCACCGCCTGCAAAATCGAATGAATACGGGTACCGTAACCGTAGTGGGCAGAATTGGTCAGACGCAATAGATTCACGGTTAAACTGGGATCGGTTTTAATCGTGAGTTCGATATCATGGGTACTGCTGTTATCGTCGTTTAATAAAGCCAACAACTGCATGATCGTCAATCGGGCTGGACTCAGCCCTTGACCACTGAGCACCGACGGTTTGGCAAAGAAATAACCTTGGAAATAAGAAAAGCCCAGTGCGCGACACATCTCGGCTTGCTCTCGTGTTTCCACTCTCTCGGCCAAAAAGCGCGCCCCGAAGCGGCGCAGCTGATCTAACAACGGTAGTAAGGTACTTTCCTTGCCCGGGACAAGTGGGATTTTGATGATATCAGCGAGTTCGAGAATCGGATCCCAAGCAGGGTCGTAATGCTCAAGGTCATCAACAGCAATTAAAAACCCTGCCTTTTTCAATTCAGCACAACGCTTGGCGAGGGCAGGACTTGGCGTCACATGCTCTAACACTTCCAACACCACTTGCTGTGCGGGTAAGAGACTGATGACTTCTTCAAATAAAAAGGCTTCGTTTACATTCACAAAGCCTTTATAACTACCTAGCAAATTCCCCATCGACAGCTCACAAAAAGCATTGACGATGACTTGTGCTGTCGCTTGAAAATCGTTCGTTACCCCCGCATGCAACCCCACTTGGCGCCTGAACAACAGTTCATAGCCAAATAAACGAAAAGCACTGTCTAAAATTGGCTGTCGCCCAACAAAAATCGGCTGGCGGATTTTAGGGTCGGAGATAACTGTTGTCATAGAATTACCTTTGCACGAGGGAGCAAATCAAAAGACTTCGCCTATCAACTAAAACAACAATGGCATCTTCAAGCATAATGACAAAAGCAATCTCTTGCAACAAAAATACAAAACTTTATGCCATAATAAATTGTTATTTATCATGGCTGGCCAATCCGCTTGAGGATGCCACATACGCTGTCTGTTGTCTGACAACTCAAGACAAACACCTCTGAAAAAACTTTTTTCAAAAAAGGCTTGACGGCAAAACCGAGTTCGGGTTTAATACGGTTCTCGCTGCAGCAACGATGCAAGCGAAATGGCCAATTAGCTCAGTTGGTAGAGCAGCGGATTGAAAATCCGCGTGTCCGTGGTTCGATTCCGCGATTGGCCACCACAGAATTAAAAAGCAGTGCCTAGCATTGCCAAATAAACCCAGTAAGAGCCTTGTGCCTACTGGGTTTTTTGCTATTCGTGGGCAATCCTTGGCAACAGGGGTAGCAGTAAAATTTGTGTATAACTTTGTGTATAACTAGAATCGCATGGCAACCGTTATACACAAGGCCTGCCATGAAGCTAACTGACCCCGTTATCAAGGCAACCAAGCCACAAGAAAAACCCTTTACCTTGTCCGATGGTGAAGGCCTTGCATTGCACATCCAGCCCAACGGTTCAAAGTGGTGGCGTTTTCGCTATCGGTTTGACGGTAAACCCTGTTTGCTGTCTCTTGGCACCTATCCCAGTACTACCCTTAAAGCAGCCAGATTAGAGCGTGACCGCCTGAAAGGGCTAATCAAGCAAGGCATTAACCCTTCTGTCCAACGCCAAGAAGATAAATTCATGGCCGCCAAGAGTTCAGCTAATAGCTTTGAATCGGTGGCCCGTGCTTGGTTTGACGGCTGGCAAGGCCACCAGGTTACAACGCCCGACTTTTTACTAAGTCGGGCGTTTTTCTTTTTCAGAGCGTTAAATCGCTCTCTTTTCTTTGTTTAAGATTGTCTTGCTATTTTTAGAACAATCAGTCTATTATTTTCCTCATGAATGACACAGCCTCTTTTCCGATCCGTCGGCGTGGGCGGCCTGCGAAGCGGGTTGCTGATCGCTTTGAAACCCGCGAAGCGTTGATTCGCTGTGGGGTGGCGGTATTAACGGAAAAAGGTTTTGCTGCCACCGGTATCGATGAAATTTTGAAACAGCTCGGTGTACCAAAAGGCTCTTTCTATCACTACTTTGCCAGCAAAGAAGCGTTTGGTCAGGCGGTGATTGCAGCCTATGCTGAGTACTTTGCACGCAAGTTAGACCGCTGTTTCACGGATAGCAGTCGCTTACCTTTGCAACGCATTGCTTATTTTATTGATGAAGCCTGCGCTGGTATGGCGCGTTATCAATTTCGCCGAGGTTGTTTGATTGGCAATTTGGGGCAAGAAATGGCAGTGTTGCCCGAGGCATTTCGCGAACAACTCGAAGCCGTATTTCAAGATTGGCAACGGCGTTTAGCGGATTGTCTGCAACAAGCGCAACAACAAGGCCAGTTAGCAGCAGCGATCGACTGTACGCAATGGGCGGCATTTTTTTGGATGGGTTGGGAAGGTGCGGTATTGCGTGCCAAATTGGTCGCCAATGACGCTCCACTGCGGCAATTCGCCCAAGTGTTTTTTGCTGCTTTAACCAAGTAAATTTTTTTAGCTATTTTAAGACGATCGGTCTAAAAATAGTTTGGTTCTACATATGAGGAGAAGCCATGTTTAACGCGGTGATAGTGGATAAGGTGGAAGGGCAATATCAAACAGCCCTTCGGACACTGGATGACAGCAGTTTGCCGGAGGGTGATGTTACGGTGGCTGTTCGCTATTCAACCTTGAACTATAAGGATGGTCTGGCGATTACCGGCAAAGGGCCGGTGGTGCGGAAATTCCCAATGGTAGCGGGGATTGATTTGGTGGGGACGGTAGAAGACAGCCAACACCCCGATATCGCTGTCGGCAGTGAAGTGATCTTGAACGGCTGGGGCGTGGGTGAAACGCACTGGGGCGGCTTGGCGCAACGGGCACGCTTAAAGGGCGATTGGTTAATTCCTCTGCCAGAAGGTTTAACACCACAACAAAGCATGGCCATCGGTACCGCCGGTTATACCGCGATGTTATGTGTAATGGCATTACAAAAGCAGGGGGTAACACCGGAACAAGGTGAAATTGCGGTTACAGGGGCCAATGGTGGCGTTGGCACGGTGGCGATTGCGCTGTTGGCACAAGCCGGTTATCGCGTGGTTGCTATCACGGGTCGGCCACAAGAAAGCGAGTTTTTACAGCAATTGGGCGCGAGTGAAGTATTAGACCGCCAAGATTGGAATGCCCCTGGCAAACCGTTGGCGCGTGAGCGGTGGGCAGGGGCGATTGATACCGTTGGTAGCCACACCCTCGCCAATCTCTGCGCCAGCATGCGTTATCGTGGTGTTGTCGCGGCCTGTGGTTTGGCACAAGGGATGGATTTTCCTGCTTCGGTAGCACCGTTTATTTTGCGTGGCGTAACTTTAGTTGGGGTGGATAGCGTGATGGCACCGCGTGAAGAACGCTTGCTGGCATGGCAACGATTGGCACAAGAATTAGACTTGAACAAACTGGCGGCATTGAGTCGTGAAATTGGTTTGAGTGAGGTGATCGCGACGGCAGAGCAACTGTTGGCGGGTCAAGTGCGTGGTCGTGTGATTGTTGATGTTAACCGTTAAGAAAGAAACCCCATGTCTGCAGCCATTAGCCGTTTTGCCGTACCTGATTTGAACGAAGTGCCTGAGGATATTCGGGCTCGTATTGTGGCGGTGCAAGAAAAAGCCGGTTTTGTGCCAAATGTGTTTTTGATGTTAGCTCACCGTCCGGCAGAGTTTCGCGCTTTTTTTGATTATCACGATGCTTTGATGGAGAAACCCAGCAGTTTGAGCAAAGCCGAGCGCGAAATGATTGTGGTAGCAACCTCTGCCGCAGGCCAATGTTTATATTGTGTTGTGGCACATGGTGCCGTATTGCGAGTGCGAGCAAAAGATGCGCTGTTGGCCGATCAATTGGCAACCAATTATCGCAAAGCCAATTTAACCGCCAAACAAAGAGCCATGCTCGACTTTGCTATCAAGCTCTCCACCCGAGGCGGTGAAATCGAAGAGGCTGATTTTGACCTGTTGCGTGAGCAAGGGTTTGATGAAGAAGCTATCTGGGATATTGGCGCAATCACTGCATTTTTTGCCATGAGCAATCGGCTAGTTCACCTCACCGGCACCCCACCAAACGAACCGTTCTATTTGATGGGGCGCGTGGCGAAAGCCTAATTAGCCTGCACTATCGGCCTGTTGCAATTCAGCCAATAATTGTCGACAGGCCATTACTGCCGCAGGGAAATCCAATTCGTTCATGGCTTTTTGCCAGTCAGACCAAGCGGCGAGATCCGGCGGTGGCAGATGTTGACAGATCTGTTGGTATTGATCCCATGCGGCAAGGTTGTTTTGTTCCAACAAGGGCAAAATCTCGGCGAGACCTTGTTGTAATTGCTGCTGTTGTGCCGGCGCAAGGGCACTTTGTACGCTAACCGTTGCCGGTGTTCGATGGAGAGCAAGATATTGCTGCAAATCGGTTACAGTATGTTCTAACAACGCAGCAAGTCTGTCCTGTGCCGCCGGCCAATCGGACAATTTACCGTCTTGTTTTAACTCGGCCTCCAATGTAGCCGCCTGCGAAGATAACGCATACGCCCCTAATGTCGCCGCCAAACCTTTCAGGGTATGTAATAACCGTTGTGCCGTTGGTGTGTCTTGCTGGTTCAAGGCAGTAGCTACCTGTTTAACGCAATCTTGTTGATCTTCGATAAAACGCTCAACTAGGGTCAGGAACAGATCCATCGACAGTTGCAACCGCTGTCGCGCAAGATCGGGGTCAAACTCGGCAGTAGTCGCCGCTTGGGCATGGGGCGTCGCCGTTGGGATCGGCGTCGGCACTGGTGTCCAGCTTCCAATTTTACTGCCACAGTAGCGTTGAATCGTCCGCACCAACTCATCTAAATCAATCGGTTTCCCGACATGGTCATTCATCCCAGCAGCAAGGCAAGCCTCACGATCAGAAGAAAACGCATTGGCAGTCATGGCAATCACGGGGAGGGCTTGATTTCCCATGTCTTGTCTTAAGACACGCGTGGCGGTGTAACCGTCCATTTCTGGCATCTGCACATCCATTAACACCACATCAAATGGCCGGACTTGTTGCCGAATCGCTTCTAAACCTAGCTTGCCATTGTTAGCCAATTCGACTTTTGCCCCTTCTTGGCTAAGCAATTCGCGGGCAATTTGTTGGTTAATACTGTTGTCTTCCACCACCAAAATATGCAAGCCACTCAGTCGTTGCACACGTTGTGTCGGGCTGAGGGCAGGGGTACGGCTACCATAGTTGGCTTCTGCTACCGCATCAAACAGCATCGAGGGCGTCACCGGTTTACTGAGAAACGCATGGATGACTTCCGGATGTTGGTTGGCACGGGAGGCAAGTTGTTCACGGCCATAGGCCGTCACCATCATAATCAAACGGGTATTGGCATGGCACAAAGTATGTAAAGCAGTGGCGGTGTCCCAGCCATCTTTGGTCGGCATCTGCCAATCAATAAACACGGCATCAAAGCGTAAATCACTGTGTTTGACCAAGGCGATTGCTTGATCGCCACTGTGCGCCTGATGGGCTTGCCAACCAAACCGACTTGCCATCCGGCTTAATAAATCGAGGGCACCGCTGTTGTCATCGACAAATAACACCCGTAATCCTTGATGAGCTTGTGAAGGTAGCCGACTGGAGAGGGCATTGCTCTCTTGCTGGTTGAGCGGAAAAGACAAGGTGAAATGAAAACAGCTGCCCTGGTTGAGTACACTGTTAACGCTAATTTCGCCGCCCATCAACCCAACCAGACGTTGGCTAATCGCCAACCCAAGGCCAGTACCACCAAAGCGGCGGGTGGTGGACGCTTCTGCCTGTGAAAAGCCTTCAAAGATAAACGCTAGCTTATCTTCGGCAATGCCAATACCGGTGTCTTGTACTGAAAACGCGATTGTCACTTGTTCGGTATCTTGTTCTACGACCACCAACCTAACGACAACTTCACCATGTTGAGTGAATTTCACACTATTACCGGCTAAGTTGAGCAAGACCTGTTGCAAGCGCAAGGCATCACCGCACAGCGCATGAGGCAAGGCTGGATCGAGGTCGAATAACACCTCGACTTCTTTCTTGTTGCCGAGTGCCGCAGATAAAACCACCGACAAATTGCGTAGCACCTGATCGAGACGGAAGGGGGCGGATTCAAGTTCGAGTTTGCCCGCTTCGACTTTAGAAAAATCCAGAATATCGTTCAAAATCCCCAATAAAGACCGCGCTGCGGCCTCTGCTTTGGTGGCATATTCTTGTTGTTGTCCATCTAGCGCGGTGCGGTGTAGCAGTTGTAACAAGCCCAAAACCGCATTCATCGGGGTACGAATCTCATGGCTCATATTGGCCAAAAACAAGCTTTTTGCTTCGCTGGCGCTTTCTGCCTCATGGGTCCGGCGGCGTAAAATATCGGCATCAAACTGTCGTTGTTGTTCGTATTGATGGCGGCGGTGTTGAATCCAAGCCAGCCCAGCACCAGTCGAGAACACTAACAAGCCAAACACCAGACACAGCCGTTTCACATTGCCCCACCAGCTAACAAAGGCCAGTTCATAATCACGCGTCGCGGCAACGACTAAACTTTTATTGAGTTGTAAAAAATCAGGATTCACTGACCGCATTGCAATAAAACGTCGTTCACCAGTGGCGTACACTTTCCCCTGCATCACGCTATGGCTGCGGCCACTGGCGCGATGTTGACTAAAAAAAGAGCCTTCGGTATCTAAACGTAAACCTGCCATGCCAGGCTGAGGCGGTACCATCAAAAACTGTATGCCATCTTCGTGGGCAATTGAGGTCCACATATCTGGCGTGTTACGAACTGAGTCGAGTAAAAAAGAGAACTCTTCTGGGTCGAGTGTGGCTGACACAATACCATCAAAAAAACCATCTTCATCCGGCACCATTTTCACCGCATTCATTGAAAAAGTGCCTAACACGGTTTGGAAAGGTGGGTTGAGATAGAGTTTCCCGACATTAGGTTCGCGTCGAACAGTGCGGAAATAATCCCGTTTAGCAAAATTCATCCCGATCAATTCTGGTCGATTCGAGGCCCAGACAATCCCATCTGGCTGAATCACCATAAAAGTTCGCACTCCCGGCATGGCATCGGCAAAAGCACGCAGGCGGCGATTGGCCAATTCACGGCCATGGGGTTGCCTGTTCCAATAGTGAATATCGGTGCGAATGGCAATCAGGGTGCGGTTGACGGCTTCGAGTTGGCGGGTGATGCTGGCCTCAATCACACGGGTTTGGGCATCAAGCCGTTGCTTCTCGGCATCTTCGATCTGCTGTCGGTCGAGATACAGAAAATAACCTAATGCCGCCGCCAACACCGTCAGCAACAAAAATAAGCTTAACCATTCGAGATGTTGTTTCTTCTCGAGAGAAGCTGATGGCAGAGGATTGAGGGAAGCGGAGGTCGGCATAGGCGGGGGGTCGCTATCGTAATCAAAACACGGGCGGATAGATAAGCCACTATTATGCTGAAAAACTTAACTTTTTGTGTAAGTTGATAAATAAAGCCCACTAAAAATAGCGATCATGCCGAAGAAATGATAAAAATGTAAAAATTCGTTAAGAAAAAGTGTGGCTAATCCAGCGACAAACAGCGGCATTAAGTGCACAAAGGCGGCGGCTTTCGCGGGGCCAATTTGACCGACGCCATAGTTGTAGAACAAATAGGCCAATACCGACGGGAACGTACCGACATAGGCAAAGGTGGCCCATGTTGCCAAACCTGCAACCGGGGTTCGCCCTGCGAGAAACTCATTGAGAAAAAATGGCAGCAACAACACACTACCCACCGCAGTCAGTGCGCCAAGTAACCCAAGACGGTCGATGCGAGTGTCTAAGCCACGCAACAATAAGGTATATAAGGCCCAAGAAATCATGGCATTAAATACAATCACATCGCCACGATTGAGGTCGAGTGCCAACAGCCGCGCCATTTCGCCATGCGAAATAATCACCAACACCCCAGCAAACGACAAGCCCATACCTATCCCCTGCCGTACGCTCATGCTTTGTTTAAACCACAGCGCACCAAAGAGCGCGGTCAGAATGGGAATAAAAGAATTTAATAGTGCGGCATTGGTGGCGGTGGTGTATTGCACACCGGTATAGAGCAACGAGTTATACCCCGCGATACCAAATACTGCCAATGCCAACACCCGCCACCGTTGCGCCCACAACAGATGGCGATCACGCCAAGAGAGTCGTAAGGCGAAGGGGGCCAACACACTACAAGCCAGTACCCAACGACCAAACGATAATGTCATCGGTGGAATAGCGCCTTGCATGGCGCGGGCGATCACCACATTGCCCGACCAAAACAGTGCCGTGAGGGTTAATAATAGGTAAGCGAGGGAGGCGGTTTGAGGTTTTTTCATGCAAATTTCCCAAAAAACCGCGCTCCCCCTTCACCCGCTCTCGTGTTAGGACGGGGAGGATTCTGCCGTAGCAGGTTTGAGCGCGGCGGTCGTCGTGGCAGCAACAGCGGCTTCTGCGTCTGTTGTGGCACTGGGTTGTTGATGGGCTTTTAACCATTCCAAATGTTCGGCGATGGCATAGCACAAATCGCGAGTGCCTTCGCTCGATAGGGCTGAAACGGTGAAATAACGTGGCCGCTGTGGATCGTATTCTGCAAAAGACTCCACTGGGCTGCGATCAAAACCATAGGCGGTTAAGAAAGCATCAATGCGTGCTTGCTGTTCTTCTTCTGGAATCATATCCAGTTTGTTCAGGACCAGCCAGCGAGGTTTTTGGTACAGCGTTTCATCATATTTACGCAATTCATTCACAATGGCGTGTGCTTCGGCCACCGGATCGACGTTTTCGTCAAAGGGTGCTAAATCGACGACGTGTAATAATAAACCGGTACGGGCCAGATGTTTTAAGAAACGATGTCCTAAACCGGCGCCTTCTGCCGCCCCTTCAATCAAGCCGGGAATATCCGCCACCACAAAACTGCGGTTTTCATCTAAGCGCACCACACCTAAATTAGGATGCAGGGTGGTGAAAGGATAATCCGCCACTTTGGGGCGCGCTGCTGAAATCGACCGAATCAAAGTCGATTTGCCAGCATTCGGCATCCCTAATAAACCAACATCCGCCAAGACTTTCAGTTCTAAGCGCAGCGAACGAATTTCGCCTGCTTCACCGTGGGTGAATTGGCGTGGGGCGCGGTTGACCGATGATTTAAAGTGGATATTACCCAAGCCACCCTTGCCGCCTTGCGCTAACACCACGCGTTCGCCGTGTTTGGCTAAGTCGGCCAGTTGTTGTCCGGTATCGGCATCAACAATCACCGTGCCGACTGGCATCCGCAGCTCAATATCATCACCGCCTTTGCCATAACAATCTGCGCCACGGCCATTTTCGCCATTTTTCGCGATGTATTTTTTAACAAAACGGTATTCAACCAGCGTGTTGATATTTTCATCAGCCACCGCGACGACACTACCTCCACGCCCACCGTCGCCGCCATCGGGGCCGCCTCGTGGGACAAATTTCTCACGGCGCATACTGGCCGAGCCGTTGCCACCCTTACCAGCCATGACTTCAATTCGTGCTTCGTCAATAAACTTCATGTTCATCCTCCGTATCGACTTCAGCCTCTGAAACCACCGCTCGATGCCAAGCGCCACGCCACCGTGAGTGCTGAAATCAGTAAAAACAAAAAAGCCCTATCGTGAGGATAGGGCTTGGAACAGCTGTCTGGAAGCTGAATTACGCAGCAGCTTCTTCGCCAGTGTAAGGGGTCACAAACACAGTTTTGCGTTTGCTAGCACCTTTGACTGCGAAAGAGACGTAACCGTCAACTTTTGCAAACAAGGTGTGGTCTTTACCCATACCGACGTTATCACCAGCGTGGAAACGAGTGCCACGTTGACGAATGATGATGGAACCAGCGGGGATCAACTCGCCGCCGTAAACTTTGGTACCCAGACGTTTTGCCTGTGAGTCGCGACCGTTACGTGAACTGCCGCCTGCCTTTTTATGTGCCATGTGTATACGCTCCTGAGATTACTTGGAAATCGCGTCGATGCGAATTTCGGTGTAGTTCTGGCGATGGCCTTGATGCTTTTGATAGTGCTTACGGCGACGCATTTTGAAAATGCGGATTTTTTCGCCGCGGCCGTGAGAAATCACGGTAGCTTGAATCGAGGCGCCTGCAACCAGTGGTGTGCCGACTACAACCTGTTCGCCGTCGGCAACCAACAACACCTCGTTCAAGGTGATTTGGCTGTCGATGTCTGCAGGTATCTGTTCTACTTTAAGTTTTTCGCCGATGGCAACTTTGTATTGTTTGCCACCAGTTTTTACGACCGCATACATGACTGGTACTCCATGAGAATAAAAAATCTCGCCACGTTGAGCGAGAAGAAAAGCATTGTACGCAAGTGCCTGAATTCGGTCAAATTTCTGCGCTAATAGTAGCAAACCATCCGCGTAAGAACACACCCTTGATGCGGCGAAATTCGGCCTATTGGCGGTTTTCTGCTATGATTGCGCCGTTTTTTGTTCATAGGATGCGGGCTGTGTCGGCACCGTTGTTTCGCTCTCTGATTGCTGAAGATATGCATGCGGTTGATCGCGTCATCCGCGCGCGCCTCTATTCAGATGTGGTTCTGATTCGTCAGGTCGCTGAATACATTATTGGTGCCGGTGGTAAACGCCTGCGACCAGCCTTGGTATTGCTGTCGGCGCAAGCCTGCGGTTTACAAGGCCCAGTCGCACACGAGCTGGCCGCCATGATCGAATTTATTCATACCGCGACTTTGTTGCATGATGATGTGGTTGACGAATCGGATTTACGCCGAGGTCGAGAAACCGCCAATGCGCTGTTTGGCAATGCTGCTAGCGTGCTTGTCGGCGATTTTCTCTACACTCGTGCTTTTCAAATGATGGTCAGCTGTCACGATATGCGTATCTTGGAAGTGATGGCTGAAGCCACTAACATCATTGCGGAAGGCGAGGTATTGCAGTTATTAAATATCGGCAACACCGATATTGATGAACAACAATATCTGCAAGTCATTCAATATAAAACGGCAAAACTGTTTGAAGCAGCAGGGCGTGTTGGTGCGTTGGCAGCGAAAGCTGATGAAGCCCATATCCAAGCGCTTGCCGATTACGGTATGTATTTAGGTACTGCATTCCAGATTATTGATGATGTGCTGGATTACTCGGGTGATGCTGGCACGATTGGTAAATCCCTCGGCGATGATTTGGCCGAAGGTAAACCGACCTTGCCGTTGATTTATGTGATGCGGCAAGGTGAAACGGCAGATGCTGAATTAGTGCGGGAGGCCTTGCAAAATGCCAGCCGTGACCACTTCGACGCCGTATTAGCAGCCGTGCACCGTTCGGGAGCCTTGGCCTATGCGCGGCAACAGGCTGAAGCAGTGGCAGCCAAAGCCATTGCAGCATTGGCAGTGATTCCAGATAGCCCCGTCAAAACCGCGATGCAAGAATTAGCTCAACTCGCAGTCAATCGAGACGCATAAAGCAAACCTATCTCCATTAAAAAAGCCGCCCTCAATCGGGGCGGCTTTCTTATTAGGCGTGGGCGTGTAGCTGTAACGCGGGTTGTCTACCTGCGGCAATCGTCAGCAAGCGGTCGATATTCGGGTGTTTGCCTGGGGATAAGATCGCATCGAGGGTATGTTCTGCGTACAGTTTTAACCCTGCTTTCGCTGCTTCGCGATCGATCACACCATAATGCCGATGTAAATAGGCATAGACTTTCCAAGAACCGGCTTGGCCTGCCTTGTTTTCTAAAGTGAAGCCGGCGCAATTCAGTTGGTGTGGTGCTTCTAATTTGCTTGGCAGCGGTTCTGTGGTCAGCAATGGCAAAATGTCGCTAAAGGGTTTCCCTTGCAAGGTGGCGCTATAGATCACCCCTTGCTCATTGCCTTGTCGTGATAAACGAACATTGCCTTCGACCAGATAGCTTTGGCTCATTTGTCGGAAAAGTGGCGTACCCGATACACGCAAACTCTCGAACAACACCATTTCGCGGGTAACCAGATAAATCCCTTCTTGCTCATAGCGGCGCAGCGCGGTTTGGTAGTCGTGTTCGCTACGCGATGCAATGCAATCGCTGACGATAAACACTGTTTTACCTAAGGCCTTCAATTCAAGCGCGGTCTGTAATACACAAACATGCGCTTCCATGCCACATAACACCACCTGTGGCCGTTCTAATAGGCTACTTGGCAAACAATCGGCCGCAACACAAGAAAAGTGCATTTTCTCCACCACCGGTGCATCCGGCGCACATTCGCGTATCGCAGCAACGGTATGCCCAATCCCTTTCGGGTATTGCTCAGAAAACACCACCGGCAAATTGGCATCCACCGCCGCTTTAATCAGTTTTCTGACTTGTGTAACGTGGTTCTGTGGGTCGTGAATCGCTGGCAGTAATTTTTCTTGAATATCAACCACAAGTAATGTGGCTTGATTGACGTCGATTAGCATGTAATGTCCTCATCAAAATAGAGCTCTGTACCGAGCCGATGGTAAAAGTTAGAATAACGGTTTGGCCGAAGTCCCTGTAGTTCAATGGATAGAACGAGGTCCTCCTAAGACCTAAATCTGGGTTCGATTCCCGGTGGGGACGTAGTTAACGACCGTCTTTTTTATCATACAAATAGCGGCGATCATCAAAAGTGATCACCCAATGCGGTTTGTACACCACAACAATCGCAATCAACAAACCAGTGGTAAACGCTTCTGACCACGATAATAAAAAGTAAAAGGCCAGTGCATCGCCAAACAAATAATCAATGGGATAGGCGCCGGCCAACGCCAAAGTAGAGACACCACTCAGGCCGGTGCAGAACATACTGATTCCACCGGCAAAAAAAGCATTAAAGAAAATATAAATAAAGTAGTTCGGAGGCAGATGTTTTTGTGCCAGTTGCAGGCCATAGCGGGTAATCAACACCGGCACTACCGCCATCACCAAAAAATTAGGGCCAAACGCCCACCAATCAGCCATGCCATAGGCGGTCACAGCTGCCAACACAATCGCCATCCCCAACAAGGCCATTGCTGGCCCTGCTAACAAGGTAAAGGCACTTGCTCCGAGTAAGTGATAGGCCAAACCAGGCTGAAACCCACCTTTCAGCGACCACAACAACATCAAAACAACACACGCTCCCATCCACGCATTCAAAGCACGGGCATCCAATTTACGCCATTGGATTGACCACGCAGCTTTGAACAACACCAAACACACCAGCAACAGCGCTAGATACTGTGTCGAAGCATCAAAAAAATGAGCAGGGAAATTCATAATGGGGCTCTCACAATGCTGCAAAGCATCTCAAACTATGGCATACAATCTATTTTTTGCTTCTGATCCAACAATATGACTGCTTCTCTTCCTGCTTTTCATCACATTGCCGCCCAAGTGGCTCAAGCACTGACAGAAGACATTGCCAGTGGCGACGTCACGGCTTCGCTGATTCCAGCCGATCGACAGGGACAAGCCCAAGTCATCGCCCGTGAATCCTTAGTGGTATGCGGCCAAGCATGGTTTAACGAATGCTTTCGCCAGCTCAACCCCGAATGCCAAATTGATTGGCAAGTTGCCGAGGGCTCGACACAAACCGCCAATACCGTCCTCTGTCACATCACCGGCCCAGCGCGCGCTTTGCTGTCCGCCGAACGCAGTGCACTGAATTTTTTACAAACCTTGTCCGCCACCGCCACCGAAACACGCCGCTATGTTGACGCGATTGCAGGGCTGCCATGCCAGATTATGGACACCCGTAAAACACTGCCAGGCCTACGTTTAGCACAAAAATATGCAGTGACAGTCGGCGGTGGAGTCAATCAGCGAGTGGGTTTGTACGATGGCGTCTTGATTAAGGAAAACCATATTTTAGCAGCAGGCAGCATCACTGCTGCATTAGCACAAGCCAAATGCGACATTCCGCCGCATATTCCAGTTCAAATTGAAGTGGAAAACCATGCTGAATTAGAAGAAGCCTTAACCGCCGGTGCTACGCTGATTTTGCTCGACAATATGGATTATTCACAACTGCGCCAAGCCGTTGCCCTCACCGCCGGTCGCGCTCAGCTCGAAGCGTCGGGTAATGTCAATTTAGAAACAGTGCGCGAGATTGCTGCGACTGGAGTTGACCGTATTTCCATCGGTGGCCTGACCAAGCATGTGCAAGCCATCGACCTCTCGATGCGTTTTACGTTCTAACAAAACAAACGCCCCGCTTAATGCGGGGCGTTGTCAGTCTTGCATCGATCACATGAATAAGACTTGATCGCCTAAGCGGGCACGAGCTTGCTCGAAGCTTTGCATGCTGCGACAGGCGGGGCAAATACGATGATTGCCGATGGTGTAAGAAAAATGCTCACCACAGGCCTCACAGCGTGCCACAGCAGGGGCAGGACGCAAACGGCGAGGTGAAGCTTGGCTAGCAGTAGGGGTCATATTTTCTGTCATGATTTTATCTCCTTGCACATGACGTGTCGTCGGGTGTTCGCAAACAGCGAACAGCGTCAGGGCACGATTGCGCCCGAAAGACACGGCGCTTAACCGAGTCTCGGCACTCTGTCGGGGGATGCCCCCAACAGGGAAGGATCGTCACTGGGTAGTTGACGTTAGGACCACGGGCCGGTTCGGTGGTGGTCTTTTGCATTGCAGCAAAATTAACGTCAATGTAAAGAAAAATACGGCTTAGCGCAATATGCCAAAGCAGCAATCAGCAAAAATTTTAGCGTAGCTGATTTAATACCTGATAAATCGGATGCAAAATTGCCTCGCCTAAGCGCAAACTACGTTGCCCATTCCAACCATAATCATCATCCGGCAAGTTGGCATTATCTTTAAACGGCATTTCTAAAGTGAATGCCAAGCAGTCAAATTGCTGTCCCACCCAATTCGTTGCCATCGTCAAATTACCCTGCCCTGGTGCATCAAGGGCATAACCTTGTTCAATTTGGAAATCAGGACTAGCTTGCATAAAGGCCTGCTTGAACAGTTGTTCTAAACTGGCTAAACGTGGGCTGTAGTTGGGATTACCTTCACAACCAGCGACAAAGACATAGGGCAAAGCTTCATCGCCGTGAATATCAAGAAATAAATCAACGCCGGTTTCTAACATTTTGTCGCGCACCAACAACACTTCTGGGCTGTTTGTCAGCGAAGGAGTTTGCCATTCACGATTCAAATTAGCACCCGCTGCGTTGGTGCGTAAATTACCCAACACCGCGCCATCTGGATTCATATTCGGTACGACATAGAAAGTCGCCCGATCGAGTAAGGCGCGTGATAGAGGGTCTTGCCAATCAAGCAGACGGCGTAACAACCCTTCAACAAACCATTCGGCCATCGTTTCGCCCGGATGTTGACGGGCAATCACCCAAATTTTGTAGTCCGAGCTGACTTCATGACCAATGGTCAGCAGGTTCATGTCTCGACCTTGTATCGTGCTACCCAAATCGTGCACCTGACACAAACCCGAACTTTGTACCTCGCCAATCAGATTAAGATGTTGTTCCCAAGAATAGGGTTCAAAATAAGCATAATAAATACTATTAGCAAGCGGAGTATGATCAATAATCAGTTGGCCAGATTCATAGCGTGTTGGCACCCGAAACCAGTTCACGCGGTCGTAGGAAGCCATGGCTTGGTAATCTTCCCAACCCGCCGGATAGGCGGCCTCGGCGGCGTTCAATAACCGCAGGGTGCAATTCTGGTAGGCAGCCCCTTGCACCCGAAAATAAAACCATTGCCGAATATCGGCGGCGCAGTCGGGCCGTAATTGGAGGCGAATGTCTTCGAATTCGTCGGCGGCAAGGACTTCAATACTACCGGCATCAAATGCACTGCTGATTTTGATCATACTGTCTGCGCAGAAAGCAGGGTTGGCGACTTTCTACGCGCTCCTTTCTCTAAAAAACCACAATCTGACGCTATCGTATCGGATACCACCATGGTTTGGCACTAAAACCACACCACAAAAACAAAAACCCGACCGAAGTCGGGTTAGCATGGCCTAACGAGAGGTCGGCTTATTTTTTGTTGCTGGCGTTTTTCACTGCATCAGCAGTAGCGGTGCTAGCAGCTTTAACACTGGTATCGGCAAATTCAGCCACTTGTTTGGCAGCTTTAGTCATGCTGTCCATTGCGGCGGCAGTTGCAGCAATCGAAGATTTCAGTGCATTAACCGCAGTATCGCTACCCGCTGGGGCATTTTGTGCGATTTGGTCTAACACAGTAACCACGTTTTTATTGAACTCGCTCAGGTTGTCTTCAGCCAATTTGGACAATTCGCCTTGGGTCTGAGACACCACATCATAGAAGTTGCGCGAAGCAGCCACTAATTGCTCAACCGAAGCCGCAGCCAATTGATTGACGCGTTTGATGGCTTCTTGATTGTCGGACACGGAAGAAAATTCTTGTGCCAATTTTGCTTGTTCTTCCAGCGTATGCTTGGTAGTTTCCAACTGCAGTTTAATCAGACGTTCCAAGCCATTGAGCGAAATTTCGCTAAAACGCAGCAGAGTTTGCAGGCCGTTAGCAGAAACTTTAGTGAACTGTTCGGGGGTGTTAAACATGACTTCTCCTTTAGCTGAGCGGAAACCGTGACGGTATTTGTTTGATCTTTGCGATCTATTCTGTTGAGATGCACCTTACCAAGCACTACGCTGCTAATTCAGTAACCCCGATACAGTGGGGTTGGCGGGGGGAGGGAAACCAGAGGAAATTCTCTACGATGACCCATTCCTAAGCAGTAGAGCGATTTATTCATCGCCCTAATTTTAAGCTAGGACGACATACGACAACACACAAGTACAATCGCGACACACATTGGCAGGACGCATAAACTCATCATGAACACTGCCAAGTTGGGCTGCATTCATAGAGGCCCATTGTAGGCAGGCTAACAGGGCAGCGTCAAACAAAATTATTGCACCGCACAGAAATTAGCCTTGTTTTCAAAGTTTTTTCAGTAAGATGACAGCTGCGATGCACAAACCTTTTTATGCTAAAGTCGCAGCTCGATCCAGTAGTACGAATATAAAGACTCCGGAGGAAAATATTATGAACAATGAAAAACGTGTGATTAAGAAATATCCCAACCGCCGCTTGTACGATACGGCCACCAGTTCTTACATCACCCTAAGTGATGTCAAACAGTTAGTGTTAGAGCAAGTCGAAATTCAAGTTATTGATGCTAAAACACAAGATGACATTACCCGCAGTGTATTGCTACAAATTATTCTGGAAGAGGAAACCGGCGGTGTACCGATGTTCTCTTACGATGTGTTAACCCGCATTATTCGTTTTTATGGCAATGCAATGCAGGGCTTGATGGGCGGATATTTAGAAAAAAATCTCGAGTTGTTCGCACAAATGCAACAAAAACTGCAAGATCAAACACGTTCGGTCTATGGGGACAATAACGTCTTCACCAGCCCGAATTTGTGGGGTGAATTTATGAAGTTCCAAGGGCCTGCCATGCAAAATATGATGACAAGCTATCTTGAGCAAAGTACCAATATGTTTGTTGAAATGCAAAATCAGATGCAAGAAAGAGCAAAAAATCTTTTTAGCGGTTTTGGCTTTCCTGCCAATTATAATCAGCCAAATGCTGAAAACCCAATAAATGACGAGAAAGATCCGAATAAACGTAAACCTTAATCAGGATTACCACACCTGACATTGAAAATTTCTTTTGCGCATCGTCATGCAAAGCAGTTTTTGTTGTCATGAGTGTTTTGAATCTCGATATAATGGCCGTCCGCTTTTACAGTTTTTTGTCCACGAGCCTTTAGCCTAATGAAACTTGTGCTTAACAAGACAGTCGAGCAGGTCATCTCACCCTCTATTCTGTCCTGTCCCCCCACCACGACCCTGAGTGAAGCAGGGAAAATGATGCGTGATGCCATGTGTGGCTCGATCATCGTCATGGACGAGGGGCGCGCAATAGGTATCTGGACCGAAGCGGACGCGCTAGATCTTGATTTTGCCGATCCTCATACCTTCGAGCGTCCCATTTCTGAAGTGATGAGCAGCCCCGTCAAAACGCTGGCCGTTGGCACACCGTTTTCTGAGGCGGTCATCCGGTTTAAACAGGAACGCATCCGACACTATCTGGTGGTCAATGCCGAAGGCAGCTATTGCGGGATTTTGTCGCAAACTGATGTCGTGTTAAATCAGGGTGCGGAATTCTTCCTCAAACTCAAAAGCCTCGATTCAATTCCCTTTGTCTCACCCGAGCCGATCAGCGAACGCTGTAGCTTTGCTGATGCTGTTGCCAAAATGCGAGCAGCGCATCTCGAAGCCATCGTAGTGTTTTTCGATGATGGTGCTTATGGCATTTTGACCCAGCGCGATGTGTTGTGGCACCTCAACCAACGCACCACCATCACCCGCGTGGGTGACATTGCGTCACGGCCCATGATTACCGCCCGTGCCAGCTCTAGCTTGTATTACGCGCGCAAATTATTGGCAGAAAAACATATTCGCCACCTCGGGGTGACTGATGAGCATGGCGGTTTAATTGGGGTTGTCAGTTTCTCGGATATTCTGACCTCGATTGAGCATGAATACGTCAACGAGCTGCAATATGCGCTTAAAGAACGTGATGAAGCCCTCAATTTGTCGCGCCAAAACCTGCGCTTAGCAGACAAGGTATTTGATTCAACCTTAGAAGGCATTGTGATTACCGATGCCAACGGGATTATCGAAACCGTCAATCCTGCCTTTACCCGCATCACCGGTTGGCGCAAAGAAGAAGTGTTAGGAAAAAGCCCTCGCATTCTCAATTCAGGCTTACAACCGCCAGAATTCTACCAACACATGTGGGCCAGCTTATACAAGCATGGCGTGTGGGAAGGGGAGGTCACCAACCGCCGCAAAGACGGTAAGCTATACAGCGAACATTTAACCATCACCGGTATTCGTGACAACAGCGGCAACTTCACCCATTTTGCCGGTATCTTCACCGATATTACGCAGCGGAAATTGGCTGAAGAACGGCTACATTTCCTTGCTAACCACGATGCGCTGACCGGTCTTCCTAACCGCACCTTGTTTATGGAGAGGATGAATCAAGGACTGGCCGCCGCTTCACGCCACCAGCGCCTGTTGGCGTTGATGTTCTTCGATCTCGACCGCTTCAAATTTGTCAACGATACCCTTGGCCATGCGGCAGGCGATCAGCTATTGAAAACCGTCGCCACTCGCCTAACCAGTTTGCTGCGCGACAGTGATACCGTAGCCCGTTTGGGGGGCGATGAATTTACGGTGATTTTGGAAGATATTCGCGACATTCAATCCATCGCCCAAGTTGCCAAAAAAATCATTGATAGTCTGGCTGGCATGATGCGAATTGGTGAACACGATGTCTATGTGACAGCCAGTGTTGGCATCAGTGTCTATCCCGAAGATGGTCAAGATGTGCAAACGCTGTTGATGAATGCCGATACCGCGATGTATCGCGCCAAGGAACAAGGTAAAAACACGTTCCGTTTCTTTACTGCTGACATGAATACGGCAACCTTGGAACGGATGCGGCTAGAAACCAGTTTGCACCAAGCCATCAATAACAATGAAATGCAGGTGTATTACCAACCCAAATATGAGCTGCGAACGGGCCGGATGAATGGCCTTGAAGCACTCCTGCGCTGGCAACATCCAGAATTGGGTTTTGTTTCGCCGGGGGAATTTATCCCAATCGCGGAAGAATCGTCGCTGATTGTATTGCTTGGCCGTTGGGTATTAGACCGCGCGTGTGCCGATGCGCGCCGCTGGTTAGACGAAGGCTGTCTCCCCGGCCCAGTGGCGGTCAATCTCTCGCATCGCCAATTAAAGATGTCAGATGATATTGTGACCAATGTGCGCGATGCGTTGGAACAACACAACTTACCTGCACACTGCCTCGAATTAGAAATCACCGAATCGGCAGCGATGGAAAACGCCCAAGCCACTGCCCGCACCTTGTCGCGGCTGAAAGAATTGGGTGTCAGATTGGCAATTGATGATTTTGGGACAGGCTACTCTTCATTGGCCTATCTGAAACAACTGCCGATTGGAATTCTCAAGATCGACCGCTCTTTTGTGATGGATTTGCATCAAGATCGTGACGATGCGGCGATTACCTCAGCCATTATCTCTCTTGCTAAAAGTCTTGAACTGCAAGTGGTGGCCGAAGGCATTGAAAACGTCGAACAACTTAATTTCTTACGCGATAAAAACTGCGAAAGCGGCCAAGGGTATTTCTTTAGCCGTCCGTTACCCGTTGAAGAAATTGACGAGCTATTACACGAGCAATTTCTGCTACATATCGCACTCTAATCCCCCGCCGCCTAGGCGGCGGGTGTGTCTTGCTTACGCCAACAAGAACTGCTGAATTTCTTCGCTTAATTCTGCAATTGCATTCACACCATCCAAATGTCCGCCGCTGCCTTGCAAGGTCAGCCAATAGACAGTTTTTCCCTGTGTTCGCAGCCAATTCGCTGCCGCCAAAGCACGCTCTGGATATAACAACAAATCACTCTCGGCAGCGATAAACAGCAAGGGTGCGGTAATCGTACGCGCATCGCCTTGTTGCAGATCTTCTAGCAAGTCATAGCGTTGATTTGCCCGGACTAAATACAAGATGGCATTGGGATCGGACAATGCTGCCGTCTCCGCCGCACGCTTTTGCAAACTATGGAGAATCGAAAACTCACCTTGGTCGTTTTTGCGACGGCCAAAGATGGGGTTGAGATAATCAGGGTGCAGTGCGTCGAGCACAATTTGACGAATACACGCTTGTAACCCCTGCTCAGGTCGGGTTTGACCGTAGTATTGCCCTTGCTGCCAATTAGGATCCAGACGAATCGGTGTTGCCCATTGTTCAGTTCGCTCGATTAAATAGGCATCTGACGATAAGCCAGCCGGAATCACCGCAATCACCTTACCGACTTCATCAGGATAAGCCGCCGCCCACGTCAAGGCCTGCATCGAACCCATTGATGGCCCTGCCACCGCGTACAGCGACTCAATCCCGAAATGACGCAAGACTTGACGTTGTGCATTCACAAAATCACGCATCGTGATTTCGGGAAAATCCATCGCAAACGGTAAGCCGGTGGCAGGGTTGATCGCCGCAGGGCCGGTAGCAATGGCGTTGAGGTTCTGGTTGACCAGTGTATCGCAACAAATCACAAAAAATTGATTGGTATCAAACGCTTTATCAGGGCCAATCAAACTATCCCACCACCCCGGCAAAGGATCGTCTGGTTGATAGCGACCCGCCGCATGGCTGTTACCAGAAAAGTAGTGGCACACTAAAATAGCATTGCTACGCATTTCATTCAGTGTGCCATAGCATTCATACCCTAAATCAAAATCTGGTAACGCCACACCATCCACTGTCACAAAATCACGAATACGCAGACGCTGTTTTTCTACCAAGGGCAAACTGGACATCACGACGCCACCTCAAAGCGATAAAATCAGCATCATGCCGCGTTCAGTGTCATTTGACCAGCGTACCCCTATCTTGCCCATCGACCCCCAATGCCCGTAACAATCCCCGTGCCTTATGGCGGGTTTCTTGTAATTCACGTTCGGGATCGGAGTCCGCCACAATGCCAGCGCCAGCGCGGAAACGCAGCTGATCGCCTTCCATCATAAAGGTGCGAATTAGGATATTGCTGTCTAAGCGCCCATCGTGATTGAGATAGCCCAAACTGCCGGTATAAGCACCGCGAGCCGTGGTTTCTAACTCACGAATAATCTGCATACAACGCACTTTAGGACAACCGGTAATGGTGCCACCGGGGAATAAAGCACGGAACAGTTGCAAGACATTGATGTTGGCTTGTAAGCGCCCACGGATGTTCGATTCGATATGATGCACAAAGGGATAACTGGCGACAGTCATCAACTCATCGACTTCGACCGTCCCCGGCACACAAATCCGGCCTAAATCGTTACGCTCTAAATCAATCAACATCACATGCTCTGCACGCTCTTTCAGGCTACCAATCATATTGGCTTTCAAAGCCGCATCCTGTTCCGGATCACTCGACCGAGGATGGGTTCCTGCAATCGGGCGCGTATCGGCCCAGCCTTGACGTACCCGTACCAATCGTTCAGGTGAAGAACTGACAATTGCCTGATGTGGATTAAATTGCCATAACGCCGAGAAGGGCGCAGGGTTGGCATGTCGTAAGGCGGCAAAAACATCTATTGCTTGCTGTGATGGGGCTAATGTCGCTTGCCACTGTCGCGAGAGATTGACTTGGAAGACATCCCCTTCGCGGATATAACGCTGTACCTTCACCACACCTTCAACAAACGCTTCGGGAGGGTCTTCGCTCAATGCCGTCATGGTGAGGGCAGGCGCCTGCCAAGTCGGTACCGAAGACACCATCTGCAGCAGTTGTTGCAATTCAGCTTCTGTTTCAGCGACAGCATAGGCTTGTTGCTGTTCACGATCGACCAAAATTGCCGCTGGAATCCGCGCTAAGGCTGCCAAAGGAAAAGCATCGGCATAGGGTGCTGGTACCGTTGGTTCGAACTGATGTAACACCTCATACGCCAAATAAAACACCCAGCCACCGGTAAAAGGCAAAGGTGTGTTCAGCGGAGAGGTATTTGCCACCACCGGCAAGGCGGCTAAAGCTGCGAGCAATTCACTGCCCTCATGTTGCTGAAACAAGCGGGTGTGGCGTGGCAAAGCAAACAAAATATCCCACCCCTGATGAGCCACCGATTGCAGCAAAGTCGGGAATACCGCAGGAGAATGAGCATGCAGGGCGTGCAAATCAGGAGTGACAGCGAAAGTATGAGTAAACATGCAGAGCCAAGAAAAAATAAAACCGCCGTGAGCGTATCACGGCGGCCAGAGTGGGCAAACTATTCACCCGAATTGCAGCGTCTTTTAGACTTTCTTGAACACCAACGTCCCGTTAGTGCCACCAAAGCCGAAGGAATTGGAGATCGCTACATTCATCTTCATGTCGCGGGCTTGATTCGGCACATAGTCCAAATCACATTCACCAGCGATATCTTGTTCGAACAAGTTAATGGTCGGCGGCGCGATTTGGTGATACAGCGCCAAGATCGAATACACCGCTTCGACACCACCAGCACCGCCCAAGAGGTGCCCTGTCATCGACTTAGTCGATGAGATCGCCAGTCGACTTGCATGGTCGCCAAACGCAATTTTTAGCGCGCGGGTTTCGTTGGCATCGCCCAATGGTGTCGAGGTGCCGTGAGCGTTGACATAATCAACCTCATCAGGCGCCATCCCTGCATCTTTCAGGGCATTCAAGACACCCCGAGCAGGGCCTTCGGCATTGGGTGCGGTGATGTGGTGAGCATCCGAGCTCATCCCAAAACCGACTAATTCAGCGTAAATTTTGGCGCCGCGTTTCACTGCATGTTCGTATTCTTCCAATACGACCACACCCGCACCTTCACCCATCACAAAACCATCACGGCCAGTCTCCCAAGGACGAGACGCGGTTGCCGGATCATCGTTACGTGTGGAGAGCGCTTTCATGGCAGCAAAACCGCCAATCCCAAGGCGGGTAATCGCCCCTTCTGCTCCACCAGCCACCATCACATCGGCATCGCCATACTGAATCAATCTTGCCGCATCACCGATACAGTGTGCACCAGTGGTACATGCGGATACGATGCCATAGCTTGGCCCTTGAAAGCCTTTGATGATCGAAACATGACCCGCAATCAAATTAACCAACGAACCTGGGATAAAGAAAGGCCCAATTTTACGCGGTCCCCCTTCATATAACGCCACCCCAGTTTCTTCGATCAATGGTAACCCACCGATACCCGAGCCGATATTGACCCCAACTCGTGTTTTATCCAAATTGGGCAGGTCTTCTAACCCAGCATCGGCAACCGCTTGAAACGCTGCCGCAATCCCATAATGAATAAACACATCCATCCGGCGGGCTTCTTTTGGTGAAATGTAATCACCAATGTTAAAGCCTTTTACCTCACCAGCAATTTGACAAGCAAGGTCGCTGGCATCAAAGCGCGTGATACGGGTAATGCCAGATTGGCCAGCCACGATATTGGCCCAGCCAGTCGCGATGTCGTTGCCAACTGGGCTAACTTGCCCAAGACCAGTAATCACAACTCTGCGTCGTGCCAAGGGAAACTCCTTTATTGACATCTATCCCACTGATGTAAGGGGAACTTTGACCGCGTGTCTTAAATCTGGTTAAACCAGCCAAGCTTACGCCGTTGTTTGACATCATCTGTCACCCACAAGCCCGAAAATCTTACCGCACTTGCCACAGGCACATTGAAACGGGCAGTGGGAGGCTGTTGACAGCTAAAACGATTGTTTGAGTTGGCCAGACAGCAAAAAACCTCTGCCGTTGTTGAATGTGTGCAAACAGCACACCGGCAGAGGTTGATATTCCGGCAAGCGGAATTACTGCTGGTTCTGGTGCTTGTTGATGTAGTCCACAGCTTGTTGCACTGTGGTGATTTTCTCTGCTTCTTCGTCTGGAATCTCACAACCGAATTCTTCTTCCAGTGCCATCACCAGTTCCACCGTGTCGAGAGAGTCGGCACCCAGATCATCGACGAAAGAAGAGTCGATTTTGACTTCTGCTTCGTTGACGCCCAGTTGTTCTGCGACGATCTTTTTAACACGTTGTTCGATGTTTTCCATTTGGAGTAAACCTTTCCCTTTTTATGGCGGGCTGCAAAAAACCGCGCCATTCTAACAAAAAATCCAGAAAAAAAATGCTTATCCGCACAATTGCTTGTGCAACAAGCGCTGGCAACACTGCACAGCGACTATACCATTAACATACCACCATTGACATGCAAGGTCGTACCCGTGATATAACCCGCGCGAGAAGAGGCCAGAAACGCGACCGCATCGGCAATATCTTGTGCTTCACCTAAGCGACCCAGCGCAATTTGGCCTTCGAGTGCTGTTCGCTGCGCTTCTGGTAGCGCAGCAGTCATATCGGTGGCAATAAAGCCCGGTGCAACGCAATTCACGGTGATATTGCGGCTACCGACTTCACGTGCCAAGGATTTCGAGAAACCGATAATAGCGGCCTTAGCTGCAGCATAATTACACTGCCCAGCATTCCCCATCACCCCAACGACAGAGGCGATGTTGATGATACGGCCCCAACGCGCTTTCATCATGCCGCGCAATACGCCTTTCGAGAGACGATACACCGATTTAAGATTGGTCTCCATAATGGCATCCCAATCATCGTCTTTCATCCGCATTAGCAGCTGATCGCGGGTGATACCGGCATTATTCACCAAGATCGCCACTGCACCATATTTTTCTTCGACAGCAGCCAAGAGTGTATCCACCCCTTCAGCACCGCTTTCGGTACGGAAGACCATGCCTACGCCACCGCTGGCCGCCAAACGCTCGCTGATCGCAGCAGCGCCGGCTTCAGACGTAGCCGTCCCAATCACCACAGCGCCCTCTGCCGCTAAGCTATCAGCAATGGCGGCACCAATACCGCGCGAAGCACCGGTGACCAGTGCGATTTTTCCTTGCATCGACATCTTGATTACTCCGCTAATGCGGCCATCGCCGCTTCAATCGCTGCTGCATCGGTCAAAGCCAAAGTATTGACCGCTTTATCAATGCGTTTGCCCAAACCAGCCAAAACCTTACCCGGCCCACATTCAACATGCTGCGTCACCCCTTGGGCGACTAAGTAAGCAATGGTTTCTGTCCAACGCACCGGTTGATACAGTTGACGCGCCAAAGTGTCACGAATGGCAGCGGCTTCGGTGTACGAGGCCACATCGGCATTGTGAATCACTGGAATCGTTGGGGCATGGAGAGGCGTCTCAGCCAATGCCAATGCTAACTTTTCTGCTGCAGGTTGCATCAGCGCACAATGCGAAGGCACTGAAACCGGCAAAGCTAAAGCACGTTTTGCGCCACGTGCTTTACACGCCTCAATCGCGCGATCCACGGCGGTCTTTTGTCCGGCAATCACCACTTGTCCCTGCGCATTTAAATTCACCGCAGACACCACCTCGCCCTGTGCAGCTTCGGCACATGCAGCCATAATATCCGCATCTTCCAAGCCCAAAATAGCAGCCATCGCACCGGCGCCTTCGGGCACAGCGCTTTGCATCGCCTCAGCGCGTAAACGCACCAATTTGACCGCATCAGCAAAAGCCAAACTCTCCGCCGCTACCAAGGCACTATATTCACCCAAACTGTGTCCAGCCAACCATTGCGGTTTTGCACCGCCGGCGGCCAACCATGCACGATAAATGGCCACCCCTGCCGTTAACATCAAAGGTTGGGTGTTCACGGTTCGGTTAATCGCATCAGGCGTTTCTGCCTGTAACATCGCCCACAAATCCTCGCCCAGCACAGCAGAGGCTTCTTCAAAAGTGGTTTTGACCAACGGGAAGGCGCTAAAACCATCCATCATTTTCAGGCTTTGTGAACCCTGACCCGGAAACAGAAACGCAAATGCCATCTTTCTTCCTTTGTATGAGGCGAACAATCAATAACGCAGCAGCACCGAGCCCCACGCAAACCCACCGCCAATGCCTTCTAACATCACTAACTGGCCACGTTGAATCCGGCCATCGCGCACTGCGGCATCCAAAGCCAGAGGAATCGAGGCAGCAGAGGTGTTGGCTTGCTGTGGCAGAGTAACCACCACTTTTTCCATCGGCAAATGTAAATGACGCGCTGTGGCTTCAATAATGCGTAGGTTAGCCTGATGCGGCACCAACCAATCGAGCTCAGATTGTGCAAAACCAGCTTGTTCTAAGGTGCGAGCCGCTAATTCTGATAAGGCTTTGACAGCAAATTTGAATACCGCTTGACCATCCATATACAGATAAGGGCTACCGACAATCTGTCCATGCTGCATGCTGGCTGGCACATTCAGAATCGACCCAAAGCGACCATCCGTGTGAATGTGACAGCCGAGAATCCCTGTCTCATCATCCGCCACCAACACCGCCGCCCCTGCGCCATCGCCAAACAACACACAGGTACGACGATCATTCCAATCGAGAATGCGCGAGAAAGTCTCGGCCCCAATCACCAATACACGATGCGCTTGTCCACTACGGATAAAGGCATTCGCAGTCGAGAGTGCATAGACAAACCCAGCACACACCGCCGCCACATCAAAAGCGGCAGCTTGCGGTGTCATCCCTAATTTTTGATGCACAATACTTGCCGTACTGGGGAATTGCATATCCCCTGAAGCCGTTGCAACAATCAACAAATCAATGTCAGTGGCAGCAAGATTGGCAGCGGCTAAGGCGCGTTGAGCAGCAATCACGGCTAAATCACTGGTTTTCTGATCATCCGCAACAATGTGGCGAGCCTGAATCCCAGTACGACTGACAATCCATTCTTCGTCACTGCCAATACGGGGGGCAAGTTCGGCATTGGTCAGCACACGCTCAGGGAGATAGCTGCCAGTTCCAACAATACGTGCATAGGTCATGGGCTGATTTCAGTTTGGAGAAGGTCTGCGGATGCCGCACAGTGTTGTAACTGTTGTGCGACCTGTTCAGTAATATGTTGACTTACATTGGCACGCACTTCATCGAACGCTTGTTGCAATGCACACTGAAAGCCAAACGAATCGGTACCGCCGTGGCTTTTCACCACGATACCGCGTAAGCCAAGCAAACTTGCGCCATTATAACGGCGCGGGTCAACCCGTTTTTTAAAATGGCGCAATACCGGCAAGGCCGCCAGCGCACATAAACGAGCCCACCAAGTACGGGTGAATTCTTCGCGTAAGAAGGTTGCCACCATGTGGGCCAAACCCTCTGAGGTTTTCAATGCAACGTTACCGGTAAAGCCATCGCACACCACCACATCAACGGTGCCGGCGTAGATATCATTCCCTTCGACATTACCGTAGAAATTCAATGCCGATTGCCGGAGTAACTCCGCCGCTTGTTTGACAATATCATTGCCTTTAATGTCTTCAGAACCGATGTTCAACAAGCCGACGGTTGGCGCAGCTTTATTGTGCAAGCCACCAATCAGAGATGCCCCCATGATGGCAAACTGTAGTAGCTGCGCGGGTGAGCTATCGACATTAGCACCCAAATCGAGTATACAGGTCTCGCCTTTGAGCGTTGGCATCAATTTGGCAATCGCTGGCCGATCAATTCCGGGTAAGGTTTTTAAAACAAAGCGCGCCGTTGCCATCAAAGCGCCGGTATTACCCGCCGACACACAAGCTTGAGCACGACCTTCTTTGACCAAGTTAATGGCCACCCGCATCGAAGAATCTTTTTTATTTTTTAAAGCAATTTGCGGCAATTCATCCATCTCAACCACCTGACTCGCGGCATGAATGGTCAGCCGAGGGTGATCGCGAAGATGGGCCTTTTGTAGTTGGGCAGAGATAGCCTCTTCTTGTCCAACTAAAATCAGATGGACGTCGGAATGCTGTTCGAGAAAGGCCAGTGCCGCTGGCACGGTGACGGCAACGCCAACGTCGCCGCCCATTGCATCAATGGCAACGGTTAGGGTCATTTGAGTAAGACGCGGGAAAAGTCAAGCCGTGCGAAAGGCACGGCTTGACTGGGTTGATTCGGCCTGAAACTCAGTCCATGCCGCCGGAGCAAAAGCTTATTCGCCTTTTGCTTTCACGACTTTGCGGCCACGGTAGAAACCGTTAGGGCTGATGTGGTGGCGCAGGTGAACTTCACCGGTGGAAGCTTCGACTGCCAAAGCAGGGGCGGTCAGAAAGTCGTGGGCACGATGCATACCGCGCTTGGACGGGGATTTTTTGTTCTGTTGAACAGCCATGATGACTCCTTGAAACGGATAGGGTTTTACTCGGGCTGGCGTTTCAGGCTGGCCAGCACGGCAAAGGGGTTGGGGCGTTCGGCACGGCTGCGCTCCAGTGCCGCATTGCCACAGTTTTCGTGGCGCGGCGCTATCGGCAGGGCCAACAGCACTTCGTCTTCAATCAACGCCTCTATATTGAGTTCTTCTGTTGCAACAATCGCATCTAAACTCTCGTCCATTTCACAGGCCGACTCGAGGCGAGCCTCAGAGGTAAAGAGTGTGATACGGCTGTCAACATCAAGCGAGAACGGCATGGTTTCGAGACAACGTTGGCAACGCAAGGTCAGTACGGTTTGAATTTGCAAGCGCAAAAAAGGACGCGACAAGGTATCGATATCACCTTGTAGCGACCACACCAGCTCACCATCAGTAGCGGCCAGTTCCTCGACCACTCGTGCCAGCTTAGCCAATGCTATGCGGCCACTGCGGCTTTGCCGATCTCGGGCAAATGAGAGGCTGTCGATCAAAATCGGGGTTGACATAAACCGCGCATGATATAATCCAGCGCTTTACCTTGTCAAAGAAAACGCATACTTATGTCCACCACACCCCGTTTAATCTTGGCTTCGACCTCTCCCTTTCGCCACGCTTTGTTAGCTCGTTTTGGACTGGATTTTGCCGCTATTGCACCGGACTGTGATGAGACACCACTGGCCGGTGAAACTGCCGCCGCCACAGCACAACGCCTCGCCCGCGACAAAGCCAAATCACTGGCTCATGCTTATCGACAAGCCTTGATTATTGGTTCGGATCAGGTGGCGCTGTTAGAGGGGCAACAACTGGGCAAACCCGGAACGCACGAAAAAGCTGTTGCCATGCTTCAAGCCATGCGTGGCCAGACAGTGGCCTTTCATACCGCGCTCTGTCTTTTCAATAGCGCAACCGGACACAGCCAAGAGATGGTGGATATTACGCGTGTGGTGATGCGTGACTACAGCGACGCACAAATCGCCGCCTACCTTGCCCGCGAGCCGGATGCGCTGCGCTGTGCTGGAGCAGCAAAAAGCGAGGGTTTGGGCGGTGCGTTGATCGAGCGCATTGAATCGACCGACCCGAACGCCTTAATTGGGTTGCCTGTCTTTGCTTTGATTGGCTTTTTGGCAGCCGAAGGGCTTGAGGTATTGTAATGGCCACGCTATTTCTGATTCCAACACCACTGGGTGAGATGCCAATGCCCGATTGGCTCGCACCCGCGCAGTTACAGCGGGTACAACATTTACAGCATTTTGTGGTCGAAACAGCCAAAGTAGCGCGCCGCCATCTGAAAACGCTGGGTTTGCACACCCCATTGCAGCAATTATGGTTACAAGAGCTGAATGAACATACGCCAGATCATGCCGTTGCTGCGTTATTAGCGCCGCTACAAGCTGGGCACGATGTGGGATTGATTTCTGATGCGGGTTGCCCCGGCATTGCCGACCCGGGGGCGAAATTAGCAAAGCGTGCGCACCAAGCCGGTTTTACCGTCTGCCCACTAGCGGGGCCCTCGTCGATTGTTTTGGCTTTAATGGCATCGGGTTCGGATGGGCAGCGTTTTAGTTTTCATGGTTATTTACCAGCGGATACCGCCACACGACAGCAAACGTTGAAACAGTTGGAGCAGCGTTCACGCAAAGAAAAGGCGGCACAGTTATTTATTGAAACGCCCTACCGCAATATGGCGATGATCGACAGCTTGTTACAAACGCTGGCCCCTGACACACGTTTAACGGTGGCCTGTGATCTGACTCTCGCCAGCGAGACGATCATCAGCCAACCCGTGGCAAAATGGCCACGCAATCAGGTTGACTTTCACAAGCGACCTGCTTTATTTATTGTAGACTCAACCCAATAAGCATAAACGCTATTTTCCCTAACCTCTGATGAAAGAATTTCAACATGGCCTCTGTCAATAAAGTGATTTTGGTAGGCAATCTGGGACGTGACCCAGAAGTTCGGTATATGGCCAGCGGTGAAGCGGTGTGCAATTTCAGTATTGCCACAACGGATACATGGAAAGATAAAAACGGCCAAAAACAAGAGCGTACCGAGTGGCACAATATTGTGATGTATCGCCGTTTGGCTGAGATTGCTGGTGAGTATTTGAAAAAAGGCCGTCCGGTGTATATCGAAGGCCGTTTGCAAACCCGTAAGTGGCAAGATAAAAACGGCCAAGATCGTTACACCACAGAGATTATTGCTGACCAAATGCAGATGTTAGGGGGGCGTGACAGTGGTGGAATGGGCGGTGGCTATGATGCTGTGCCACCGATGATGGAAGATAACGGTTATCACGCGATGCGTGACGATACGCCCCCCGCCCGCCCCAGCGCACCCCCACCCGCCCCACGCCGTCAAGCCCCCGCGCCAATCAGCAATCAGCCGGCGAATTTTGACGATATGGACGATGATATTCCGTTTTAAATCTCAATTTATTTAAACGGATTTTTATTGAGTGGACGCGCTACGATTATCTCAACCCGAATACTGGTGTGGGGTCAATAAGCGTAGCGCATCCACCAACCAAAAGGAATACACCGGCGTAGGGCGAATAAGCACAGCGCATCCACCAACACCTGCCCAACTTCAAACATGAGCAACTATCGACGAGCCCAAAGCCCGGGCGGAAAATATTTTTTCACCGTCGTGACAAAAAACAGAAAACCATGGTTTAACAACGAAAATCATATTGATTGTTTACGGCAGGCTTTCAGGCAAACATTGCTTGAAAAACCTTTTATCATTGAAGCCATTGTAATTTTACCGGATCACCTGCACTGCATTTGGCAATTACCGCAGGGTGATAGCGATTTTTCATCTCGTTGGCGAGAAATAAAGAAACGCGTATCACGAGATTTAGATAGACAGACCAATCACAGAAATGAACGCCAAGTATGGCAACGCCGATTTTGGGAACACCAAATTCGTGATGAAATAGATTGGCAAAATCATTTAGATTACATTCATTTTAATCCAGTTAAACATGGCCTAGTACAGCAAGTTAAAGATTGGCCGTGGTCATCATTTCATAAATTTTTCGCTAAAGGCTGGTATCCGAACGATTGGGGTTACCCGTTACCGGATATAGTAAAGCAGATGGAGTTTGAGTGAGTAATTTGGTGGATAAACATAGCGCATCCACTCCGCCTTCTGCTGCCGTGTTGCACCTTTGGTGATCTGAATGTTTACGTACGGCATGGAATTGCCGAAAAAAAAGATTGCGAAACAAATAACGTAGGGGGGATAAGCGTAGCGCATCCAC